>NZ_JBBNAN010000393.1:0-5384 GCF_037994405.1 Phyllobacterium sp.
GCCCTGCCTACGTGTTTCATTTCATCGAATGCCTGACCGAGGCTGGCGTTGTCGCTGGCCTGGAACGAAAGACTGCCGAGTTGCTGGCCATGCAGACAGTCTATGGCGCCGGGGTTCTGGCTGCCTCAAGCACGGACACGCCAACGAAGCTTCGCGAACAGGTGACGAGCCCCAAAGGAACGACAGCTGCTGCGCTGGACGTGTTGATGGGCAACGACAAGCTCAAGCGCCTGATGATAAGGGCTGTACTCAAGGCACACCAGCGCGCGATCGAGCTCGGCACCAATTGAGTTTTCGCAGGCTCGCCGGCAATTATTCGAATTTGTCTTCTGTGGCTGGTTCTTCATTGCCGGCATTGTCAAGGAACGGCAAAAGATCGCTTGGCGTGGCGCTTCCTTGACGACGGCGCAGGAACTCACTTGCGGTTTCGACCGCCCCGATTTTCTCGGCAACGGCAACTGATATCCATTGATTGAGCGACACACCATCTTCCCGCGCCAGCCGCTGTGCGGCAGTCTTGACAGAAGCTGGAAGTTTGAGGGGATAGGACGTTTTTGTCATTTTCTCATCTCCGCAAGCACATCGGCCGGTAGCAAAATCCGCACGTTGAACTTCGTGGCAGCCGCCTTGAAGTCCTTGATATTATGGGTCACCAGGGCATCAGCCCTTCCATTGACGGCGGCTTCGAATACCATCTCGTCATTCGCATCCGAAAGTTGCGGCCGCCATTGATATCGCACGTTCACTGCTTCACTTGCGCTTGCACGGGCGCCCAGAAACCGATCGATACCAGCATTATCAAGTCCATGCGCCAACCTCTGTTCCGCCCGCTTGAGTACATCTTCGTATTCCAGAAACAGCGCTGTGGTCACCAATGGTACCAGATATTGCCACGAAGCGTAGGAGGGCATTGCTTGCGCCGGTTGAACGTCTCAACTCTGAGTTTGATATTGTTGTTTTCATCGCGGTGGATATTGCGCTAGCGTGCGACGATGAATGTTCATTCGTCTCTTGATTTGATACCGAAAGCCGGGCCGCAGCGCGCTTATGGTTCGGCGCGGCTGGCTGTCAAACCAGTCAATGGCCGCACGCGCATCGCTACGCTTTACCAGGAAGGTTGCGCCAAGATCCGATTGCCCGAGACCGATAGTCCGTTACTGGAAGCTGTGATGATCAACACGTCGGGCGGCTTGACCGGCGGCGACGAGATGCACTGGCAATTTGAGGTGGCCGATGATTGCCGGGCACAGGTCACAACGCAGGCCTGCGAGCGTATTTACAAGGCGTCCGCCGGTGTCGCGGATGTTGCAACGGTGCTTAAGGTCAAAAACCAGGCGTCGCTCGCCTGGTTGCCGCAGGAGACGATCCTGTTCGAAGCCTCGGCGCTGAACCGAACGCTTGTTGTTGATCTCGCCCAATCCAGTCGTGCACTCATCGTGGAGCCCGTGGTCTTTGGCCGCAAGGCCATGGGTGAAGATGTCCAGAACTGCACGTTTCGCGATCGCTGGCGCATTCATCGAAACGGCAAGCTGATCCATGCGGAAGACTTTCTGATCGGTCCGGATGCTGGTTCGATGCTGGGTCGTCCTGCGCTGATTGGCGGAATGCGAACCATGGCCACTATTTTGCTGCTCGATGCCGATGCGGAACGCTATCTCGATAAAAGCCGAAAAATAATTGGGACAAAAGGCGGTGCTTCCTTCTGGTCTGGCAAGCTTCTTGCGAGGCTCATCGATGGTGACGCCTATTTGCTGAGAAAGCGGCTGGTGCCGCTGATCGAGCTGCTGAATGAAAAGGCAGGCGTGCCTAAAGTCTGGTCAATTTAAGTGCGACCAAAGAATGATGTCTAAGGAATAAGATGAATCTGACACCGCGTGAAAAAGACAAGCTTTTGATCTCCATGGCGGCCATGGTGGCGCGCCGCCGCCTTGAGCGCGGCGTCAAGCTCAATCACCCGGAAGCCATTGCGCTGATTAGCGATTTTGTTGTCGAGGGCGCCCGTGACGGCCGCTCCGTCGCCGATCTCATGGAAGCTGGCGCGCATGTCATTACCCGCGATCAGGTAATGGAGGGCATCCCGGAAATGATAAACGACATCCAGGTCGAGGCGACCTTCCCTGACGGAACCAAGCTTGTCACCGTCCACGAACCGATCCGCTAGGAGACAGAGCATGATTCCTGGAGAAGTGATCCCTGCCAAGGGTGACATTGAACTCAACGCTGGCGCCAGCAACATCACGCTGAAGGTGGCCAACACCGGCGACCGTCCCGTGCAGGTCGGCTCGCACTATCATTTCTACGAAACCAATTCGGCGCTGGCGTTCGACCGCGACAAGGCCCGCGGCATGCGCCTCGATATTGCTGCGGGAACGGCGGTCCGGTTCGAGCCGGGACAGGAGCGCGATGTTACGCTTGTGCCGCTCAGCGGGAACCGGACCGTCTACGGGTTTCAGCAGAAGATCATGGGAAAGCTTTGACAGATCCGTTTGACTTCAGTTCCACGACGCAAAGCGACCGGGAAAACGCCGATCGCAACGTAGATGTCAGGAACGTATTTTGCAGAGCTTGCCGGTCAGCTCGGCTTCTTGGTGACGAGGGTGAGCAGGCCCTTGGAATCGAGACTTGCTATCACCACCGCCGCAGAAGTCAGTCCCTTCTCTTTCAGAGCAGCGGAGACTTCCGGCGACTTGTCGATCGAGGTGCGCAGTTTCTGCACGTCCGCATCGCTGCGTTTGGCAATGGCATCGTTGACCTGGTTCTTGGTCGCTTCCGGCAGTTCGTTGATGTCTACGATATTGATCGTGGTGATGGGCGTTGCGCCCGCCTGACCGGTCGCAGTTTCGCTTTTTGCGGCTGGCTGCTGGGCACTTTCAGCCTGCGGGGCGGCGGACTGCGCATAAGCAACGGAAGTTGCCAGCGGGAATGCCGCGCTGAGCGCGAGGACTATCATCTTTCGCATCGTTGTTCCTTTCACGTGATTGGCGAACGATCATCTACTGATGACGTTTATACCTCACATGCCGAATTCGCTCTGAACGGGTCGGTGATCGGGTTTTTCCAAGGCAATATCGCGGCGAAAATGTGGCGGCCAACCCCGGTCGCCCATGATACAATTCACAAAAGAGGGAAGTCTCATGCCCGCTAAAATCACCCGTTCGGCCTATGCCCGCATGTTTGGCCCGACCACCGGGGACAAGGTGCGCCTTGCCGATACCGAGCTTTTTATCGAGGTGGAAAAGGACTTCACCGTCTATGGCGAAGAGGTGAAGTTCGGCGGAGGCAAGGTCATTCGCGACGGCATGGGCCAGAGCCAGGTTGCTCGTAAAGACGGCGCCCTCGACACTGTCATCACCAATGCCCTGATCGTTGATCATACGGGCATCTACAAGGCCGATGTCGGATTGAAGGACGGGTTGATCGTTGCCATCGGCAAGGCCGGCAACCCGGATACACAGCCCGGCGTGACCATCATTATCGGGCCCGGCACGGAAATCATCGCCGGTGAAGGCAAGATCCTCACGGCCGGCGGCATGGATGCGCATATCCATTTCATCTGTCCGCAACAGATCGAGGAAGCGCTGATGTCTGGTATCACCACCATGCTCGGCGGTGGCACCGGTCCGGCACATGGAACACTGGCGACCACCTGTACCCCGGGGCCATGGCACATGGCGCGGATGATCCAGTCCTTCGATACTATCGCGATGAATATCGGCCTGTCCGGCAAGGGCAATGCCTCGCAACCGAAGGCGCTGGAAGAAATGATCCTGGGCGGCGCCTGCTCGCTCAAGCTCCACGAGGACTGGGGGACGACACCGGCTGCGATCGACAATTGCCTTGCTGTCGCCGATCAATATGACGTGCAGGTGATGATCCACACCGACACGCTCAATGAAAGTGGCTTCGTTGAGGATACGGTCGGCGCCTTCAAGGGCCGGACCATTCATGCTTTTCACACGGAAGGCGCCGGCGGCGGCCATGCGCCGGACATCATCAAGATTTGCGGCTTGCCGAACGTTATCCCCTCATCGACCAATCCAACGCGGCCCTATACGAAGAACACCATCGCCGAGCATCTCGATATGCTGATGGTCTGCCACCATCTTTCCTCCTCGATCCCCGAGGATGTGGCCTTCGCCGAAAGCCGTATTCGCAAGGAGACCATCGCGGCCGAGGATATTTTGCACGATATCGGCGCGTTCTCGATTATCTCGTCCGACAGCCAGGCGATGGGCCGCGTGGGTGAAGTGCTGATCCGCACCTGGCAGACGGCTGACAAGATGAAGCGCCAGCGTGGAAGCCTGCCGCAGGAGACGGGCGACAACGACAATTTCCGCGTCAAACGCTACATCGCCAAATACACGATCAACCCGGCGATTGCGCAGGGCGTATCCCGGCATATCGGTTCGATCGAAGTGGGCAAACGCGCCGATCTCGTTTTGTGGAACCCGGCCTTCTTTGGTGTCAAGCCGGATATGGTTCTGCTCGGCGGCTCGATTGCTGCTGCGCCGATGGGTGACCCGAATGCCTCGATCCCGACACCGCAGCCGGTTCATTACCGCTATATGTTCGGCGGCTATGGCAAGAACGTCAGCAATTCGTCTGTGGTTTTCGTTAGCAAAGCCTCGGTCGATGCGGGCCTGCGCCAGTCGCTCGGCGTGGACAAGCAATTGATCGGCGTTGAAAACACGCGCGGCGGCATTTCCAAAGCGTCGATGATCCACAATGATGCGACACCGCGTGTGGAAGTCGATCCGGAAACCTATGAGGTACGGGCGGATGGCGAACTTTTAACCTGCGAACCGGCAACAGTATTGCCGATGGCGCAACGCTATTTCCTGTTTTGAGTGCAAATGCGATGAAAGATCATTTCAGACGGCTTGCCCACTACAACAAATGGGCCAATGGTCAAATTTACGAGGCTGCTGCGGCACTTGATCGTGAAGACTATTTCGCTGACCGGCGCGCCTTTTTCAAGTCAGTGCATGGCACGCTCAACCACATTCTGGCCATCGACAAATTGTGGTTCGGGCGCTTCACCGGCGATCTCTATATCCCACCCTCTCTTGATGTCATTTTGCACGATAGTTTGGATGCATTGCGTCAGGCGCGGATCGCCTTCGACGATCACATCATCAAGGTGGTGGGCTCGTTTGATCAGAACGCGATCACTGGCTTGTTCGGCTGGACCACCATGGAGGGAGAGCCCTATATTTCGACGCTGGACAGGTGCCTGACGCAGATTTTCAACCACCAGACGCATCACCGCGGCCAAGTACACACTCTCCTTTCGCAATTGACCGGCAACGCGCCGCCAATCGATTTCTTCCTGTGTATGAATGATGATTTCAACGCGGAGGGCGAAAAATGAAGCGCGTGACCGG
>NZ_JBBNAN010000394.1:0-1743 GCF_037994405.1 Phyllobacterium sp.
ATATGGCTTCGAATCGTCCCAATTTACATAAAAATTGGCTCGGAAGCGTCTCCGATCCATTTTGATACCGAGTTCTTCACCGAGCGCTCCAACAGAAGCATTGCCCAGCAGCGAAACCGGCCGGCAGTCCCAATGGCTCCTGTCACTGAAACGTAGCTTAACCTTTTGCCCACTCTTCTTCTCCAGTTCCGAGCGGAGTTCATCCGAGTCGACAGCATGAGTCTGACCATCTGGCGAAGTTACGCGAAGAGCGAAAGCCTTCGCTTCGGGATATGCCGTGAACAATCCCGGCGCCATGTGGAGCGACTTTTCGACATCGGCTGGCAGCCGCGTCGCAGCTTCCTCGACATACTTCGGGCGGTAGACGATCAAATCCGCTTGCTCGCGGCCCGTCAGCCAAGGGAAGCCTTTGGGTCCTTGCTCCATTTCGAACGCGTAGGCCCGGTCGCCCATTAGGCCCGAGAAACCAACGAAGGCCTCGTCAACCTCTTGACCGGCCATGCTCTTGACGGGATAGCGGCAGATGGTTTCGAGCGTGCCAATCCGTTCCACGATGTTCTCCGTACTCGATCGCTGTGGCTAGGCGATGACGATGTCCCCACGGGTGCTCTGAACGATGGCGATGATCTCCGCCCGTTCGACAGAAGGAACCTTGAACTTGTTCAGCGTTTGATCGAGATCGTCCATAAAGGCGTCCCACTCACTAGCAGTGATGTTCAGGTGCCGGTGCGTGGTTGCCATGTCCTTGCCGGAGTAGGTTTGTGGACCGCCCGCCGCCCAGCACAGCATCTCGGTCACCAGATACTTGAAACCTGCCGGTGCGACACGGTGGTGGGCTTCATCAACCGCCGCGTTGGCGTTTAGCCTCTTGTCAGTCATGACCCGGTCAATGAAATCGTCTATGACTGTCGCTATCGCATAGACGCCACCCAACCGGTCATAAAGGGACGGCTGAGCAGGAACGGTAGAGTTTTCCGACATTGGTCCCTCCCGATGCTTGGCAGCCTCTCGTTTTACTCGGAGGCTTGCCTGTCGCGAGATTGGCACAATCTGACCAAAGTGAGAAGCTCGATGACAACTTCTGGCCGATCTTGTTGACGCCAGACGGCTACATTCAAATTCTCTTAAGAATATCTTTTACACTTATCCTCAACCTACCCGCGATCCGGCGGCGCCGGCTTATGATCGATGCTGCCAATGGATTGTTGAGGCTTTTGACCGTGTCGGCACCAGCACCAATATGAGCGCCAAGCTGCACCGCGCGTTTATCCGCGCCGTTTTGCGTCCCCCGACCACGCGGATGCAGGCTGTCATTGACGACTCCGCAACGGCGGAGGAATGGCTGCGTGCAGTCGCCGAACTCGTCATTGTGCTGGGCCCCGACGATGGAACAACAAGGCGTAGCGAGGCTGGCCGACATAGACTGCGATACGCTTGCAGATCGAGTGTTTCAGGGTGTCTCCGCCAAGATGGCGGGCGGTTGACCAGGATGGGTATGTTCTTGACGAAATCGTGCAGGTTCGCCGCAATACCAAGGCCGCCAGACGATTATTGATCCGTCTTCTGAGGAAGCAAGGCCTGCCGCCAAAGCGGATCGTGACTGATAAATTGCGCTCCTATGGAGCGGCAAAGCGTCAGGTCATGCCAGGCGTCGAGCATCGTTCTCACAAAGGCTTGAACAATCGGGCGGAGAATTCGCATGTTCCGTTTCGAAAACGGGAGCAAATGCGTCAAGGCTTTCGA
>NZ_JBBNAN010000395.1:0-3995 GCF_037994405.1 Phyllobacterium sp.
GCAGGAACCTGTTTGGGACTTGTCAGACCGCGTGTTTGGCAAGCCTGTGATTACCCGAAGGCAACAAATCTCGGTTGCCGATCACCTTTCTCGTCATAGCGTCGTGATTGACAAAAGACATCAATGACCTTTCTACATATTAACCCACCTACGGCGTGCCGTAGGCTCAAAGGCCTCCAAAGGAGAAATCCAAGTGGCCTTTGCTTTATCTAAGGCCTTCTATGCGGACAAGGCGGGCATCATTCACAACGCTGCAATCGCACTCTGCCATTCCGGATCGATCGAGCCGAAGCCTGTCCGAATTATTGGAGCAGACGTAGCGCTATCTGCTGCATGCTGGCATAGTTAAATGACATCACGTTTAAGTCCTATGCGATGGATTGAAACGTTGCGCCCCGAGCAGAATCCGTTCTGCCTGGACCAAATTTACGAGGAGGACAACGCCATGCACGCAGCCAACCTGCAAATTGAAGGCCTGTGTCTCGCTCTCGCTTCGATTAACCGTTTGCTGGTTGCCAAAGGAATTGTCACCCAAGAGGAGCTGGACAACGCGTTCGAGAAAGCAGAGGCCACTGCACGCGGCGACAATCGATTTGCCGGGAACATGTCATCTGCAAACCGAGATGCCGTTTGCTTTCCAATACGAGTGCTTCAAATCGCCAATGACACCGGTGCCGAAACGCCTTGGTCATTTTCCGAACTCGCTAAACTTGTTGCGGGTACAAAGGAACCCTACGGCGACAGACGCTAGACCGTAGCCGGCCTTAAAGGTCATGAACGGCACATCTGTTGCGCTCGCCATGGCAAGCACTTCTCGTGCGGTTTTCGCTTCGTAACCGTCGCCGGTTGACGGGGCCGACTTCTTCTCTGCTTTTGCACCTGAAACAGAGGTAATCGGCGCCGAGCCAAGCCTTAAGAGCGGGGCTGTTTTTGACGGTATCCCAATCGTTCTGCTCGACTTCGAGTGTACCGCCATTGCTAGCAATGACTGGCCAGCCGAATGCCGAAGCCTCCTGGACGGTTGTTGGTGATCGTGTTCTTGGGCATCTGAGCTCTCCTTAAATGCCGTCGAGGTGGCCGACAACGCCGGGACGGCGGTTTCAAAACCGCCAAGCCGGAAGATGCCAGGCACTTCGAACTTGCGCGGACGTTGTTTAGCCTTTGGCCAGCGAAGAGGCATCGGTACGATTTTCGCCGCACCCGGATCACGACGATAGCTGTCTTCGAATTCTTTGCCGCCTGCTCCATTAAGTCGGGGGCAAGGACAATTTTTTCGCGGTGCTCGGCCTTCCCTGCCATCCGCTGTAATGCTCGCAATCGAACGGCGATGCCGTATTCTCAAGGAACTTCTTGCGGGTTCGCCTCGAAGAGCACTTTCCTTTTGGGGCCAGTCCGGAGGCTGCAGCAACGACAGAGGGCTGTCGAAACATGTTAAGGCTTTCACAATAAAGGTTTTGACCTCATCGGATAATTTCGCTTTGGTCATGAGTGCGTCAAAGTCCGGTCAAAAAAGGTTATGCAAATGACAGTTGAGACAAGGAGCGTGACATTCATCATCAGCGCTGAGACTAAAGTGGACGGTATCGTACTCCCCCCAGGAAAGTATCATGGCATCGAGAGGCGCTGGCACTCCAACGAGGATGAAGCACCAACTGCCTCCGAATATCAAATGAACCTCACAGAAGAGGATGTAAGACGCGTGCGTGGTTTGAAAAGTTTTCACGGGGCTATCATCGATGCAACCCCGAACGTCAAAGACGGATCACTGAAAGTATTTTAGGCCGCACGCAGGTCGCACGTACCGCATGCATGGGCGATCCGAGCATCGGCAATCTCGGAATACCTCGACACCTGACCACTTCGACCAGCGCCACTGCCTCGGATGGTATGCGAGCATAAGCGGGATGGCGATAGCTAAAGGTGCTCTTGTCCTACATAGATGCCGGCTTCCTTGGCTGCATCGATAAAGGCTTGTCGTGCCTGGGTGCAGGTTATTTTACCGTCCAAAGCATCCTGGCATGCTTGGCGAGCTTCCAGCAGTTTCTCACCCACTCGCGTCGGCCAATACAGCACGAGCAGTTCAGCGGCTTCTGCCACAGATCTTATGTTTCGGACCTGTCCGGGAGTGTCGCTTAAAATTGTCACATATGGGAACGGCAAATCGCGCATGTACGGAAATGTCCAACTAAATAGCTCGTTAATAGCGCCCTTCTCAAACGTAGATATCTGACTCCTTCACTGCATCGATGAAGGCATCGCGGGCAGCGCTGATACCGACCGCGCTTTCCGCCACATCCAGACAGGCAATATGTGCCTTTAAGTGCGTCGGGCCCTTCTCTGTCGGCCACTCATGGGCAAGGAACTCACCGACGGATGTTATGGTCCGATAGCGACCGACCTCTTTTGTTGCAACTGTGATGGCTCTGAACGGATACTTGCGCATATTGCGAAACGCGTGCGGACCAATTGCGGTTCCAAGGGATGAGCGTATGGGCGATGTCGCGCAAACGATCGGAACGGGCTAATGAAAAAACGGCGCAGCAAAGTTTGTAGTAGCGCGCCCCATTAACACAGTTTCATTCTCGACTCTCTGCGCATTTTGCATAAAATGGGCACCCGCTGGAGGAGCCAAGGCTGATGCTTTGGAAGGCTATTGAGTTCGCACTACGTGGAGGGTTCCATGCCGCAAAGACTCAACTTCAAATCAGATTGCCCGACGTGCGGGGTGACGTACCTCTATATTCCAACCGGGGTAACCAATTCCACCGTCATCCATTGCAGTTCGTGCGATACCCCACTTGGGATGTGGTGCCACCTTGAAACATCCTTCGTTGCGCAAGTTGGGGTGGACGGCATACCCGAGAGGGACGACGGCGACATCATCCGGGAAGCGTAGCTTCCTGTAAAGAAATCGATGGAATGGAATCGCCGGCGCTGCTGTGCTTGTGTAAGCGCATGGAAGATTACAAACCATTCAAAATTGTTTCCGTCCTCCAAGGCGGCAGGTCGGGAGGAATCACATCCGCCTACGATGCCGCCTTACATCTTGGAGAAATGGCCCGATGATGCAGGCGGGCGAAAGCTGGCGACTGCGAAAGCAATCCTGTTGAAATGCCTGGCCGGTGATTGCTCGGCGGCGGTGGCACACGTAGCCTTGGTCGAGGCAGCAAGAGAGGCGGATATCTTTATCGAGACAACACCTTGCCCGCCGGCGACTGGCAAGCTTGAGCGCTGGGGCAAGTCAAAGGCACGAAGACCGACTTGAATCCGTCCATCCGAGGGCCTGGCGCGAGCTCATTAGCCGTCGCGTGCCTTCGGCAGTTCAGCAAGACGCTTGTCCAGTTCTGCAAAGCCTTCCGGTGCGCCAGACTCCAAGCGGCGGTGCATCGCAAGGCTGCTGTTGATCAGGATGCACGCTACGTTATCGATCGTAGCGTCGAATTCTTTCGCGTTGGTAAAGCTGGAAATCACCACTCGGCGTTCTTTTGTTGGCGCGATTGGATTGCCGGGCTTTCACCTTTGTCCGGAAGCGTACAAGATGGAACGAAGTCGGTTATAGATTGTTGCTACATGGCTGATCTTTAGGTCAGCTGAGATCCTGACACACCCCCCGTAGAGAGTCAGGGCTCAAAGATTAGACGGTGTGCCACAAGTTCGCCGTCGCTTTTTTGTACTGTCGCCTCAAGCGTCAGTCGTCCGTAACGTCGTTCCGTGCACGTAGCGCAAGGGCATCAGGCGATTGCTCCACGCACGGCGCAGAACAGCGCATAAATGGCACCGTGTTTCATGGCAATTTCCTGAGAAATTAGTAACTTAGCACCGTATTCTCAACATAAATAGCTACTATTTGGGCCGATCGATTGGGGGTATAATACAAAGGCTGAAAACCGCCCCCCCGGATTCAGCAAAGACCTGGCGCCGCCCTTCTCTCCAACCCGGCGCTGAGTCGGGGTCTGGCGCCTATTCTCCGGAAAAAGGCGTCAGACCTTTTAAGA
>NZ_JBBNAN010000396.1:0-31622 GCF_037994405.1 Phyllobacterium sp.
ACTTATTTCAAGGAGCTGAACCTAACCTACACGGTCCCGACGCCAGATTGCGTGTCAGTAGCGTGTCAGTCCCCAAAAACGGAAAAATCCGCCGAAGCGGATTTCTCAACATTATCAAAGAATGAGATGGTGGGCGTGACAGGGATTGAACCTGTGACCCCTACGATGTCAACGTAGTGCTCTCCCGCTGAGCTACACGCCCATCTGACGGGCGCATACACCATATTGAATTGTGTCCGTCAATAGCGATGAGAGGAAGTTATCAGGCTTTCTTTGCCAGAACGAAAGAATGTCGCAGCGGTCCTACGCTGCGACCAGCATTTTTTCGATCTCGTTGACGAGATCGCGCAGGTGGAACGGCTTGGAAAGCACTTTCGCGTCTTTCGGAGCCTTCGAATCGGAATTCAGGGCCACGGCGGCAAAGCCGGTGATAAACATGATCTTCAGGTCCGGATCGATTTCAGACGCCCGGCGCGCAAGTTCGATGCCATCCATTTCCGGCATGACGATATCCGTCAAAAGGAGCGAAAACGGCTCTTCGCGCAAACGGTCGTAAGCGCTGGCGCCATTGTCGAAATGGGTGACATGATACCCTGCCTTTTCCAGCGCCTTGACCAGAAAGCGCCGCATATCGTTGTCATCTTCTGCAAGAAGGATTCTCTTCATCAGTCCGTCCGAATTGTCTAGCGCCGGATCATCCCCATGCCAGCGTCCTGTGGATATTCAGAGAACGCTTTTTTGGTAAAGATCGCGTGAATGATTTGCTAGAAATAAGGGCGAATGGTGCAAAAGTCGAGGTGGTCAACACGGCATATAGCACCTACGCCGGAAGTAGATCATGTAGACCATAAAGTTGGCTGGATGGCGCCGTTGGTCAATTCCATCCGAAGGAAACTTGCACTAGAGTGTGAGGACTATCCCGCAGCAAACCTTGAAGTGAATGATGACCGTCGAGCGCGATTTTGCTGATAATCCTCCTTACGAATTGCGGCAACCGTCCGATCAGCGCATTCCATTTGTTTTCAATTCGCCGCATAGCGGACGATTGTATCCGGCAGCTTTTCTTCAACAATCTCAACTTGATGCGCAAACTATCCGCCGTTCGGAGGATTGCTTTGTCGATCAGTTGTTTGCTTCAGCCGTCATGCTCGGGGCGCCCTTGATGGTTGCGCATTTTCCGCGGGCGTATCTTGACGTGAACCGGGAACCCTACGAACTCGACGCCAAGATGTTTCTCGAGCCGCTGCCTTCTTACGCCAACGGTACCTCTGCGCGCGTCGCCGGCGGACTAGGAACTGTCCCGCGCCTTGTCGGCGAGGGGCAGGAGATTTATGCGCACAAATTGCCCCTCACGGAAGGGCTGGAACGAATCAACACGATCTACAAGCCGTACCACGCGTTGCTCGGGGATGTTCTTGCGGCAACACGGAAGCAGTTTGGCTATAGCGTGCTTGTGGATTGCCATTCCATGCCGACGGGCATCCGCTTTCCCGAAAGTGGAATGCGGCCGGACTTCATCATTGGCGACCGGTTTGGCACGAGTTGTGCGCCAGAGCTTGCCAATTCAGCGATCCATCTATTGAGAGAGATGGGTTATCTGGTGGCGCATAACAAACCCTATGCAGGCGGCTACATTACAGAGCATTATGGCCGGCCGCTGAAACGATTTCATGCGCTGCAAATCGAAGTCAATCGCGGCCTTTATCTCAACGAACATAATTACGAACGCAAGCCCGGCTTCAATCAGCTGCAGCGCGATATCGCCCAATTCCTGGCCGACCTTGTTTCGCTGCCGGACTTCTATTTCATGGACACGCCACTCGCGGCGGAATAGCCCATTGGGAAGGAGCGTGTGGCGGCGCTTCCCAAGCAAAAAAAGACCGCGCATAAGCGCGGCCCAAGTCTAGGGAGGAAACGCCCAAGGAGGGCATAGACAGGTCGCCCCGTCCATGCACCAATCTATGCTGCGTCGCACAAATGTCAAGTGTTTTGTGTGTTTTTTTGTGCACTATTATTGCGTGCCTAAAAAAAATGCAAAAAATTGGCCAGCAATGCAGATGAATGAGGATGTTTTAATCGTAAGGAGCCACTTTGGTCGCAGAACTTTCCTTTTTGAAGCAGATCGCCCGTGTTGCCGCCGAGCAAACCCTGCCGCGCTTTCGCAACATTTCGCTGATCGACAACAAATATCAGACGGGATTTGACCCGGTCACAGAGGCCGACAGAGAGGCTGAGAAGGCGATTCGCAGGCTGATCAATGCGACCTTCCCCGAGCACGGCATTCTGGGGGAGGAGTTTGGCGGGGAAAATCTCGATCATTCGCATGTGTGGGTGATTGATCCGATCGACGGTACCCGAGCGTTCATCTCCGGGATTCCCGTGTGGGGCACACTCGCCGGTCTTACCGTCGATGGGGACGCCGTGGCCGGGCTGATGGCGCAGCCATTCACGAATGAGCTGTTCATGTGCGACGGCGAGGCGTCCTGGTATGAGGGCCCGGGTAGCACCCGACGACTCGAGACGCGCAAGACCCGTGAACTGGCCGAAGCGACGTTGTTTACAACGACGCCGGCAATGTTCAAGGACCAAAAGCGCGTGGCCTATGACCGTGTCGAACAAAGCGTCAGGCTCGCGCGCTATGGTACTGATTGCTATGCCTATGCCATGCTCGCTGCCGGCTTTGTCGATCTGGTCATTGAAACCGGGCTGCATCCCTATGACATCGTTGCGCTCGTGCCGATCATCGAGAAGGCAGGTGGCGTGATCACGACCTGGGATGGAGGAGCTGCGGAAAAGGCCGGCAGTATCCTCGCCGCCGCTACGCCAGAGCTGCATGCGCAAGCGCTGGAGCTGCTTGGTCGTTAACCGGTCAATCTAAGCGATTCGTCTCCGGTGCCCGGAATGAAGGCATCGAAGGCGGCGAAGAATTGCTCACGATAGAAATCCTTTTCCTGAAGGATCTCATGCTTGGCACCATCGATCGTGAGCAAAGTCGTATTGCGTACCTGTAAAGCAAAGCGTTCGACCGCAGGCGTGGACACGACACTGTCGGCGCCTGCCGCGATGACCAGCATCGGGATCCGGATCGTTTCAATGAATTCCGGGCGATTGATTTGCTTGATGGCTTTGGCAGCGGCAGCGATCCAGCTTGCCGTTGGTCCGCCAATTGCAAGGTCCGGTGCTCGTTCAAGAATTTCGCAATTGCGCAAATAGCGCGCTTCGTCGGATGTTACTTCGTTGACGGCAAACGATTTCATCTTGTGCGGGCCGCCCAGCATGTAGGCTCCGCCGAGGCCGGTTGATCGCAGGGTCCTCGCGGCAAGGCTGGCCATCATTTTTCTGGTGCGGCTGCCGTTGATGTCGAGCAGTGGCGCCAGCAAAACCATCCGGCGGATGCGGTTGGAAAGGGCCGGTGCTGCCAGTAAGGCCGTGAGGGCTCCCGCCGAATGGGCGAGAATATAGTAGGGACCGCGGCAGTCGGGCAGAAGAACCGATTCGAACAGCAGTTCGAGATCTGAGGCGTAATTATCGAAGCTCTTCACATAGCCTTTGGCACGATTGCGCAAGAGGCGGCTAGAGGCGCCTTGGCCGCGCCAGTCGAACGTTGCCACCGTAAATCCGCGGTCAGCAATGTCGCGTACGGTTTCGAAATATTTTTCAATGCATTCGTTGCGGCCATGCAGAACGATAACGGTACCCTGAACAGGCTGGTTGCCGGCAGAGGTGATCGCATAGCGCAACTCTTTACCGCCGGCGAGGGGCAGGGAATCGACGCGCGTGCCTGAGGGGATGGGATTGGATGCGGTTTCGACAAGCGCTCGGATCATTTGAGTTGATTGGTCCTCACCCCGTGCCTGCAGTCAGTGCGAAAGTCGGTGCTTCACTTTGATAAAAGGCGCCGAGGCGAAGGTCAAATGAGCTTTCAAAAAAAGAATGACCGGAAACTCTGTCGGGAGCTTCCGGTCAGTACGTTCCGGGTGGAAGGGACGTTACACCCGCAACGATTTCGGCTTTTGGACTCAGTAAGCCGGGTTTATCTCAATGCTGAAACCGCTGCGGCGGTCTCTGTAGCGATCGCCACCCATGCGCCGGGTCTCAAGAATCTCGCCATCGCGCGAGACAACAACCAGCACTGGTTCGCCGCGGCGGGAAGTGCGGGCGAAGTAACGGCCACGCTCAAAATTGACATCGCGGACACGGAAGCCGCGACGCTCGAGCATGCGGGCTACGTCGCGGGGGCCGAACCGGTCGCGATAGTAGCGCCGGTCATCGCGGTAACCGTCTCCGTAGTAGCGACGATCCTGGATCAGATAGCCATCGTCCTCGTCGTCGTCGACATAGACCGCCGGCGAGCTGTCGCGATAGTAGCGGCCATCAGCCATCGCCGAAGAGGCGAAGCCGGTAACCAGAAGCGCCGTGGCGGCAAGAGCGAGAACGGTTTTCTTCATTATTTGTATCCTCTGTACTGTTGGATCGTTTCCAACCTTGAGTGCAGTTATAAAGGCATCGACGTGAACGTATTCCGAAGATGATGTTCATTTTGCGTTCATCCACAGGGCGCGACGCCATGGTCCCACCTTGTCGATTCTGCCCTTGGAACGCCCTTGAAAGTGGCGAATTGCCTTACCAAATAAGTTTTGCAGCCGCCATAACGGGGCTGCTGGTTCAGCGAGACTTGCCATAAAGGGAGTCTCAACAAGAGCCAAAATACGCAAACATTGTCGCTCTAAAGGAGGGCTAAACCATGCGTCACGTTGATTTTTCCCCACTCTACCGTTCAACTGTCGGTTTCGATCGGCTCTTTACCATTCTTGACTCGCTGGCTCAGCCGGAAGGTGCCCAGACCTATCCGCCTTACAACATCGAGCGGACTGGCGATAACACCTACCGGATCACCATGGCCGTAGCCGGTTTCTCGGAGGACGAGATCCAGATCGAGGCTCATCGCAACCAGCTCAAGGTGACTGGCGAGAAGAGCAATGACAAGTCTGACGAGAATGCCGAAACCCTTTACCGCGGTATCGCCTCGCGCGCTTTCGAACGCCGCTTCCATCTCGCCGATTTCGTCGAGGTCAGTGGTGCTAGCCTGAAAAATGGCCTGCTGCACATCGACCTCAAGCGCGAAATTCCCGAAGAGATGAAGCCGCGCAAGATTGCTGTGACTTCCCTGTCTGACAAGGAAGCCAAACAGATCGAAGCGAAGGCTTCCAACTAAGCGATTGGTAGGGTAGTCAGGAAGAAGCGGCGCGAAAGCGCCGCTTTTTTCATGCGATCAGTTCACCGAAGCGATCGATTTCTTCGGGTGAAGTGGCGAAACTGGTGACCAACCGGACAAGCGTTTCATTCTCGTCAACGAGATGTCTTTCCGAATATGGAGGCTTCCAGTCGTAGAACACTGCGCCGCGCTCATGAAGATTTTTGGCCGTGTCTTTTGCCATGATGGCGAAAACTTCGTTGGCTCGTGGCTGCCAGGCCAGCCGCAAGGTGTTGGATGCGGTGATGTGGCCGCAAAGGCGAGCCGCCATGGCATTGGCATGGCCTGCCAGCTCAAGCCACAATCCATCGGCAAAATAGGCCTCGAACTGGGCTGCGATGAATCTGGATTTCGAAAAAAGTTGTGCTGAGCGCTTGCGAATGAAGGGCATATCTCTCGCCTTGGCCGGATCCATGAAAACCAGAGCCTCGGCACACCAGCAGCCGTTCTTGGTTCCACCAAATGAGAGAATATCGACGCCCTGACGCCAGGTCATATCTGCCGGGGAACAGCCGAGCGAGACAAGGGCGTTGGCGAAGCGTGCGCCATCCATATGCAGCGGCAGGCCGTTTTCGCGGCACAGCGCCGAAATGGCGGCGATTTCGCCTAAGTCGTAGAGCGTTCCGATTTCAGTCGACTGGGTAACAGAAACCCCCATTGGCCGTCCTGCGTGCACGTCGCCCGGAGCAAAGCCCTTGATGGCAGCCTTCAGATTATCGATGCTCATGCGGCCGATCGGGCCATCGACCGGATGGAGACGGGCTCCACCGGTGAGGAATTCAGGGGCGCCGCCTTCATCTTCAATGAGATGGGCGCCGCGATGGGCGAGTGTCACACCGGCCGGCTTTGCAATACTGGCCTGCGCCAGCGAATTGGCGGCCGTGCCCGTGGCGACGAAGAAAACCGCAACTTCCCGCTCGAAAATCTCATTGAACGTCTGCTCGACAGCTTTATCCAGCGTGCTCGTACCATAGGCGCTCGCAAATCCGCTTGCATGTTTATTCAGATTCTCCGCAATTTTCGGATGGGCTCCGGCCCAATTATCGGAAGCAAAATGCATAAATGACCTCGGGTTTCGCGTTGGCGCCAACACGCATACGCCTTTCGCCCGGAGGTGAAAAGGGAACTGTAATTCCTGGCCGCGTGGAACCATCTGTTTTTTCTTGGATTTTTAGCGGAAACCACCTGATTCGAAATTTACGGGATACTTTTAGCGCATTTTGCGCAATGATATTTCGCCGAATGCTGATATTTTTTACTTTTCCATCTTGTTTGTTTGGAATTATTCTGGCATACGACAATAAGACAGTAATGCTGTCCTATTTTGTGCGAACTGAAAACGAGGATGGTGAGCAAGGCTGCTTCCGTCCTTATAATGGTGACCGCAATCTGCAAACGGAAGATATGCCGCAGCAAGGCGGGACTGGAATTATGGTATTCCGTCCCAAGAAGTGATGACCGCCCGCAATGGGCTCAAATGGAGGAATTGACGATGTCGGATTTGACGCCATCTGTAACGACTGAACTCGCTCAGGCCGTACAGACTCGTGCGGTCAAAACCAATAAATCGTCAGGCATTCCAACCCGACAAGGCCTGTATGATCCGCGCAACGAGCATGACGCCTGCGGTGTCGGTTTCGTCGCGCATATGAAGGGCGTCAAGTCGCACAAGATCATTGAAGACGGGCTATTCATGCTCGAAAACCTGACGCATCGCGGCGCTGTTGGTGCCGATCCCCTGATGGGCGATGGCGCAGGTATGCTCGTGCAGATTCCCGATGCCTTCTTCCGTGCGGAGTGGGCGGAAAAGGGTGTCGAACTTCCTCCCGTCAACCACTATGCCGTCGGCTACCTGTTCATGCCCCAGGACCCAGATGAGCGGGCCCATATCGAAACGGTGATTTCAGAAGTCATCGCCTCGGAAGGTCAGTCATTGATCGGTTTCCGCGATGTTCCTGTCGATAACTCGTCGCTGTCGAAGGCCCCGCATATTGCGGCAACCGAGCCATTCCACCGGCAGGTGTTCATCGGGCGCAACCCCAACATCGAAACGAACGAAGATTTCGAAGGCCGCCTGTTTGTTCTTCGCAAGGTGATTTCGAACCGCATCTATCAGGAGAATGGCGGCAAGGAGAGCGATTTCTACGTCGTCTCCATGTCTGCGCGGACGATCGTCTATAAGGGCATGTTCCTCGCTTACCAGGTCGGCGCCTATTACAAGGATCTGAACGATCCGCGTTTCGAAAGCGCAGTCGCGCTTGTACATCAGCGCTTTTCGACCAACACCTTCCCATCGTGGAAGCTGGCGCATCCCTATCGCATGGTAGCCCACAACGGCGAAATCAATACGCTGCGCGGCAACGTCAACTGGATGGCGGCACGCCAGGCGTCGGTCGACAGTGAATATTTCGGCAATGACATCTCCAAGCTCTGGCCGATCTCCTATGAAGGCCAATCGGATACGGCCTGCTTCGACAATGCCCTGGAGTTCCTGTTCCAGGGCGGGTACTCGCTCGCCCATTCCATGATGATGCTGATCCCGGAAGCATGGTCGGGCAACAAGCTGATGTCCGACGACCGCAAGGCGTTCTACGAATATCATGCGGCACTGATGGAGCCGTGGGATGGCCCGGCAGCGGTTGCCTTCACCGATGGCCGCCAGATTGGCGCAACGCTCGATCGCAATGGTCTTCGCCCGGCCCGCTATATCGTCACCGATGATGATTTCGTGATCATGGCGTCGGAAGCCGGTGTTTTGCCGGTGCCGGAAGACAAGATCGTCAAGAAGTGGCGGCTTCAGCCGGGCCGCATGCTGCTCATCGACATGGAAAAGGGCGAGATCGTTTCTGATGATACGATCAAGTCGGAGATTGCCAACCGCCATCCCTACACGAAGTGGCTGAAGAACACGCAGCTCATTCTGGAAGAATTGAGCCCGGTGGAGCCACGCGCGCTGCGCAAGGATGTCGGCCTTCTCGACCGTCAGCAAGCCTTCGGCTACACGCAGGAGGACACGCGCCTCCTGATGTCGCCGATGGCAACGACAGGCCAGGAAGCCATTGGCTCGATGGGTACCGACACGCCGATTTCGGCCATGTCGGACAAGTCGAAGCTGCTCTACACCTATTTCAAGCAGAACTTCGCGCAGGTCACCAACCCGCCGATCGATCCGATCCGCGAAGAACTGGTGATGAGCCTGGTGTCGTTTATCGGCCCGCGCCCGAACATTTTCGACCTGGTCGGTTCGTCACGCCGCAAGCGGCTTGAGGTGCGCCAGCCGATCCTGACCAATGGCGATCTCGAAAAGATCCGCTCCATCGGCCACACGGAAGACCGTTTCGATACCAAGACGCTGGATACGGCCTATAACGTAGACGAAGGTGCTGCGGGCATGGCCGGTGCGGTCGAGCGGCTTTGCGACCGTGCGGAAGCAGCGGTGCATGGCGGCTACAACATCATCATCCTTTCCGACCGTCAGGTCGGACCAGACCGGATTCCCATCCCGGCGCTTCTCGCGACGGCAGCGGTCCACCATCACCTGATTCGCAAGGGTCTGCGTACGTCCGTCGGCCTTGTGGTCGAATCGGGCGAACCGCGCGAAGTGCATCATTTTTGCTGCCTTGCCGGTTACGGCGCAGAAGCGATCAACCCCTATCTTGCCTTCGATACGCTGCTCGACATGCACAAGCGCGGCGAGTTCCCGCCGGAAGTCGATTCGAAGGAAGTCGTGTCGCGCTACATCAAGTCGATCGGCAAGGGTATCCTCAAGGTCATGTCCAAGATGGGCATTTCCACCTACCAGTCCTATTGCGGCGCGCAGATTTTCGATGCTGTTGGCTTGAAGTCGGAATTCGTCGACCGGTTCTTCTTTGGAACCGCAACGACCATCGAGGGCGTTGGTCTTGAGGAAGTGGCGGAAGAGACGGTTCGCCGTCATCGCGATGCCTTCGGCAACGATCCGGTGCTCGCCAGCACGCTGGAAATTGGTGGTGAATATGCCTACCGCATGCGCGGTGAAGCCCATCTCTGGTCGCCGGATGCGGTTGCGAAGTTGCAGCACGCCGTGCGGACGGATTCGCCGAGCACCTTCAAGGAATACTCCGACATGGTGAACAGCCAGTCGGCCCGGGCAAAGACCATTCGCGGTCTGTTCAACATCAAGATGGCTGCGGACACTGGACGCAAGCCCGTTTCGATCGATGAGGTCGAACCGGCCAAGGAGATCGTCAAGCGGTTCTCGACGGGCGCGATGTCGTTCGGCTCGATCAGCCGCGAGGCGCATACGACGCTGGCCGTCGCCATGAACCGGATCGGCGGCAAGTCGAACACCGGCGAAGGCGGTGAGGAGCCTGATCGCTTCTATCCGCTTCCCGACGGAAAGCCGAACCCTGAACGCTCGGCGATCAAGCAGGTGGCGTCCGGCCGGTTCGGTGTGACGACGGAATATCTCGTCAACTCCGACATGATGCAGATCAAGGTTGCGCAGGGTGCCAAGCCCGGTGAAGGCGGTCAGCTGCCCGGCCACAAGGTCGATGCGACGGTCGCCAAGACCCGTCACTCAACGCCGGGCGTCGGCCTCATTTCGCCGCCGCCGCACCATGACATCTACTCCATCGAGGATCTGGCGCAGCTCATCTATGACCTGAAGAACGTCAATCCTGAAGCCGATGTGTCGGTCAAGCTCGTCTCGGAAGTCGGCGTCGGCACGGTTGCCGCCGGCGTTGCCAAGGCGCGTGCCGATCACATCACCATTTCCGGCTATGATGGCGGAACGGGTGCGTCGCCGCTGACTTCGCTGAAGCACGCTGGCAGCCCTTGGGAAATGGGTCTGGCGGAAACACAGCAGACGCTCGTCCTCAATGGTTTGCGCTCACGCGTTGCCCTGCAAGTGGACGGCGGATTGCGCACTGGGCGCGATGTCATCGTCGGGGCACTGCTTGGCGCTGACGAGTTCGGGTTCTCCACGGCGCCGCTGATTGCCGCCGGCTGCATCATGATGCGCAAGTGCCACCTCAACACCTGCCCGGTCGGCGTTGCGACGCAGGATCCCGTCCTGCGCAAGCGGTTCAAGGGTACGCCGGAGCACGTCATCAACTTCTTCTTCTACATGGCGGAAGAGGTAAGGCAGTTCCTGGCCGAGATGGGCTATACCAAGCTCGAACAGATCGTCGGAAGGGCGGAACTGCTCGCGAAGCGTGAGATGATCGACCATTGGAAGGCCAAGGGTCTCGACTTCACGCGGATATTTCACAAGCCGGAAGCACCTGAGGAAAAGACGCGCTGGACCGAACGGCAGAACCATCCAATCGTTGATATACTCGACCGCAAACTGATCGAGCAGGCCAAGACCGCGCTCGAAAGCAAGATCCCGGTCAAGATCGAGATGGATATCAAGAACGTCGACCGCTCTGCCGGTGCGATGCTCTCGGGTGAAGTCGCCAAGCGTTACCGGCACAAGGGCCTTAAGGAGGATACCATCTCGGTCAAGTTCCGCGGAACGGCCGGACAGTCCTTTGGTGCCTTCCTGGCACGCGGTATCTCGTTCGATCTGATCGGCGATGGCAATGATTATGTCGGCAAGGGCCTGTGTGGCGGCCGCATTGTCATTCGTCCGTCGGAAGAGGCGAAGATCGTGCCGGAAGATTCAATCATCGTTGGCAATACGGTTCTCTACGGTGCGATCGAGGGCGAAGCCTATTTCCGTGGTGTGGCCGGTGAGCGTTTTGCCGTCCGCAACTCCGGTGCCATCGCAGTTGTCGAAGGTACCGGAGATCATGGCTGTGAATACATGACCGGCGGCGTTGTCGTCGTCATCGGCCAGACCGGCCGTAACTTCGCCGCAGGCATGTCCGGCGGTGTCGCTTATGTACTTGACGAGGCTGGCGATTTTGCCCAGCGCTGCAACATGGCCATGGTCGAACTCGAGCCGGTTCCGGAAGAAGACGATATCCTTGAGAAGTTGCACCATCACGGTGGCGACCTGGCGCACAAGGGACGAGTGGATGTGTCGGCGAATATGACCCGGCACGATGAGGAGCGTCTTGTGCAGCTCATTTCGAACCACATGCACTACACGGGGTCGAGTCGAGCCAAGGAAATTCTCGATAATTGGGAAAGCTTCCGGCCGAAATTCGTGAAAGTCATGCCGGTCGAATATCGCCGCGCGCTCGAAGATATGGAGCGGATGCGGATGGGTGTCGCAGCCGAATAAGGTCAACTCACTCCATGCTTCGAGCGTCGTCATGATGCTCGGCATGGGGTCCAATGCTGCCCAAAGCCGCGTGCGGGATGGGTGGCCCTCCGAGAGGCGAGGGGAGCAATTTTATGGGTAAGGTTACAGGTTTTCTAGAGATCGACCGGCAGGTCAGCAAGTATCAGCCGGCTTCCGACCGCATCCGGCACTTCCGGGAATTCACCATTCCCATGTCGGATAGCGAGGTCAAGAAGCAGGCGGCGCGCTGCATGGATTGCGGCATTCCATTCTGCCATGGGCCGACGGGATGTCCGATCCACAACCAGATCCCAGATTGGAACGATCTGGTCTACAACGACAATTGGGATGAGGCGATCCGCAACCTCCATTCCACCAACAATTTTCCGGAATTCACCGGCCGCATCTGCCCGGCTCCCTGCGAGGAAGCCTGCACGCTGAACCTTGAAGACGTACCTGTTTCCATCAAGACGGTGGAACAGGCGATCGCCGACAAGGCCTATGAAAAGGGCTTCATCATTCCGCAGCCCGCCGCCTCGAAGACTGGCAAGAACGTCGCAATCATTGGCTCGGGACCCGCCGGTCTGGCCGCAGCCCAGCAACTTGGCCGTGCGGGACATGAAGTCCACATATACGAACGCGAGAGTCGTGCGGGTGGATTGCTGCGCTACGGCATCCCTGATTTCAAGATGGAGAAGCACTTCATCGACCGCCGGGTTAGCCAGATGGAAGGCGAGGGTGTTACGTTCTTCTGCGGGGTCAATGTCGGAATTGACAAGCCAGTTCAAGAACTTATCGATACCTATGACGCCGTGCTCTATTGCGGCGGCGCTGAGACACCAAGGCCAGCGGGCATCCCCGGGGGCGAGTTTGACGGCGTCCATGACGCCATGCATTACCTCGTCCAGCAGAACCGCCGCATCGGCCGCGAGAACATCGAGTCCGTGGCTTGGCCAAGTGATCCGATTGTCGCCTCGGGCAAGCACGTTGTGGTTGTTGGCGGTGGCGATACGGCCTCGGACTGCGTTGGCACGGCGTTCCGTCAGGGCGCGGTGAAAGTGACCCAGCTCGACATCCGTCCGCAGCCGCCGGAAAAGGAAGACAAGCTCAGCATCTGGCCCTACTGGGCGACAAAGATGCGCACCTCATCGTCGCAAGCCGAAGGTGCGGACCGTGAATTCCAGGTGGCAACGCTTGAATTCATTGGTGAAAATGGCACGCTGACTCACGTCAAGTGCTGTGAGGTCGATGAGGCGCGCAAGCCGATCGCCGGCACTGAATTCTTCATCAAGGCGGACCTTGCTTTCATCGCCATTGGCTTCTCGGGGCCTTTCGAGAACAATATAGTCAAGGAACTTTCAGGTTCGCTCGACATGCGCGCTGACCGTCGCGGTAATCGTTCGGTTGCAGCCGACGACAAGAATTACCGGACCAGCGTCGACAAGCTCTACACGGCCGGCGACGTCCGCCGCGGACAGTCGCTGGTGGTCTGGGCGATCCGCGAAGGTCGGCAGGCGGCGCATGCCATCGATGCGGCGCTTATGGGATCGTCGGTTCTGCCGAGATAGAATTTCAACCCGGCACGTCCAAAAATCGCGTGCCGGTTGAAAATCTTGTACGAGAATTGCGAATTCTTGTGTGGTTTTTGGGTGTTCTTATGTAAGAACTGAGACATTCCGTGCGAAATTCGCGCAGGAAGTGATGCGGTCCATTTTTGATATCGAAAATTTGCCGCTGCTGAAGTCCTGCTAACGGACGGCGCCGGTCGTCGGCGTTGCTTCCGGCTTCTTCGGCCATGAAAAATCGTTGACGCGGCCCGGCTGACTGTCCGGCGCGACGCCATCGATGACGAGGCGGTCACGCGCAGATTTGTCAGTGGGGGATGGGGGACGTGGCGCGCCACCGAGGAGATCGGTGCCGCCATCGAGTTCGGGATCGCTGAGGCTGATCGGCGCGAGCCGGTCGACCTTCATTGGCGACTGCGGAGTGTCCGGGAGAGCCTGCACCGGTGCACCCGGCTTGATTGCAGCAATATCCGGCGAGGTTGCATTGCCGAGCATCTGCCGCAATGGCTTTTCCACGTAGAAGGCAAGCTTGCGCTTGCCGGCCGGGGTCAGGCCGATACCGTCATTGTTGCGCAGACGGGCCGTCTGACCGGACATGTCAAAGCCTGACAAGGTGAAATTGCCGCTCTGGTCGACAAAGCCGTCCCAGACGTCGACAAATTTTCCGTCGGCCTTTTCCGCGGCATTGCGGTAAAGCTCGTTGAAGGCAAGCACATCGTCGGTGATGCTCTTCGATTTGAAGGCTGGCTGGCCGACCCAGACCACCGGGCGTCCTGTCTTCTTGACCGCCTCGAGGAATGCGTTCATCCGGGTCTGATATTCCTTGGCCCACTCATCACTCAGCAGAGCCTGCCCGTCAGAAAATTGCTGGCGATCGTTGGCGCCGATCATGATCACGACAATGGCAGGTTTTTCCGCCTCGATCATGCCGCCGATCGATGCCGGCCAGTCCCGGTGATCATTGCGCACGAAGCCGGAGGAGCCGTCGGCCTTATCGACAACACGCACGCCTGGGGAATCGACGAATGCAGCATCCAGACCTTCCGCCAGGCTGCCCGCCATGAAATCGCCGACAACGAGCACCACCTTTGCATCGGCCATTTTCTCGGGGATGGGTGACTGCTGTGCGCTCGTGGCCGGCCCCGGCGCTTCGGTGAGCGGAGCCGGACGTGCACGCGCCCGCTTGGCCGGCCGGTTCCGGCTTGGCTGCCGGACCCTCCTTCCGTAGCCGTCTTCGATGAGCCGGTCCGTATTTTCGCGATAGACCTCGCGCGGCCCGAACAACATATCGAGGATCGTTCTGGCCGCAGCGGTTTCGACGAAGACCATGCTGCCAGCAAGGCCGAGGACCATTGACAGCAACAGGGGTGAGAAAGAGGTGCGTGGTTCGCCGTTCGACAGCTCACGAGGGTCACCATGAGGGAGATCGGTGGACTGCATCGATAATCGCCAGCCTTGCAATTTCTTTCCTCCTGCAATCAACGCAGCTCCGTCATTGTGAGCCTGTCGAACCACCACAGCGGTTCCGCAGATCGACCAGAGACGCCCTTCTACTTCTTCCGAATGACGGTCAGCAATTCCATGCTTGGATGGCCATCCGGATCAAGGCCCATCTGCTTCTGAAATGCCTGGATGGCATTGCGCGAGCTGTCGCCGATTTTTCCGTCGACCTTTCCGTCATAATAGCCGAGTTCGCGCAAATGCGACTGCAATTCTTCGCGCTCCTTCATGGTAATCGGGGTGAAGGGGCGATTCCAGTCCTGGCGCAGTCCCGACGAACCGCCGATCTGATCGGCGAGAAGGCCAACACCAAGCGCATATTTATCGGCATTGTTGTAGTTTTTCAGGACGTAGAAGTTCTTCGTCATCAGGAAAGACGGGCCCTGGCGGCCATCGGGCACTTTCAAAGTGACCTTTTCGTTGGCGCGCGGGAATGCCTTGCCATTGGCGCGGACGACGCCAAGGCTTTGCCATTCGGCAACCGTGCGCGAACCTGAAGGGAACTTGCGCCCCGCCGGCAGGACGACCTCATATCCCCAGGTGCGGCCGGGCTCCCAGCCGTTCTTGTGCAAGAGATTGGCCGCGGTTGCCAGCGCATCCGGTACAGAATTCCAGATATCGCGCTTGCCATTGCCATCCATGTCGACTGCATAAGCCAGGTAGCTGGTCGGGATGAACTGGGTATGGCCAAGGGCGCCAGCCCAGGAGCCGGTCAGATGACTGCGATCGATGTCGCCGGTCTGCAGGATCTTCATGGCGGCAATGAGCTGGGTGCGTGCGTATTTGGCCCGCTTCGGATCAGCATAGGCGAGGGTGGCGAGCGAACGCACTGCGTCGCGCATAACATCGTCGCGCTTCATGATCTCGCCGAAATTGGTTTCCATCGACCAGATGGCAAGCAGGATATTGCGATCGACGCCGAAGGATTTTTCAATGGCGCTGAGCCAGCGGCTATATTTGCGCGCCATCTCGCGGCCTGTGGCTATGGACTGCTCATTGACGCGGTTGTCGAGATAGCCCCAGACAGGTTCGGTGAATTCCGGCTGGAACTGGGCTTTCTGCAGGACTTCCGGATCAATATCCGTCACGCCGGCAAAAGCCCGGCTATAGGTGGCGGCCGAGATACCACTCTTCATGGCTGTTCCACGAAAATCCGCAATCCAGCTCTGGAACCTTGCATCGGCGGCCGCATTGTTAACGGTGCCGGCAAAACTTAGGCCCGCTGCAGCAACAACCATCAAAATGCGTTTGGCGAAAGCCGATGAATTCACCATTCTTGTTTTCTCCTCGAGCTGTGTTTCCACATTTTTGGGTCAAACGATAAAATACACACCTCAAAGTTAGGAATTGGTTTACCATGCACGATCAAACGAATGTCGTTCGGCTACATTAACAGTGGCAAAGAATATTTATTTTACACTCGCACGCATTTTGGGTTTTTGAAACGAAATTGTCCAGCGGACAACATGAGGGTCAGGACCTGTTAATATGATCGAAATGGCGCCTGAAACGGCAAGCAGATGAAGACAGCGGTGGAGGGCCGGACACCGAACAGATGGCCTCATATCATTCTGACCGGATTAACAGGTCCGGACCCTAAGTTTCGAACCAATTTCGCAAAGGATTGTAGGCAAATTTGAAGTGTTATTGTGTACTTGTGCACCCAATAGAGCTTATGCCACAGTAAAAATAATAATCGCATGCAACACCATGAGGTAACGATGACGACGAGAAAGAAAATCCGGAAGGCCGTATTTCCAGTTGCGGGCTTTGGTACCCGTGTTCTCCCCGCCACCAAATCCATTCCGAAGGAGATGCTTACCGTCGTCGATAAGCCCGTCATCCAGTATGTCGTGGACGAGGCGCGCGAGGCCGGTATCGAGCATTTCATTTTCGTGACGGGCCGCAACAAGGCGGTCATCGAGGATTATTTCGACGCCCAGTACGAGCTCTATGCCACGCTTGCTGAACGCGGCAAGACTGGGCTGCTCGACGAGTTGCAGGGCATCCAGCCCGGTCCCGGAACAACCAGTTTTACCCGTCAGCAGGTACCTATGGGTCTCGGTCATGCGGTCTGGTGCGCCCGGGATATTGTCGGCGACGAGCCGTTTGCGCTGCTGTTGCCGGATATGATCATGCAGCCGGAGGAGGCAGGCTGCCTTGCCGACATGGTCGAACTTTACAACCAGTCTGGCGGCAATGTGATCGCCGTGCAGGAATGCGATCCGGCCGAGGCGCACAAATACGGGATTGTCGGGCAGGGAAAACCGATCGGCAAGGGCTTCGAACTGACGGAAATGGTCGAAAAGCCGGCCAAGGGTACGGCGCCATCCAACCTCTATATCAATGGCCGCTATATACTCCAGCCGGAGATTTTCGACATACTCGAACATCAGGAACGCGGCGCCGGTAATGAAATCCAGCTCACCGACGCGATGCTGAAGCTGACCAAGCAACAGGACTTCTTCGGCTATCACTTCAAGGGCCGGACCTACGACACCGGTTCAAAGGAAGGCTTCGTCGAGGCCAATGTGGCCTTTGCCCTGTGGCGCAACGACATCCGCAATGGTGTCATCGACAATATCGGCAACATGCTGAAGACGATCCAGCCCAAGAAGGGTTGAGCCGACCGACACCTTACCCTCCCCCTCGTGGGGAGGGTAAGGGCGGCGTTGCACCTACCTCTGCAGCGTCATACCCATGAAGATGCTGGTTTCTTTTGTCTGGCGGGTAGCGACTTCGCTGTGTGTGAATTGATGGCGGGCGCTGATATCCAATCCAAAGAACCGGTTGAACCAGTAGGTGGCGCCGATTTGCGCGCCAAAGCCCTTGTCGAAGCCAGTGCCATCCTTGTTGTCACGCAATGATGCTATCAGGGTCGCATTGACATCGAGGTTCGATCGGACCTGGCGCTTAACGCCGAGCGTGCCTTCGTAGAAGATCGAGCCGCTATCGTTCGGCGCCGTTGCACCTTCGATGCGGGTCAGCAGACCAAGGCTGACATCGGTCCCGCGCTGCGGCGACCATCTGATGGCGCCATCGATGCTAAGACCATCGACTGCGGCGAGCCGTTCGTCGTCAAAGTCCTGGCGCAGATAGCCGAGGGCGAATTCGCCGGCGAGCTTTTCGCCGAAATCCATCTCGACGCCGCCGCGCAGGCCGGTGCGTGGGCCCGAGCGGCGGAAACCGTTGGAATCAACGGCTTCGTCATACATCAGCTTGCCAAGCTGCACCTCGACAAAGGGCTTGATGGCCGGGGACATTTCGAAGCCGCCACGAAGGGTAACACTGGCGAAGTTGTTGTTGCGGTCCTTCTGACTGATCGTGCTGCCGTCGGAGAATTCCGCATCGCCGTAGGTGGTGCGGTCGAGCCTGCCCTTCACGGCGGCAAAGAACTTGCCGAACTCGTGGCGTACGCCGAGGCTGGCGTCGAGTTGCTGGACAATAGGACGGTTTGAGGTGCCAACGATGGTGGTTGGCGCGCTCGGGTCCTCCTGGCGGATACGATAGCCGCCTTCACTCTTCACCGTGGTGCGTTCGCCAAGGTCGAGCTGGATGCCGCCGCGCAGTCCCGCATTGGGAGCTGAAAATTCTTCGCCCGAGATGGACTTGTCGTAGATACCGTCGAAATCGACAAAGGCGGAATGGCGCGCCCAGTCGGTGGTGGCGCGGGCGCGCAGGCGGGTTTCTGAAAGTAAAGCACCACTGCCATCCGAAGTGCCGTCCGCATTGGTCGTGGCGCGCAGGCCCGTGCTGATCGATGGGCGCAAAGTGACTGTGCCGGCTCTGATGCCGAGCGGCGCAAAGGGCTCGGGGTCGGGGCGTATCGTGCGCCGCTCGATCGCCGGTTCGGGCAGGTTATCCGGGGCAGTGCGTTCAGCGGGAGGATTGGCTTCCCTGTTTTGCTCGATAGGAGCATTGGCGATCGAACCGGTCTGTTCCTGGTCGAGGGCTTCCCGGGAGCCATTGCCAAGCGTCGTGCCCGGGCGGGCGCGGGTTGTTCGCGTGGCGGGTCGCTCCACAGGGATCGGGATTGTTTCACCGGGAGGCGCGGCCGATTCGGGGTTAAGGCCGCCGCTATTGTCAGCGGGTCCCGATGGCGGCGATCCGGTGTTGCTAGGCACGCCAAGCAATCCTAGATTGTTGCTGTCATCCTCCGGTGGCAATGCGCCCGGACTGACCGGCTCATAGCGTTTGGAAGGAATGCCATTGTCGGGGGCGGGGCTGGCGGGGTTTACCGGACTGTTGGCCTGATTGGAGCTTGGCGTATCAGGGTTGTTCTGTGCCTGAAGCACATTGTCGTGCACGGCCCCGCGCAGCGGCGTTTGCTGGGCATGGGCCTTGGGCGCAAACACGGTGCTGCCGAGCAACGCTGTCATCAGACAGGCATTGATTGCAGTTCTGAAGCTGCCGCCGCGCGGTGCTTGAATGCGTGGTTGCCCAGGATGGATCAATAGGTGTGCCAATCAGTTCGAACATTGCGGGATGGTAAAGAGGCATGGTTAATGACTGGCTAAGAGTGCTCTTGGTTTACTTCCGCCGGATGGACATCTGCGGCGATTTTCTGCGCTTCCAGTGCTCATGGACTTAATGTCCACAGCGCTCCGGTTTTCGGAAACCACTAGAGAAAAAAAAGTTCAAATGGCAACAGAACTGGTTCCATTTGAACATCCTTTCTCTAGCTGCCTCGACCGCTGGAATTCTCAAAAGCACTCGCATTGCGGCCCGCTGCGGCGTCTTTGCGCGCGGTGTGCTGAACAAAAATTGGACAGAGGCCGAGCAAAGCGCTAACGGTTGCGGCCATGCAGGCTATAAATGACACCGAACTGGACAAAACCGCGGCAGTTGATTCCGCCAAGCGGACGATTTCAACCGAGAAGGACGGGCTTGCTGCGCTGAGCGGCGCTCTCGAAGGCCCATTGGCCGAAGCCTTCTGCAAGGCGATCGAAAAGATTGCTGGCGTACGCGGACGCATCATCGTTACCGGCGTTGGCAAGAGCGGTCATATTGGTTCGAAGATCGCCGCGACCTTCGCATCGACCGGCACACCGGCCTTCTTCGTGCATCCTTCCGAGGCCAACCATGGCGATCTCGGCATGATCGCCGTGGACGATGCGATCCTTGCGATTTCCTGGTCGGGCGATACGGCGGAGCTGAAAGGTATCGTCAGCTATTCGCGCCGCTTCCGTATTCCACTGATCGCGGTAACTGCCGGCGAGAATTCGGCGCTGGCGACGGCGGCCGATGTCGTGCTTTTGATGCCGCGTGTGACGGAAGCCTGCCCGCATGGCCTCGCGCCGACGACCTCGACGCTGATGCAGCTGGCGATGGGCGATGCGATCGCCGTGGCGCTCCTGGAGGCGCGTGGCTTTACGGCGCATGATTTCAAGACATTCCATCCCGGCGGTTCGCTGGGTGCCAGCCTGACGCATGTGCGCGAAATCATGCATCGCGGCGACCGGATCCCGCTTGTGCCGTTGGGGACGCCCATTCCCGAGGCGATGAAAGTGCTTTCCGAGAAGCGTTTCGGCTGCATTGCCGTGCAGAATGAAGACGAGACACTGGCCGGAATCATCACCGATGGCGATCTTTCGCGCAATCTTCACCGCAATCTGGTGACGATGAAAGTCGAGGAGATCATGACGCGGAGCCCGAAGACGGTGCCGCCGACGATGCTGGCAAGCGCAGCGCTGGCTCTGCTCAATGAGCACAATATCGGCGCGCTGATCGTGACCGAGAAGAATTTCCCGATCGGGATCGTGCATTTCCACGATCTGTTGCGGATAGGTGCCGCCTGAGACGTTTGCGAATTCACCCTGACGGACATGTGATGCGACATTCTGCGCTTCCGGTGCTCACGGACCAATAAGTCCGCTGCGCTCCGGTTCTCGATAGCCGCACCAGCTGCCTCGTCAGGCGGAATTCTCAAATCGTCTCGGCCATCTCGATGACGAGCGTCCCGTGGTCGATGCCGGTGATCCGCACGCGGGTACCTGCAGCAAGATCCGGCCCTGTCACGCGCCACAGGCTGTCACCGACGCGGGCGCGGCCACGGCCGTTGACCGTTGCTTCCTCCAGCGTCACCACCTGACCGATCAGTTGCTCGCCGCGCATGTTGAGCAGCGGCTCGTCGGAGACGACATCGGTTGCGCCAATCAGCCTGCGGCCAATGAAGACCGCAATGACCGAAAGCACCAGGAACAGGATGACCTGTATCTGCCAGCCAAGGCCGAGCGCTTCGCCAAACAGGATCGCGACCACACCGACAATGAGCGCGGCAACGCCGAACCAGAGGAAGAAGATGCCCGGGGCGGCGACCTCGAAAATCATCAGGATCAGGCCGAGGACCACCCAGTTCCACGGGCCGAGTTCAGCGAAGAGACGTTCCAGCATGGATGCAACTCCTCCGCTTCGTCATTACGAGCTCGAACCGGTGCCGGGAACGGTGCGGCCACGCGCTGGCGGGGTTGCCGGGGGCGTGCCGGTCTGAGCGGTATCGCCGAACACTTCGCGGGCGATGGCGCCGATGCCGCCAAGCGAGCCGATGAGCGAGGAGGCCTCCATCGGCATCAGGATGACCTTCTGATTGGGGCTGGCGGCGAACTTACCAAAGGCCTCGGTATATTTCTGCGCCACGAAATAGTTGAGCGCCTGCGTATTGCCGCCGCTGATCGCGGCTGAAACCATCTCGGTTGCCTTGGCTTCGGCCTGCGCCAGGCGTTCGCGGCCCTCGGCTTCACGATACGCAGCTTCGCGCTTGCCCTCGGCCTCAAGGATCTGCGCCTGTTTCAGACCTTCGGCGCGCAGGATCTGTGCCGCCCGCGTGCCTTCGGCCTCGAGCACCACGGCTCTTTTGTCGCGCTCCGCTTTCATCTGGCGGGCCATCGAATCAAGCAGGTCCTTGGGCGGGTTGATATCCTTGATCTCGACGCGGGTCATCTTGATGCCCCAGGAATGCGCGGCCTCATCAACGACACGCAACAGACGGTCATTGATCGCATCGCGGTTCGACAGGAGTTCGTCGAGGACCATGGAGCCCATGACAGTACGAATATTGGTCATGGTCAGGTTGAGTATGGCGTTCTTCAGCCCGCTGACCTGATAGGCGGCCTGCGGCGCATTGAGGATCTGATAGAAGGCGATACCATCGACGGCGATATTGGCGTTGTCCTTGGTGATGACTTCCTGGGTCGGAACATCAAGCACCTGTTCCATCATGTTCAGCTTGGCACCGATCCGGTCGAAGAACGGCACGATGAGGCTGAGGCCCGGCGCCAGGGTGCGGGTATATTTGCCGAAGCGTTCGATCGTGTAGTTGTAGCCCTGCGGCACCGTTTTCACGCCCGCAAACAGAACCACCAGCACCAGAAGGACAAGAACTGGAATGGTGAAGTCAAAACCGCTGAACGGCATTGTGGTCTCCCTGGCTGACGACCGCTTGACGGCGTCAAATCTGATCATCGCCCTTCGATCGGGCGAGGCCAAGATAGACGATAGTTCCGATTCTAGCGAGCCCGGTGAAAGTTCAAATCCAGCCTTGTAATTCGCGCCGGACGAGAGTCTCGATTACCTTCATGCCCTCGTCTGAATCGTTGAGACAGGGGACGTGGGTGAAGTTGACACCGCCATTGTGACGGAAGGTTTCCGCGCCTTCGCCGGCGATCTCCTCGAGCGTTTCCAGGCAATCGGCAACGAAGCCTGGGTTGAAGACGGCAACCGATTTGACGCCATCCCTGGCGAGCTTTTCGAGTGTCTTGTCCGTGTAGGGCTGCATCCATTCTTCCGGGCCGAAGCGGGACTGGAAGCAGGTGATCAGCTTGTCCTCGCTCCAGCCGAGGCGCTCGCGCAGCAGGCGCGTGGTCTTCCAGCAATGGCAGGGATAGGGATCGCCGCGCTTGAAATAACTCTGCGGAATGCCGTGATAGGAGGCGATCAGCACTTCCGGCTCGAAATCGAGCGTCGCATAGTGCTTGTCGATCGACGTTGCGAGCGCGTCGATATAGACGGTTTCGTCCTGATAGGACGGTACGGTCCGTGTTGCGGGCATGAAGCGCATCCTGATCAGCGCCTCGAAGAATTTGTCATTCACGGTCGCTGTCGTCGTCGCCGAATATTGCGGATAGAGCGGGAACATCAAAATGCGTTTGCACCCCTGACGGTCCAGCCGTTCCAGCGCCTGTTCGATCGACGGCTGGCCGTAGCGCATGCCCCAATCGACGATGATTTCCGGATGTGAGGCAAGCGCCGCCCCGAGCTTTTCGCCCTGAGAGCGGGTGTAGGTGCGCAGCGGAGATTCGTTGCGCTCGCGATTCCATATCTTGTCGTAGAGTGCGCCGGACTTTTTCGGGCGGGTGTTGAGCACGATGCCGTAGAGTACCGGCAGCCAGATGGCGCGAGGCCATTCGATGACGCGCTTGTCGGAGAGAAATTCCTTCAGGTAGCGCCGCATTGAGGTCTTGTCGGTGCCGTCCGGCGTGCCGAGGTTGACGAGAAGGACGCCGATCTTCGATGTTTCAATACGTGGATGGTCTTCCGGCTCCTTTACAGCCAACAGCGCCTCGCCAGAAATTGCCATGTCCATAACTCCACTTCTGCGCGTGGAACCTAGTCACGACGGGCATTATTGCAAGAGTGCGAAAGGCCGCATGCAGCGGAGGCTACTCAACAATTTGGTTTCGGTTGCAAGCTCGTTATGCGTGGTTCGACGGGGCTCACCATGAGGGAAATTGTTGATTGCGGCGCCAATCCGCGACGTCTCTCCTCAATGTACTCACGTCCCTCATGGTGAGCCCCGTCGAACCACGCACAGATGGACTGCCGCGCCTCCGCAAATCCCAAAAGGGATGAACTACGCCCTACAACGCGGGAACCTTCATCTCGGCGCCGATCGGCAGCTTCATTATCTTCATTTCAGGATTGGCCTCAGCGAGTTTCTTCCAGTTGATGCCCTTGCCGTAGACCTCTTCGGCAATATCCCAGAAATTGTCGCCGCGCTTGATCGTGTAAGTGTCCGGATGATGATTTGCAGCCGGGGCACCTACTGCGGGCTCCGTCGCAGGCTTGGTCGCCTCCGCGGCCTTTGGTGCTTCTGTTGCGGCCGGTTCCGTTGGCTTGGTTTCGGCTGCCGCGCCGGAGGCGAGGGCCGTAATGCGGCCATCGGTATAAGGCTTATAGGGGGTGTGCTGGCCCAGATAGTCGGCAAGGACCAGCTCCAGTCCGGGCCCGTAATCATAGGCGTTCACTGCATTGGTGGAGAATATCTTGTAGCCGTCGCCGCCAGCGCGCATGTAGTTGTTGGATACTACACCATAGGTCGCGCCTGTATCGATAGGCCGCCAACTGTCGCCCTGGAGCACCTGAACATCTGATATGCGGCTGCCAACGGGCTTTGAAACATCGAATGCATATTTCAGTCCGGCAACCTGCGGGAAGCGCCCGGCACCCTGATCGATCTGGCTGACGCCATTCTCAAGCGCTGCAACAACGTCCGATCCACGAAGCTGGAAGGTCGCGAGCGTGTTCTGGAAGGGCAGAACCGTCAACACTTCGCCCATGGTGACGTCGCCCGCGTCGATCGATGCGCGCAAACCCCCGCCATTGATGATCGCAATCGTCACGCCCTGACCTTTCACACGGTCCAGCATGGCCTCGGCAACGAGATCGCCCATGCTGCACTCCTTGACGCGGCAGATTTCTCGTGCTGCTTCGATTACGCCACTCGATTCACCGACCTTTTTCACTTTCAGCTCTTCGATCGGCTGGGCCAGTTCCTTGATGCGGGCCACAAAGGCCGGGTCTGGCGTGACGGAAGAATCGAGCAGGATCGGCGCACCTTCACTCTTGGTGACATTGCCGTCATCGTCGAACGTGACCTTAAGTTCGCCGAGATATTTCGAATATGACTTGGCCTGGACAATCGGCACGTCGCGTCCGGATGGGTTCTTGACCAGAGTCGGGTAGGGGCCGAGTGCCTCGGGATCGGTGTTCGACAGCAACGTATGGCTGTGGCCGCCGACAATCACATCGATGCCGTCAACCTTGGCGGCAAGCTCCTTGTCCTTGAGGTAGCCGTAATGGTTGACCGCGATGATCTTGTTGACGCCTTCACCCTTCAACGTGTCGACCAACTTTTTCAGCGTCTCCACCTCGTCGGCGAATTTGACCGTTGGTCCGGGTGTCGAGATTTCTGCCGTGTCGGTTGTCAGGGCGGAGATGATGCCGATCTTCTGGCCACCGATTTCCTTGATCAGATAGGGTTTGAATTTTCCCGCAATGGGCGAATCCGGTGCCGCTTCCGTATTGCTGGAAATGACCGGGAATTTCACCTTGTCCAGGAACTTGGCCAGCGTGACGGCGGTATCGTCGAATTCATGATTGCCAAGCGCCATCGCATCGAAGCCCATCTGGTTCATGAACTCGGCGGTGTCGTCGCCCTTGTAGGTCGTGTAGAACAGCGAGCCCTGGAATTCGTCGCCGGCATCGAGCAGAATGACATTGCCGCCATCCTTGGACAAAGCCGCGCGTCGCTCGTCGATCTTGGCCTTGACGCGTGCAATTCCGCCAAAACACTCATTCTTGCTCTCTTCTTCGGCCGAGCAGGTGGAATCATATTTGTTGATCGGTTCGATACGCGAGTGCTGATCGTTGATATGCAGAATATTGAGTGTGTAATCAGCCATCGCGGCACCGGCTGTCAGGCCGAGAGCTGAAGTGGCTAGCAAAATTCTGGCAAGGATTCCGGACATGGTCTGCTCCACATATGCGTTCGATCAGGAAAGGGGCTTAGTATCTTCATCCTATGTTTCGTGCGTCAAGACGATATGACAGACACAGCACCGACCCCATTGCGAGTCCGCGCTCTTTTTCGGAATCTAAAAATTGGCGGGCATATATTAGGACATGAATAATTTGGCGAAGATGCCAATCTGAAATGCAAGAACGGATCCCATCAATTCGGGTCTGATCAACGGAAAAAGGGACGCCTAGCCGACCTGCGGTGAGCGGCGTGTCAGGGAGAACTGCTGGCCCGACGACGAGGTGCAATTCAGCTGGCCGGCGCTGACCAGGGCGCAATTGACCTTCGACTGGGTGCCGCGCGCGAGAGAACGCAGATCGATCTCGATCAGATTGGCGGAAGCGAAGCGATAATTGCCCTCGGCCAGTTTTTCCTTGGTATCATTGGCGCGGGTTTCGAATACGCCGTTGTTGAAATTCGAGAAGGCGACCCCGGATGTGTCGAACCATTGGCCTTGCACCGCGTCCGATGGGCGGGAAACCTGCGCCGGACCGCCACCCTGCATGGAGCCGCTCATGCAGCCGGCAAGGGAAAAGGCGAGCGCTGCTGAGGGAATCGCAAACCAAAAACGTTTCATCCAGACTGTCTCCCAATGGATATGCCCTCTTTGATGCCGCGAAAATCAAGCAAAAACAAGACCTAAGTTTAATTGCAAATTCGAAGGAGTAGTGATTTCCCGCTTATTTCCAAGTTGCCAGTTGTCGTCGGCAAAATATGTAGAGAGAATGACAATGGAATTGCATGGGCCAGAACGAGATAGGTTGCTGGGAGTGATTTGATGCTTGTTCGGATTGCAAAACCTGATGACGCTGCAACCGCCTCTATGGTGCTGTGCCGGTCGATCGCGGAGTTATGCGATCTGATCATGGTGGCGACCAATCAACGCTTTTCCGTTGGCTTGCCGACAAGACAGCCGAGAACGTCAAAACATGGATCGAGGCGGTCAACCAGCAATTGGTGGTGGCGGAAGAGTGGCGATATTGTCGGTGTTGGAGCCGCGTCTGCAGCGGGTGAAATCCTGCTGAACTATGTTTCACCGGATGCCCGGTTTCGTGGTGTCAGCAAGGCAATCCTCCTTCACCTTGAATCCTACGTGCTTGCGCAAGGAAACAGGAAAAGCTTTCTTTCGAGTACCCGGACTGCCCATCCATTCTATCTCGCGGTTGGCTACGAAGATGCTGGAGAACCGGAACTGTGGGCCGGGATGAGTGCGCGGCCAATGGTGAAGTAGCCGTCGCCAGAGCGAGGGGTGCAATGATCGGTTATACGATGGTGGGAACCAACAATCTTGAGCAAGCGATCCGGTTCTATGAACCGCTGATGGCGGCTTGATCAACGCTACCGGGACGACCTCTCGATCTCATGGGGCAGGAAGGGGGACGACACGTTTGCCTTCTTCTTTGTCGGATATCCGTTCGATGGTGGGCCGGCGACGGTCGGCAATGGCGTGATGACAGCGTTCCGCTTCGATGACAATGTCGCGCTGGTGGATCGGCTCTATGTGCTGGCCATGGAAAACGGCGGAAGTGACGAAGGCGCGCCCGGTTTTCGGCCCCATTATGGCGAAGGGTTTTACGGTGCCTATGTCCGCGATCCCGACGGCAACAAACTCGCATTTGTCTGTTACGACGCCACGCCAGTTACGCAGGAATAGTTGGCAAAAAGCGGCAGAACGAAAAACGGCAGCCCCAGGCTGCCGTTTTGTTTTTGAATGTAGGATCAGCGCACCAGGATGTTGCGGAACTGCCAGGGATCGTCGAGATCGAGATTTTCCTTGAACAGGCCCGGACGGTTTTCCAGTGGCGTCCAGGCGGTGTAGTGGCCCTTGAGCGGACCGAGGTAGGGCTTTTGCAATTCCAGGCAACGCCGGAAGTCCATCTCGTCGGTTTCGACGATACCCGCGTCGGGATTTTCCAGTGCCCAGACCATGCCTGCCATGACGGCGGACGAGACCTGCAGGCCGGTTGCATTCTGATAGGGAGCAAGCTTGCGGGCTTCCTCGATCGTCAGCTGCGAACCGTACCAGTAGGCGTTCTTGTCGTGGCCATAGAGCAGGACACCAAGTTCATCGGCGCCATCGACGATTTCGGATTCGTCGAGCACATGCTGGATCGCCTGCGGCTGACCGGCTGCACCGAACATCTCGTCAAGAGACAATGTTGCGACATTGGCGGGGTGGTAGGCATAGTGGCATGTGGGCCGGTAGGTGACCTTGCCCTTCTTGTCGAACACCGTGAAGAAATCGGCGATCGAGATTGCCTCATTGTGCGTGACCAGAAGGCCGAACTGTGCGCCTTCGGTCGGGCACCAGGTGCGGATGCGCGTATCGGCGCCAGGCTGTTCAAGGAAGATCGCTGCCTTGTTGCCCTTCTTTTGCTTGCGCGCATTCTTAGGCATCCACTTTTCATGGGTGCCCCAGCCAAGTTCGGCCGGTTGCAGGCCCTCTGAAATGAAGCCGTCGACGGACCATGTGTTCCAGAAGGCGCCAAAAGGCTTCGGTTCGGTGGCGCGCTGCGTATCGCGCTCGGCAATATGGATGCCCTTGACACCGACCTTGTCCATCAGCTGCGCCCAGCCGTGGCGATCTTTGGGTGCGGGTTCCGTGTGATCAATGTTGAGATCGCTTGCCAGGTCGAGCACAGCCCGCTTGACAAACCATGAGACCATTCCGGGATTTGCCCCGCAGCAGGAAACAGCGGTCGGGCCACCTGGATGCTTCTTCTTCTCCGCAAGCAGGGTCTGGCGCAGGGCGTAATTGGTGCGGTCGGCATTATCGACGTCACTTGCATAGTAGAAGCCGGACCAGGGCTCGATGACCGTATCGATATAGAGTGCGCCCACCTTGCGGCACAGGCGCATTATATCGACGGACGAAGTGTCGACGGAAAGATTGACGCAGAAACCCTGGCCGCCACCTTCGGTCAAAAGCGGCTTGAGCAGCGTCTTGTAATTTTCCTTGGTAACGGCTTCCTGGATGAAGCGGATGCCACGCTCGTCGAGCAGTTTCTTGTTGGCATCGCTCGGATCGATAACGACCAGGCGGGACTTGTCATATTTGAAGTGGCGTTCGATGAGGGGCAGGGTACCCCGTCCGATGGAACCGAAACCGATCATCACAATCGGACCGGTTATTTCTCCATATACAGGCCATTCAGCCTTCGCCATTTTTTTGTTGCTCCTAATTTTGATCTCCATCAATGAGTGCAGCCGCTATAGATCGGCCTCAAAGAAACCATAGAGCATAGAGATGACAAAGAGCAAACAACCCATTGCTCTTTTACGGTGAAATTTGAATCTACTGTTAATTAAAGCGCGTCTATAGCCGTCTGAGCGCGTCGATAAGCCGTTCGCGGATTGTCATAATACCTTTGTAGTGCAACTGCGCAGGATTCAGCGCCTCGAGCTGGCGAACAAATGCTTCGGCCACATTACGGCATTCCGGATGTTTCTTCAGCGCCTTGATAGGATCGAGATGGATGCGGATGGTGAAAAGAATATCGCCGGACGTGGGCAATTTGCGCAAGGTCTGGCGTTCGACGCGGACAAAGCTTTGCGCGGCAATATCGTCATCAGTATAGAGTGCACCTTTCTCGTGGCTCGCAAGCGGATGGTAGAGATTGCCGTCTGGCTGCAGCGACCAGTTGATGCGCCAGACCGGGCGGTCGACACGCAAATTGTCGAACATGCGGGTGATCAGCCCGGCATTGCGGGTGCCGGCGCCGAAATCGGGGACGGGTGCGTGGATCTCGTCCATCGAGCGGCCGAATTTCTCGAGAAGTGTCCAGGACGAGGGAAAGGACAAGGAGGCGGCGGCAAGATGCCAGCTGCGGGCTTCATCCTTGCGCATCAGCACCAGATCTTCCTGAACGAGGCTTGCAGCGCGGTGCAAGTACGGTGTTTCCGCTTCGCCAAGCGGCACAACGCCGTCCCCTCCCGTGAGGGTGATGGTGTCGCGGTCGCGCGTATAGAGCGATGGATAGCGCCCGGTGAGATGGGCGGCGAGCAGGTTCAGCACTTCCGTTTGCGCCTCGCGCGTCCCTGGCTCCTCGACAAAAATCCTGTGGCCATGCAGGGCGAAGAGGCGTTGCTTCTCGGCGAGATAGGTGAGCAGATCATCGTCGATCTCGATCCAGTCGTTCAGGTCGAGCTGTTGCAACCCTATGGTGAAGGGTTGCGCCGAGCCGTCGTAAGGCGTGTGCGTTGGAGCCATATGTGCAGTATCAGCAGTGGTATCCATTATGCGGCGTCCATCGCCTCCAGTTCATCGATAATGCCTTCGATGACCGACAGGCCCTTCTGCCAGAAGGCGGGGTCGGTGGCGTCGAGGCCAAAGGGCGCGAGCAATTCGGAATGGTGCTTGGTGCCTCCGGCCTTCAGCATGTCGAAATACTTCTGCTGGAAACCCGCGTCCGCATTCTGGTAGACCGCGTAGAGCGAATTTACCAGGCAGTCGCCGAAGGCATAGGCATAGACATAGAATGGCGAGTGGATGAAGTGCGGAATATAGGTCCAGAAGGTTTCGTAGCCGGGGCCGAAACGGACGGCTGATCCGAGGCTCTCCTTCTGGACATCGAGCCAGATTTCCCCGATGCGATCGGATGTCAGTTCACCGTTCAACCGCTCAGTGTGGACGCGGCGTTCGAATTGATAGAAGGCGATCTGACGCACGACCGTGTTGATCATGTCCTCGGCCTTCTGCGCCAGCATCGCCTTGCGTTCGCGCTTGTCCTTGGTCTTCTCCAGGAGCGACCGGAAGGTCAGCATTTCGCCGAATACCGAGGCGGTCTCGGCCAACGTCAGCGGCGTTGAAGCCATCAGTGCGCCCTGTCCGGCGGCGAGTACCTGATGCACGCCGTGGCCGAGTTCGTGCGCCAGGGTCATCACATCGCGCGGCTTGCCCATATAGTTGAGGAGCACATAGGGATGCACCGAGGGGACGGTGGGATGAGCGAAGGCACCCGGTGACTTGCCGGGGCGTGTCGGGGCGTCGATCCAGTTGCGGTCGAAGAACCGTTTGGCAATGTCGGCCATTTCAGGCGCGAAATCATGATAGGCCGAAAGCACGGTTTCTCTTGCGCCGGTCCAGGAGATCACCGCCTGCGGCGTTTCCGGCAGCGGCGCGTTGCGATCCCAATTGTTGAGGTAGTCGAGACCGAGCCATTTGGCCTTCAACGCGTAATAGCGATGCGACAGCCTTGGATAGGCCGCCTGCACGGCCTCTGCGAGCGCATCGACAACGTCGCGTTCGACGCGATTGGCGAGATGGCGGCTATCGGCAATATCGTGAAAGCCGCGCCAGCGATCGGAGATCTCCTTGTCCTTCGCCAAAGTATTGGTGATGAGCGTGAACGTGCGCAGGCTTTCCTTGAAGGTCTTCGCAAGCGCCTCCGAAGCTGCCTTGCGCAAGCTGCCGTCCGCATCCTGCAGCAGGTTCAACGTAGGCTCGAGGGAGAGTTCCTCGCCATTCACCTCGAAGCGCAGGGCGGTCATGGTCTCGTCGAACAGTCGATTCCATGCGCCCCGTCCGGTGACCGACTTCTCGTGAAAAAGTTGCTCGATCTTGTCGTCAAGCTGATAAGGCTTGTCCTTGCGTAAATCGAGCAGCCACGGGCGATAATGGCCAATGGCCGGATTGTCCGCCATTGCCTTCTCGATCACCGCGTCGTCAATCCGATTGAGTTCGAGGCTGTAGAAAATCAGATGCGTGCTGGCATCGGTCATCTTCTGCTGAATGTCGCCATAGAGCTTGGCATGTTTCGGATCGGAGGTGTCGCCGGCATAGACCAGGCCGGCGAAGGAGACGATCCTGCCGATGAGTTCTTCGAGCGCTTCGAATTCCTTGATCGACTCAGCCAAATCGCCGCCATTGGGCTTGCCGGCTTCGCTCGCAAGCTTACCTTTCCAGCGCTGCTCGAACTGGATGGCCAATTCATTGGATTTCTCGAGATCCGCCTTCAGCTCGCTGCTCTCCGCGGATGGATAAAGGTCAGCAAGGTTCCATTCGGGCAGCGTTCCAAGGGCAGCCTGGTCTTTTTTTGATACCGCCGCACGGCCTGAATTCGAGGCAGCCATTTCTGCTTTGTCGAACGCGTAACTATCTCTTTCTGAAGTCATTTTGGGCACCATGTCATTGTCGCGAATGCAATTTCGAAGGACCGAATCGCAAGGGAAAGATCGAGAGACCAGACCTTAAGAGTCAGTATGCAATTGATCCAGTTCGATCTTGCTCATTCAGAATTCAAGCGATTTTTAGACTTTCGAAGGATGGATTCATTTGTTAAAAGGCCTTAACTGTGC
>NZ_JBBNAN010000397.1:0-2304 GCF_037994405.1 Phyllobacterium sp.
CCCAGAAACCGCCCACGTGCTCCTTGGTCTCCAACGGCCCGTCTGATGAGCACCTCGCCATCGGGCCGCGCCCGCAGCGACCTCGCGCTGCTTGCCGGGTGCAGACCGCCAACGAAAATCCTGGATCGGCGCGACATCGAAGATGGGCGATCGAACCCTGCGGCGCTTGTTTATCATCGGAGCAAGCGCCGTGGTAAGTCATGCGACCCTGCGTGGTGTTCCTGAAGGATCGTGGCTCGGGCGCATGCTCGCCCGCAAGCCGCGCATGCTTGTGATTGTTGCTCTTGCCAACAAGATGGCCCGGGTCGTTTGGGCGCTTATGGCGAGGGGTGGAATTTATGGAGCTCCGGCTGTGACGACGGCATAAGCCGCTCACCGCCAGAGGCGTCGAAGGCGTAGGAGGATCGAAAGGAAGGTATGGCGCATAGTCGATGAGACGGGATCGGAAAGCCAGTTTCTTACAAAGCAGCCAGAGTGCGCTTTTAATGATTTGGATCCGATCCCCGAACTCCCATACGGGTCCGCGACGCATGAACGGTCGCAACAGAGGCCGGACAGATGTCACCACCCGACTACGCACCACTATACCGGCCCTACAAAGATTCTTCTTGCGCTTACGGGGGCGTCCACAGATGTGAGAATGAAAACTCACGACATTGATCAATGTTTGTGAGCCAGATGAGCGAGCTTCCCGACGAAGTGGACCAGCTTAGCTGGGGACGAGGCCTGCCGGTTTGCGCAAGATCATGAGCATTCTTGCTATATGTAATAAAAATATATTCTGAATTATCACGGAAAGGTTCTGCCATGCGGACATTTAGCACCGTCGAGCTCACGCAGCAAATCGGCACTGTAACTCACATTGCCAGCAAGGAGCCGGTCACGATCACGCAGCACCGAAAGCCTCGCTTCGTTCTGATGAGTATCGAGGATTACGAAAAGATGCAGGGACGTGGCCGACCCCGTCGCGCTTATGGCGTTGGTGAAACACCGCCGGAACTTGCTGACATGCTCGCGACAGAACTTGAGCGGCGCATTAACGACGGTTCGTCCGACTATGACGATTGACCAATATAAAGAAGGCCACATTGTTGTGGAAATGGCAACGCGACCTTGGGCGTGACCAAGGGGAAAAGGATCGTCCAGCTTGTGTTGCCTTGACCTTCAGAAACGATGCGCAAAATCTTACCCATCTCGTGATCCTTGCTATTTCCGGCACACCGCCGACAGCCGACCAGTCTGCAATCGAAATCCCGCAACTCGAAAGCGGGCCGGACTGACTGATAACGGGGCTGGGTTACCGTTTCGGAATACAACTACGATATCCTTGAACAATCGTGGGATTTTCCCATCAACAGTCCACCGCAAGGCCGGTTCAGTCGCCCGTTTCTGAAAAAGGTGCAAGCCGCCGCTCTTGTGACTATACGGAGCAAGACGGGGCGTGTTGACCGCACCCGTTGATTTTCCAAAATCGCTTTGTGGTAAGTGGCGCAGATTTCCGGGCGGAAAGAGTTTTCGCGTGGTCAAATATTCGTTCTGCCGCCAAACAACCGCTGAACTCCAGGAAAACGGGCGTTTATGGACGGGCACTAAATTAGGATTTATGTTCTTAATCAGCACGTATTGGCCGGCTGAGGATTGATGGGTGACCATGACGAATGAATTAACTATCGACATGTTGGAGGGGCAGTTCAGGGCCGCCACGCTGGCGGGTGATGTCCAGGCGCTGGATGCGCTGGTCGCCGATGATGTCACCTTTATCGACCACCTTGGTAGGCGGGTGGAAAAGCGTCAGGAACTTGAGGCCTATCGGACGGGAATCTTAAAGCTGAATCAATTGGACGTCTATGACCGTGTCATCCAGCTGCTGGACAGTGCAGCGTTGGTTTCCCTCCGCGCACGAGTTAGCGGCACATATTATGGCGAAACGTTCTCAGCAAAAATCGCCTATTCGAGAGTTTGGGCTTGTCGTCAGGATGTTTGGACAGTAATTTCAATGCACTATTCCATTGTTACAATGTGAATCAGCCGACACCCAGCGCAACAAATGAAGATGGGAGGCCCATGGTCCATGATGAGGGCAATCGCATTAGTCGTCGTTCTGAGCCCGACCAATTATTCGCCTCGGCCACCGCTTTTGGAGAATGGAGTCGAAATCAAATCCAGCACGCTGACTGAAGAAGACTTCCTTACGGGCAACCAGGTGGCGGGAATACCGTGACCTGAATGAGCCGGAAGGCACGCGGACGTTGGCGTTCCTTGAAAACTGATATCTTGTACCCGTGGTCAACTGGACCATCTTCG
>NZ_JBBNAN010000398.1:0-5261 GCF_037994405.1 Phyllobacterium sp.
CCCCCAACCCATGCACAAACACAACGTTGCCGCGTTTCTCACCGCTCCAGTCAGCGATCTTAAGAAGGCGCGACATCGACCCTCCATGAAAGCTGTGAATTTACCCCAATTCTAGCGCTAAACATTACAACCAAACTTAATCGGTCGGCCGATTTCGGCTTCCAACGCCCTTATCGTGTGAAACACGCGTTCGTGCTCCTGATGCGTCCCATGGCTGAAATTCAACCTGAACGTGTCGACTCCGGCCTGGGACAAAACCTTCAGCATCTCCGATGATGCGCTGGCGGGACCTACTGTGGCGACGATTTTTGCGCGGCGATACGAAACATGGACGTTCGGCCAAAGGGCCGCTCCCTTCATAGTACAAGAATGGCACGGAGATCGTTGACATTGGTGAGCGTGGGGCCTGTTTTCACCAAATCACCTATTGCGTCGAAAAAACTGTAACTGTCGTGCGACGCGAGAAACGCCTTGGCGTCAAAGCCAAGCGCGCGGCCTCTTTCCAGAGTATCAGGCGTGACGATCGCCCCGGCAGCGTCTTCGGTGCCGTCAATGCCGTCAGTGTCACCTGCGATCGCCCAAACCCCCGCGCGCCCATTTAGTGCAACGCAAAGTCCCAGAAGGAATTCGGTGTTGCGTCCTCCACGTCCTGCTCGTCCGCCTCCTATCGAGACAGTCGTCTCACCTCCAGACAGCACCACTGCCGGTCCGCGTACGGGAAGCCCATGCTGCTGGGACGATGCAGCGATGCCGGCCATGAATGTACCTGCTTCCCGCGCCTCGCCTTCAATTGCATCACCAAGAATGAGCGGCTTCAGTCCGACTTTCTCCGCCGCTTCCGCCGCTGCCGCCAATGCGATGGAAGACGCGGCGATCAGGCGAACATCACTCGTGAGTTCATTTGGTTTTGGCGTTTCCAGACCTTGATCCAACACAGCTTTTGCCGAAGGCGGCAACACAATCCGTCGCCGGAGAATGATTTCACGTACGTCTGCAAGGGTGCTCGCGTCGGCAATTGTGGGCCCAGATGCGATAACGGCCGGGTCATCTCCAGGTACGTCGGAGATCACAATTGTCAAGACCTTGGCGGGCCACGCCGCATGGGCCAGTCGTCCGCCCTTTATTCGCGAGAAATGCTTGCGGACCGCGTTCATTTCGCTGATTGTCGCGCCGCTGGCAAGGAGCTGGCGGTTGATGTCCTGCTTGTCCGCGAGGGTCATTTCTCCCGCTGGTGAAACGAGAAGCGCCGAACCGCCGCCCGAGATCATCGCCACGACGAGATCTTGTTCCGTGAGGCCATGGACGGCTTGCAATACCTCGCGAGCCGCGACTTCGCTCATTGCGTCTGGGACGGGATGAGCGGCCTCGACGATCCGTATTCGCCCCGCATCCACAGCATGTCCGTACCTCGTGACGACAACACCGGATACATCATGGTCAGGCCATGCCGCGTCGATCGCCGCGGCCATGGCTGCGGAAGCCTTGCCGGCACCCACAACGATGCACCGGCCTGCAGGCTTAGGCGGCAAGTGCCTTGCAACTGCCGCCATCGGATCAGCACTTGCGACGGCTGCGTCGAAAATTCGTCGCAGCACATCGCGAGCCTTGTCGTCGGTCCAATCCATTTCTGGCCGATCAGACGTTCGACGAGTAGATTGCATCAACAACGGCGTTGGTGACATCTTTGGTTGTTGAGGTTCCACCCACGTCGGGCGTCAACACTCCAGAGCCCGTTACCTGCTCAACCGCCCGCATCAGTCGGGCCGAGGCATCTGCCTCACCGAGATGGTCAAGCATTTGTACCGCAGTCCAGAACGTGGCGACCGGATTGGCGATACCTTTTCCCGTGATATCGAAGGCCGAACCATGGATCGGCTCGAACATTGAAGGAAAGCGACGTTCCGGATCGATGTTGGCGGTGGGGGCGACACCCAGACTTCCGGCCAAGGCCCCAGCGAGATCCGACAGAATATCCGCGTGGAGATTGGTGGCAACGATGGTGTCGAGGCTCTTCGGATTGAGAGTCATTCGGACAGTCATCGCGTCGACCAGCATTTTGTCCCACGTGACATCGGGAAATTCCTGCGCCACCTCTGCTGCTATTTCATCCCACATCACCATGCCGTGGCGCTGTGCGTTGGACTTCGTGACCACCGTCAGCAGCTTGCGCGGTCGCGACTGTGCCAGCTTAAATGCGTATCGCATGATGCGGGTCACCCCGACGCGGGTGAAGATTGCGACCTCCGTTCCAACTTCCTCGGGCAGACCTCTATGCGTCCGCCCGCCGTTGCCTGAGTATTCACCTTCGGAATTTTCGCGAACAATCACCCAGTCAAGATCGCCTGGGCCGCAGTTACGCAGGGGCGGCGTTATTCCCGGCAAGATTTTCGTCGGACGGACGTTGGCATACTGGTCGAAACCCTGGCAAATCGGCAGGCGCAATCCCCAAAGAGTCACATGGTCCGGGACGTCGGGCGCTCCGACGGCCCCGAAATAAATGGCATCGAACTTCCTGAGTTGCTTGAGCCCGTCTTCCGGCATCATGACGCCGTGTTTCTTGTAGTAGTCAGAGCCCCATTCGAAATTTTCGAGATTGAACTTCACGTCGCCGAGGCGCTTTTCAAGACTTGCCAGAACTGTGGTCCCGGCGGCTATCACTTCCGGGCCGATACCGTCGGCTGGGATCGTGGCAATTGCATATTCACGCATGTGCGTTCTCCGTTTTGAGATAATTCAGTGTTGATTGAGGGGCTTTGCGGCGACGAATTTGCTGGATGAGCGAGCGAGCAGCAAAGTCACGACCGCCGATAGGATCAGCAAACCTGCGACGAAATAGAGGCCGCCCTGAAAACTGCCCGTCAGATCCTTGATCCAGCCAATCATCGAAGGTCCAACGAAACCGCCCAGATTGCCTAAAGAATTGATTGTCGCGATGCCGGCAGCCGCAGCAGGGCCGGAAAGGAAGATCGTCGGCATGCTCCAAAGCGGCGGTTTTGACGAGCTTACGCCGATGTTGACCAGGGCCAGAGCAAAGAGAACAGCTACAACTGTCGTCGCTGCGCTTGCGAAAATCAGGCCAGCTGCGGCCAGCAGGCATGCCCCGACGACGTGCCAGGTCCGCTCACCAGTCCTGTCGGAATGCCGCGCCCAAAGCACCATCGCAACCACCGCCAGAATAGCCGGAACAGCGTTCAGAAATCCGACTTGAAGCGACGAAAGGCCGAATTCCTTGATAATCTGGGGTGCCCAGATACCCAAGGTATAAAGCCCCGCCGACGTACCGAAGTAGACAAGAGACAGCGCGAGCACACGAGGATCGGCAAGGCCACGCCAGATGCTGTGAGCGGCAGCCGAACCCTTTGCAGCCTGCTCCGCCTTCATTGTGCCAACCAGCCATTCGCGCTCGTCATCGGCCAGCCACTTTGCCTTTTCGGGCTTGTCTGTGAGATAGAAGAGTACAACTACGCCGAGGACAACCGCCGGAAGTGCTTCGATCAGAAACATCCACTGCCATCCGGCAAGTCCGAAAAGGCCATGCATTTCCATTAGCGCCCCGGATATTGGCGATCCCAACGCCGTTGAAATCGGTGCTGCCGCCATAAACAGTGCTGTTACGGCAGCGCGGCGACGGGCCGGGAACCAAAAGCTCAGATACAGGATGATGCCGGGGAAGAATCCGGCTTCGGCGACGCCGAGCAGAAAACGCAGGCTATAGAAACTGGTCGTGCCTTGGACGAAAGCCATGCAAGCTGAAACGAGACCCCATGTAATCATTACGCGGGCAATCCAAATCCGTGCGCCTACCTTGTTGAGGATAAGATTTGATGGGACTTCGAACAGGAAATAGCCGAGGAAGAAAATCCCTGCCCCGAAGCCAAATACCGTTGGTGAGAACCCCAGGTCCTTATTCATCGTTAGTGCCGCGAAACCAATGTTAACGCGGTCGATGAAGGCGATGAAATAAAGGAGCATGATAAATGGAACGATGCGCAGTGAAACTTTGCGCATGACGCGCGTTTCCAGGTCACTGGTCATGACGGTTACCTCCCTGATCATGAAATGATGAAAGCGCACCTCCTGCGCTTCTGGACACATTACTGACCGGAGGGCCCAATCTTCAACGCATATGGAATTATATAAAAAAATGGTATAATCCGCGGTGGGAGGCATGTTTTGGAACTGTATCAACTCCGCTGCTTTATTGCTGTTGCCGAAGAAATGCATTTTGGTCGCGCAGCGCATAAACTCGAAATTTCTCCTGCTTCACTTGGGCGTCAGATACGCATGCTCGAGGATTCGCTCGGTACCAGGCTTCTGGCGCGCACCACGAGGAATGTGGCTCTGACTGACGACGGGACGCACCTGCTTGCGGAAGCCAGACAAATTCTTTCCCGCGCCGACGAAGTCGCGGCACATTTTCGTGCAGAGCGCCGGGATCAGAGTTCGATTTTGCGTGTGGGTGCGATCGACAGCGCGGCGGCGGGGTTGGTTCCCTTGATGTTGCATGATTTTCGTCAGAGCAACCCCGATATCGCTGTTCAATTGCTTGAGGACAAGTCGATACGGCTGATCCCAAAACTGCTTTCAGGACGCCTGGACCTCGCGTTCATACGTCCACCGGAGATCATTGATCGCAATCTTGCCATGAGGTTTCTTTTTCATGAGACGGCCGTCGTGGCGGTTTCAACGAAGCATCCATTGGCAGACAGGAGCAGCGTGTCAATTCACGACCTTGCCGATGAACCATTGATCGTCCCTGAACGGCGGTCTCGGCCGCATAGTCACGACTTGACGATCAAACTCTTCACCGAGGCAGGACTCCAGGCGCGGATTGCTCAATTGGCAGAAGAGAAACAAACTATCGTAAACCTTGTCGCCGCGCAGCTCGGATTGGCGATTGTGCCCCATTGGACCTCGCGTCTTGCTGTCAGTGGGGTTCGGTATTTACCTCTTAAGGCAGAAAATGGTGCCGCGATGAACAAACTGCCACTTACAGTGGCATGGGTCCGAAATACACGTGATCCTCTGCGGGACAGGTTACTAGAGACACTGCACCAAAATCTTAATACCTACGCTGCGCAGGCATAGTTGTAACGACCTGCAAAAGTCTGACTCATTTGCCGGAGAACTCTGACAAAGCGTAATTCCGTTGAAACTTTGCAAGCTTAAACACACACCGACAAAGGTCGGGCGGGCGATTTATCGACGGAGACGGTTTTGCCAAGGTCTAGAGGCGAGGCACACGGGTCTCGGCAATAAGA
>NZ_JBBNAN010000399.1:0-5149 GCF_037994405.1 Phyllobacterium sp.
TAACTGTGCTGTTAACAACCCGTTGACCATGTCATAAAACGATGGATTTTGCGTGAGTTTTTGCCATGCTCTCAACGTATTTGTTCTTCAATAAAGCGACCATTAACCATTAAATCGGATAATCCAGCTGTTCGGGGGTTGGAATAAACGGTCAAGGTTGGGACGAAATTGTCAAATATGAATCATGTCAGGAACGGCGGACCGACGGTGGGTTTTTTTGTGCGCACCGGCTTGTTTGCGTTCTTCCTGACTCTGGCCTCGATACTGTTTGCCCCGGTACAAGCCAGTGCCGAAACCCGCACCTTGAAGCTCTACGCGGTTCATACAAATGAGCGTATCGAGATTACCTTCAAGAAGGACGGCCGTTTCCAGCAGGACGCCCTGAACAAACTCAACTATTTCCTACGCGACTGGCGTCGCAATGAACCGACCAAGATGGACCCCCGTTTGTTCGACCTGGTCTGGCAGATCTACCAGGCTACTGGCGGCCGGGACTACATTCACGTCATCTGCGGTTACCGCTCTCCCTCCACAAATTCCATGCTGCGCTCCCGGTCGCGCGGTGTTGCCGAGAAGAGCCAGCATATGCTTGGCAAGGCGATGGACTGGTATCTGCCTGGCGTGAAATTGCAGACGCTGCGCTATACGGCGCTGAAATTCCAGGCCGGCGGTGTCGGTTACTACCCGACTTCTGGTTCACCCTTCGTGCATACCGACGTTGGCAATGTCCGCCATTGGCCGCGCATGAGCCGCAAGGAACTGCTGACCGTTTTCCCGGATGGCAAGACATTGCATATCCCGTCCGATGGCAAGCCGTTGCCAGGCTATGAGCAGGCGGTTGCAGCCTATGAATCGCGTAGACGCAGCGGCGGCTCGATCCAGATCGCCAGCGCCTCTCGCTCCGGCCGTAGCGGCAAGACCCTGTTTGGCATGCTCTTCGGCGGCGGTGCTGACGAAGCGGAGGATACCGGGGAAGAAGGTTCTGTCGCTGTAGCATCGGCGGCGAAACCGGCGAAGACCGTGGCCTCGAAGCCTGCTTCGACAGCGGAGGAAGCTGACGGCGGTACCGCGCCGGTACAGACGACAGCCAAGGCGCCGCAGGCGATCGAACCTGACTTGCCGACGCGTGACGTTCCCGCACCTGTGGCTGCTCCGCATCCAGAAGCGCCGATGGCAGGAACGCTGGACGACAATCAGACGCTGGCTTTCAATGTTCCAGTTCCCTTGCGGCGTCCGGACTATACTCCGACGCCGGCGCCAGAACCGTCAACGCTCAACGCGCTAGCGGCTGACAAGTCGACTGCGATTGCGGCCTTGCCGGAGCCTCGGCCCCAGAACGACAGCAGCGCAATCAATGACCTGATTGCAGCCAATACCGATGATCCGAATGACGAGGCGGGCAAGGCTCAGGCTGAGTTGGTCAATGCTCTCGTGCCGGTTCCCTTCGACAAGCCGAGCAATGGGCCGAAGCACGACATGATGGTTGCATCAATTGTCCCGGATCAACGCCCCGTTGCGGCTCCGACCGCGCAGGCCACGGCAGCCGCCGATCACGACATTATCCAGGTTCCAGATGAAGATCCGACGCCGGAAGCGTTGCTGAAGCAGGCTCAGAAACTGCCGACACTGCCGGGGACGACGGGTGGACGCGTTCTGAATGTCCAGCCGGCCGTTCAGCAGAATATGCAGATGGCCTCGGCTGAACCGCAGGCATCGCTACGCAAGACGATGCTTGGAGCCAAGGGTGACCCAGTCGCCATGCTCGACAGCGGCGTGATCACCACGGCGAAGGGCGCCAAGCCGCGCCGCCAGGCAGAGGACACCCCAAGGGCCCTCCACGTTGCGTCCGATGTGCCGGACCGTGCGCTCTCGAGCCAGCAAGTAGCCGACGTGACACCGCATGTGGAACCGGCTGTCATCCGCAATGCATTGATGCGTACGGCACCGACGACCGTTTACGTTGGCGGGTTCAAGCATGATGCGCCAGTAACCGCCAACAAGTTTACCGGCAAGGCGGTTACCTTCCTGCAGATTGCCAAATTCAATCCGACCAGCGGATCGTAAAGCCGCTAATCTCGCCCTTGTAGGGGAGAAAAGCGATTTCAGCATCTTAGCTCTTGCTAAATGCTAGAAATCGCAAGAGAGGGGGTAATTGGAGAGTACGGATTTTGACAAATCCCCTCTCTTGGATTTTCTAAGGATTTAGCAAGTGCTAAACCCAAGAAAATCCGTTCTCTCCCGCCAGGGGAGAGATTGGCACTCAACCGTTGCATCAGAATCTCGGCTTCCTATCAGCCCGCGAGCTTGACTGCCTCAGCGGCGAGTTTGGTGATTTCGTCCCACTTGCCCGCCTTGACCAGTTCCTCCGGAGCGACCCAGGATCCGCCAACACAGACGACGTTCGGCAAGTTCAGATAGGTCTTGGCATTGGCGACACTGACACCGCCGGTCGGGCAGAACAACGTGCCTGCCAGGGGCGAAGCCAGCGATTTCAGGAATGTCGCGCCACCTGCCTGTTCGGCCGGGAAGAACTTCAGCATCATATAGCCTTCCTCGCGCAGCGCCATTATTTCGCCGGGGGTGATGGCGCCGGGGAGCAGCGGGACCTTGCTATGGCGTGCCGCCTCGATGAGCTGCGGCGTGGCACCCGGACTGACGATAAAGCGCGAACCGGCTTCGCTGGCTTCTTCATACTGGCGGGCATTGAGAATGGTTCCGGCACCGACGATGGCTTCCGGCACTTCATTGGCGACGGCGCGAATAGCGTCGAGAGCAGCGGCCGTGCGCAGGGTGATCTCGATGGCGGGCAGGCCACCTGCCGCGAGCGCCCGAGCCAGAGGAACGGCGTCGGCGACATTCTGAATGAGGATTACCGGAATAACCGGCTGGCCCTTGAGGACGGGTAGGAGCAAATCGGTCTTCTGGGTCATCTCATTTTCTCCGCTGCCTTGAACTTCAATCGATTTAGTAGGGCTTGTCCAGTTTGTCTACCTGCATCTCTCACAAGCATTACCATTATGCGTGGTTCGTCCTTTGACAAGCTCTTGGGGCTCACCATGAGGGAGGTGGTGATTGCAGGGAGCCAAGTTCTGCAATGTTGATAATTATCTTGCAATCCGCAATTCCCTCATCTTGAGCTTGTTGAAGGACGCACGATGGATATGCGGTGCCTTGTCTCTCAATACCGCATAACCCTTGAAATTGGAGCTCTAGCACAGTAGTTGGATGCGATCATGACGGATCATACTTCAAACCTGCCCTTTACAGTGGCCGCACTCTACCGCTTTGCCCGGCTGGAACATTACCAGTCGCTGCAGGAGCCGCTGGCGAAGCTATGTTGCGGGGCTGGCATCAAGGGCACGCTGCTTCTGGCGGCCGAAGGCATCAACGGCACTGTTGCAGGGTCGGCGGCGGCGATCAAGAAGCTTGTCGAATTTCTCGAAGCCGAGCCAGCCATTGCCGGGATGGAGCTCAAATATTCCCATGCGAGCGAGATGCCCTTCAAGCGCATGAAGGTGCGCCTCAAGAAGGAGATCGTCACCATGGGCGTCGACGATATCGATCCGCTCAAGAGCGTCGGAACCTATGTGCCGGCGCAGGACTGGAATGCGCTGATCTCCGATCCCGACACAATCCTGATCGATACGCGTAATGATTACGAAACCGCGATCGGGACGTTTCAGGGCGCACTCGACCCACAGACGAAGACTTTCCGCGAATTTCCGCAATGGGTGGAAAACCACCGCGAGGAACTGGAAGGCAAGAAGATTGCCATGTTCTGCACCGGCGGCATTCGCTGCGAGAAAGCGACCGCCTTTGTCAAAGGCCTCGGCTTCGACGACGTGTTCCATCTGAAGGGCGGCATCCTGAAATATCTCGAGGATGTTCCGGCGGAACAAAGCCGCTGGGAAGGCGAATGCTTCGTCTTCGACGAGCGGGTCTCTGTCGGTCACGGCCTTATCGAAGGCGAAGCGGAGCTTTGCCATGCCTGCCGCAATCCGATTGCACCCGAGGACAAGCTGTCGCCGCTGTTCGAAGAAGGCGTTTCCTGCCCGAACTGCTACCACGAGCGGACGGATGCTGACCGTGCCCGTTTTGCCGAACGGCAGAAGCAGGTGCGGCTTGCCAGGGAGCGCGGCGAGAAGCAGCACATCGGCTCGTAGGGCTATCAGGCACGCCTTACAAATTCCTCTCCTGTCATTGCAATGCCATGAACCCGCTCCTAACTAAGCGGAGCGAATTCATGCAGCCATGAGGAGAGACGCATGCTTGATCCGAAGAAGATTCTCGATGATTTCCTCGGGAGCAATATCCCCGGAATCGGCACCTCGGTTCGCGACACGGCCGGCAAGGCAACGCAAATGGCCAAGGATAATCCGCTCGCTGCCGGCGCCCTGGCTGCAATCCTGCTTGGCACCGGAACCGGCCGCGAAGTCGCCGGTGGCGCATTGAAGCTCGGCGGCCTCGCTGCCGTGGCAGGGCTCGCCTACAAGGCCTATCAGAACTATCAAAGCGGCAAGGCGCCGGCGGAGGCCGCGCAGACCGCTGAAGGTGAATTGCTGCCACCGCCGGACGATTCAAGTTTCCATCCCGAGACTGCGCCGCAGGGCGAACATGAATTCGCCCTGGTGCTGGTGCGCGCAATGATCGCCGCTGCCCGCGCCGATGGGCATATCGATGACGCCGAGCGTGCACGCATTACCGAGAAGCTGTCGCTTTCCGGCATGAACAGCGATACGCAGGAGTTTCTGGCCAATGAGCTGAACGCGCCGGTCGATATCGATGCGCTGGTCGCGGCTGCCGTCACCGACGCGCAGAAGGTTGAGCTTTACACCGCGTCGCGCCTGACCATCGAGCCGAAGACCCGTGCCGAACGCGGTTATCTCGATCTGCTGGCTGGTCGGCTGAAACTGCCGGACAGCCTCATCGATCATATCGAAGCGACAGTGGCGAACGTGAAGGCCAATACGCCAGCCTAGCAGACTCTGGCTCCCTTTATCCTCCCCACAAGGGGGAGGATAAAGGTGGTGCTATTTCGCCAGGAACTTTTCGATGCGTTCGATGGCGCGGAGGATGTTCTCCTCCGAATTGGCGTAGGAAAGGCGGACATAGCCTTCACCAAGTATGCCGAAATCCGGTCCGCCAATCA
>NZ_JBBNAN010000400.1:0-8023 GCF_037994405.1 Phyllobacterium sp.
ATCGGGGGGACGTCTTGGGCGCGATCGAGTTTTTCAGCCGCGAGATCAGGCAGCCCGATCAGGAGTTGCTCAACATGCTGGCTACCATCGGCAGCCAGATCGGTCAGTTCATCGAGCGCAAGCGCGCCGAGGTGGAATTGCGCGAGTCGGAACAGAATTACCGCATGTTGTTCGAATCGATTGACGAGGGTTTTTGCACAATTGAAGTTTTGTTTGATCAGGATGAAAAGCCGGTCGATTATCGCTTTTTGCAAATCAACCCGTCGTTTGAACGGCAAACGGGGATCAAGAATGCCGTCGGCAGACGGATGCGCGAAATCGCGCCACGGCACGAAGAACATTGGTTCGAGATTTACGGCAGGATCGCCCTCACCGGAGAGCCGATGCGCTTTGAAAATGAAGCCAAACAACTCGGACGCTGGTATGACGTTTACGCCTTCCGGGTCGAAGACCCCAAGCGCAGACGCGTCGGAATCCTTTTCAACGACATCACCGAGCGCAAGCGGGCGGAAGCTGAAGCACGAGACAGCGAGTACCGTTATCGCGAAGTGCAGGCGCAGCTGGCGCACGCCAGCCGCGTCGCGACGATGGGGCAGCTTACGGCTTCGATTGCCCATGAAATCAGACAACCGATCGCTGCGGCAGTCACCAACGCACAGGCTGGGTTGCGCTTCCTGGGCGCTCAACCGCCAGATCTGGAGGAGGTTCGGCAGGTGCTCGGTGCTATCATCAGCGACGGCATGCGAGCCAGCGACGTCATCGGCCGTATCCGGGCCCTCATCAAGAAGGCGCTTCCGCGGAAGGAGGACCTGGAGATCAACGAGGCGGTGCTTGAGGTCATAGCCCTGACCCGTGCCGAAGTTTTGAAGAACGGCGTCTCGGTGCGGACGCAACTCGCGGAGGGCTTGCCACTCATTCGAGCAGATCGGGTCCAACTGCAACAAGTGATTTTCAACTTGATCAGCAACGCCGTCGAAGCGATGAGTGGCGTCGGCGAGGGGGCGCGGGAGTTGCTGATCAGTACCGGCAGAAATGCTTCGAACGGCGTACTCGTCAGCTTGCGGGATTCCGGTCCGGGACTGGATCCGAAGAGTTTGGACCGCCTGTTCGAGGCGTTCTACACCACCAAGGCCCAGGGCATGGGCCTGGGCCTGGCCATCAGCCAGTCGATCATCAAAGCGCACGGGGACGGCTGTGGGCCAGCGCAAACGAGCCTCAGGGGGCGGTATTCCGGTTCACTCTCCCGGCAGACGAGGACGAGGCCACTCCCGCCGAGCACGCGCGAAACGCCGATGCTATGATGGGGTGGACGGGCACTGTAACCTTAACTTGCCGGTCATACCGATGACGGACAATGCGTGATGACCAACGTTCGTGACCAGCTCTATCACCGCCATTGTTTTCCTGCCGAAATTATCGCCGAAGCGGTATGGACCAGATGGAGCGGCGTCTGCGTGGCCGGCGCTCATCCAGCAGCCTTCCAACCGCCTTTGACCTGATCCTTTCGCGGCCGATCGTGTCCGCCGCGATGATTGCCAAAGCGGCGAGAGTCACGCCGCGGGGAGCCCTCAACCTGATCGCCGAACTTGGGGTCCGCGAAGTAATGGGGAGGGGACGATATCTGTTGTCGACGCCACGCCGACGGGCAACCTCCGCGACTGCGTTACCTGGAAGCCTTGCTTCCTCTATAATCCGCCATTTTCTCCTTTCTCGTCCAACTACGTCGACGACCCGACGACCCGGCTCCCGCTCTCCATCACTCCCTGACGTGGAACCCTGCCTAAGTGTCCACTTAATTCTTGGTGGCACTTATCCCACTTGAACGTTCGCTCCGATACGGCCACCGGATCTTTTGCGCCGGAGGCAAATCACGGCTGCGCTCGGGGTAAGTCTGCAACGACAAAGCTTGGGGCATTGTTGCTACCAGTGGAGGTCAGGCGTATTCTGGTGAATATATTGCTGAGAATCTTTATCTGGATATTCTTGAACATCAGTTCATTGGGAGGTCGTGTTATGTTGCGAAGCAGCACAGCAATTATCGTAGCTGTTGTCCTCGTTTTGTTAGCGTGGAAGCTGGTACTGGCATTCATGGTACACCAATAGTAAGCCGCCCCTCCACTCTTGGTGGTTAACAATGATCTTCCTTGCTCAACAAAATGTCTCCACCAATAGTCGGTGCATCGTAAATTTAACGTTGGCTTGATTTGAATGTGGGATAATCGGGCGTGACCCAGCCTTCCCGTGATCGGCTTTATCGTCGCCATCGGTTCCCTCCGAGATCATTGCGTACGCGGTATGGCTCTACTTCCGGTTTCCTTTGAGCCTGCGCATGGTAGAGGATTTACTGGCCGCACGCGGTGTCATCGTTTCTCACCAAACCGTGCGGTCATGGGCGGAAACGTTCGGGCGTATTTTGCCAATAAGATTCGATGCGCACTGTATTTAATGGAGCCTTCCTCAAAGTGTGTCGTGTTTGCTAAACCAGCTGGCCGTTCGCTGGCAGCACATTAACAAGCTTGCGCCGTTCCAAATTCGCGGCGGTGGCCTCTTAGTTCCGCGCCTGCTGGCGATACCGGCGCGCATAAGATCAATATTGAAGGCCGCACAACTGGCGCTAGTCAGAAACGCTGACGTAACGTTCATGTGACAACATCTTCGGCCGATATGAGATCCCTTCTATTGGCCAAGAATCCTATAGCTAGGCAGAGCGTCCTTTTCTTTCAGATAGGCAATCCTTGATAACTGATCGTAATTGACGATTGGGCGCCTGCAGTTGCGATGGTAACCGATTTGACAGTTACGTCAGGCGTGGACGAAGAGCATTGTCGGGGTCAGGCCATGGAGGAGATCGTGATGAAGGCATTTAATGTCGCAGTTGTGGTCGTTGCTGCAGCCGCATTGCTTTCGGCTTGCGCAACAAACGAACAGGACCGGCGTGCTGGAACGGGCGCTGTAGTGGGTGCTGGTGTGGGCGCAATTGCCGGTCAGGCTATTGGGAAAAATACGAGAAGCACGGTCGGAGGCGCCGCCGGTGGTGCGCTTCTTGGAGCGGTTGTTGGTACAGCATCAACGCCTAGCCAAGGCCGAAATCAATGCCGGTATCGGCGTAACGACGGCACCATCTACGTTGCACCCTGTTAGGGCAGACGCAATCAAGGCTGAGCCGCCGAAAAGAGCAGTATTTGAAGCCATGCGATTATTATAAGCCAGTCTCGGCAGTCACTCATGTCATGATCGACAACGGTCCCTGCGACCAGGCAGACCGCACGGCAGCCTAAACTCAAAGCCGCCAATCAGCCGCGTCGCTCAAAACCGGGACAACCTGTTGAGGCTCCACGACAAGAGCCATTGGGCGAAAACTTGTTATAATGCGTTGGAAGCGCATACCAGGTCGTGAGTGGACCGGGGTTTTCCACACTACTGTCTGGGATTCTTCATGCCTGATGATATTGACAAGCAATTAAAGAAACTTGGTGTCAACGTCGGCGCGTTCACAGTGATGATTTTATTCGGTATTGCTGTTGCGGTCGGAATTGCGTGGCTCTTGTACTAGCGTGGGCGGCGGTTGCTCTGCTCTCTGACGCACCGCGACTGCGGTACAGATGGCATTCCTGTTGGATTTTTCGAAATCGCCGAATACACTACTTAGTCCTCCAATCCAACCATTGGCCGCGTTTGGCAGTCGTATATCTGCATGCGCTCGCCCGATTGGGGTGCGTGCTAATTTAAGATATCTTCCACCGCGGTAGATAATCAGAAGTCATTTTAAAATGTGGTGGCAGAGTCAATGCAAGCGTTTTACGCTTTACCCAATACTTCGGAATTCGGAAAAATGGCATGAAATTCAGTATTGATCCCCGTCGTGGTGATATTGAGGACGACGCCTCCAGTCCGAAGAGCCAATCGATGCTCGCGCTGGCGGGCAGTCTCCTCGTCGAGCTGAGCTTTCCAAAGTTGATCGTGGCGTGGATATTTCTTCTCATCCTTCCTGGCCTTGCGTTAGGGCTCGCTCCGATGATCGTATCCGCCTGGATCAACATGGTATCCGGAAAAATCACATCTCCATTTTCCGGTCTCTGGCCCGCGTCTGCGCTTGTATTGCTCGCCCTTGCCGCCTGGTATGGATGGCGTGCTTTGTTTAGGCTCGTGGAAACAAGTTTTTGGTCGCTTGCTTCACTTGTTGTCCAGCCTGCATATACGGCTTGCCGTGAAGGGGTCCGACATCTTGTTGAACTCTTCTTTCCTGAAGGAAGTACCACTGCATCGAGCCGGGCGCAGATTAGGTCGGTCACGTCGATAGTGGCCGGCGTCGTGATCTGTTGCTTTTCACTTATAATACTCCATGCAATCTGGCCAAAGGCCGAGCTCTTTAGCGACATCCGTGAGATCGGATCTTTCAAGCAACTGATCACCGTGGCGCTTGCCAACAGTGTTGTCTTCGTGAGCGGATATCTCGCGGCGGGTGCTCTGATATGGGCCGTTGCTGATGGAACGATGGATCAGCCTCTAGATCTGGAAAGCTTTGACGTTGCCCCAACCAATGGCAAGACATGGCGAATAGCCCATCTATCGGATATTCACGTTGTCGGCGAACGTTATGGCTTCAGGATTGAAAGCGGGAGAATGGGTCCGCAGGGCAATGAACGGTTGGGCAGGGTACTGGATCAAATCGAGAGAATTGATGCTCGCCAACCGCTCGACACAATTCTGATTACGGGAGATATGACGGACGCAGGTCGTTCCGCCGAGTGGTCTGAATTTACGGATCTACTAGCCGCCCACCCGCGTCTGGCGGATCGCATCCTGATGATTCCGGGCAATCATGATCTCAACATCGTCGACCGTGCCAATCCCGCTCGTATGGAACTCCCCACTAGCCCAAACCCAAAGCTTCGGCAAATCCGCGCATTGAATGCAATCGCGTCGTTACAAGGCGATCGCGTTCGCATCGTAGACCACGCAAAGACAAAAATTGGCGGAACCCTTAACGAGGCGATGGCTCCGCATTTTGTAAAGTTGGCGCGGTTTTCTGATACTGCTCGGCCATTTCTGTTCAAGGATTTGAGCGAAATCTGGAACACGCTCTTTCCGATGGTGCTACCGCCAGACAAGGAAGACGGACTGGGGATTATCTTGTTGAACTCAAACGCGCCCACACATTTTTCCTTCACCAATGCATTGGGAACGATTTCGGCGGAGCAGTTGCGAGGAATAGAAATCACCATTGCACAGTATCCCCGTGCGGGCTGGATCATCGCCCTTCACCACCATGTTGTCGAATATCCTCGGGCTGCAAAGGCACTGTCTGAGCGCGTCGGGACCGCTCTGATCAATGGGAACTGGTTCGTTCGCCAGCTGAAACCGCTCGCCAACCGCGCCGTGCTTATGCACGGTCACAGACATATCGATTGGATTGGCCGCTGTGCCAATCTGGTTATCGTTTCGGCCCCTTCCCCTGTCATGGAAGCAACGATGACCTACCTACCTATTTTTATGTTCACACCGTTGCTGTTACGGATACAGGGCGTCTCATGCTTTTGGCGCCTGAACGGGTCGAGCTACCGGGTGACGCGGTTAAGCGGCGCCAACACCACCCAACCAATTCTGGTTACTAAGTCGGCAAACGAATTCAAGGGCACAGTTTTCTGCGCGGGCGCAGCGATAACGGTATAGAAATAATGTATCGCGGCATCCATCATGGCAGTCTGGTCGACACGAGCCCTTGCACGGAGCATTTACCCGAACAGCAAGATCGACGAGCTCTTGCCATGGGCCTACATCCGCGTCCCCGAACTCAAGGCCGTGGCCTGAGAACACCGCTTAGGATCCTACGAGCACGGTCAGGCTCAATCTGTCGCTGCGGCCTCCAGTCTGGCGATATCGAATTTCACCATAGAGCACCGCTTCGGCGACGCGTTTGGATTGCCGCGATCAAGATCGCTCATCAGTTCACCTAGCCGCCTCGGCAGGTGTGAACTCACTCGGGATAAGTCTCAACACCCTCCGGCCCCGGCTTGTTGAAAAGGATGAATACCAGGGGGTTGCCGGGCTCGCACATTGCATCGCTGCGCTGGCCCGTTATCTCTCCGGCCACGCCGCTTGCATACTCCGCAACCACCTCGCCGAAGCTATCGCGCTGGATGGCAACCTTCTGTCCGGCTTCGACCTTGTCGTTGAGTTTGACCAAATGCTCAACGAGCCCGCCAGCCGTGGCCAGGATCGGGAACGCGCTGTTACCGACAAAGACAGTCACGTCCTTGCCTGTACGTCCCATTGGCCCGGCAACGATGCCGTGATGCTTGAGGACGTTCATCGTGCCTTCAGTAAACATCGAGATCATGTCGAAGTCCAGGACGCGCGCAGCGCCGATCTCCGGCGTGAAGGACGGGATGCCCACGTCCATAAACGCGTTGTGCAGGACACCGGGATATACATGATTGTCGAAGATCTGGCCGACGGGATAGAGCTCCACCATCGCCTTGACCTCGGGCACATCCATACCGCCGATATTAAATGCGGTGACTTCGAATCCGGTTGTCCCGGTGTGGAAGTCGATCGCGAAGTCGGCGTTCGGCCGGAGGAGCCGGTTGAACAGAAGCCAGGCGTGCCGGCTGGGTGCGGTGGCGCCGTTCTCATTCCCGGGCCACTCCCGATTCATATCGATCAGATCAATGCCTCTGCCCTGGTTGGGCCATCTGCGCTGCATGCATTCCATGGCTGGGCGGGACACGTCCGTGACCGCCATCACTGTGCCCGACATCTCCGCTGGAACGAGCTGGTTCATCACGGTCTGGACCGTATGCACAGAACTCATCTCGTCGCCATGCACGCCACTGGTCAGGACGCCGCGCTTGCCCGGCTTTGCTCCCTTGGCGACCGTCACAGACACATACCAGTACTGTCCGGTCGGCATCTCAACGCCCTGAAAATACAAAAGGTGCTTCTTACCGTGCTCCAGGTCGCCAACGTCGAGCGCGCTGACGACCTTTTTGCCTTCGATCACATCGCCGGTATAAACCGTCGCTGATGGCGCACCCGGTGCTGGGCTGGCAGAGGAAGTCGCCGAGTCCTGGGCGTCCGCAGTGCCAGCATTGGCCGCGAGGGCGGCGGCCGCGGCGCCGACCGTGGCAATGGATGCCACTATTAGATCACGGCGAGCGATGCCTTTTTTAGGTTTATCCGACATGACTAGGGTCTCCTTATGTCGTGTGGAAAGCTAAATTCGAATGATAAATGTATAGACTTTCGTCACTAACTGCCCGCGTTCGATAAAAATATAAAAGTAAATGATCGTGAATCTACTTCGTGATGACGTCCTTGTCATGGCTGGTCCGAATCGGGAAGGCGAGGAGCTGTAGCCGATGATGAACGATTGCGAGGAGTCTGACGCTTTGGCGAGGAAAGTGGAACAGGTTGGCGGCAGGATCGTGGATGGAAACGAAACGCCGAAGCTGTTGCGTTGACTTGAAACGCTTCATCATTCGTTCTCGTCTTCGGATGGGTTGACGTGAATTCTCGGCCCGATTGTTGAGGCCTTTGTGTGAGCGATGCTCCACACTCGGCATGACCTGCCGTTTCGCGGCGTTGTATGATCAAAGTTTGTCAGTGATCATGACGCGCGGCACGTGGCCCTGCTTTTTGAGAAGCTTGCGCATCAAGCGCGTTGCTGCCTTGGCATTTCTGCGGCTTTGAACATCGATAACGAAGCCTTCCTGATCAACAGCTCGCCAGAGCCACCGTTTCTTGCCCGCAATTGTAACAACGACCTCGTCGAGGTGCCACTTGTCACCAAGTCGGCCGACCGACCTTCGCCGGATCTCGTTGGCGAAGCACCGTCCGAATTTCTCTGCCCATGCTCGTATCGTTTGATGGCTAACAATGGCCCCGGGCGGCCAGCAGTAGTCGCGGGGGGCACGCGGAAGCCATCTCAGAAACAGGTTGTGCGTCGTCAGAATGGTAGCCGAACCAACGCAACACCAATCAGGGATCCCTTCGACCTTCAGAGACTGAGCAGTCGGCCGCC
>NZ_JBBNAN010000401.1:0-2582 GCF_037994405.1 Phyllobacterium sp.
GCGTAGGTTAAACTAGATTAGTCCAACGTCGCCAACAGTCGTTCGGCAGCCTTCAATCGGTGATCATCACCCACGGCTGGCCTGGATCGGTGTTCGAGGAGCTCAAGATCATCGATCCGCTCACAGAGCCGACCGCCCACGACGGGCGCGCCGCTGATGAAGCGCGTCGGCTACACCCGCTACGTCGCCGACGAAAAGCGCAACCTCGTCAGGGCGACTTTACTGGGAATACGGCGGCGGACGCAGTCCCGCTCTCTCGGCTGGGGAGATAGCCTCCGAGATCTCGCTCCCAGTGGCCATCACGGCCTTTCCAGCGTAGAGTTATCGAGCCCCGGAGACATGGGCCCGTCGCGCCTATCCCAACCTGATCTACTTCCAAGAGGTCGATAAGGGAGGTCACTTCGCGGCGTGGGAACAACCGTACCTTTTCAGCGCTGAGCTTCGAGACGCGTTGAGGCCGCTGCGTCAGTCGATTTGAGAAAAACCGCGGCGCGCTGCGGGCGGGCCGCTCCCTAATCAACATCGAGGAGAAAGCCATGACAAATGCAGGAGTGGACATGAAGTTTGAGATCGTCGTCGTCCCTGTTTCGGACGTCGATCGGGCGAAGGAATTCTACGCAAGCCTCGGGTGGAGGCTCGACGCCGATTTCGCCGGCAATGACTACCGCGTGATCCAGTTCACGCCGCCCGGCTCCGCTTGCTCGGTCATCTTCGGCAAGAACGTCACCGCTGCGTCTCCCGGCTCTGCCCAGGGACTATACCTGATCGTCTCTGATATCGAGGCCGCCCGCGAAGAGCTGATCGGTCGCGGCGTCAAGGTCAGCGAGGTGTTCCACCACGCCGGCGACGTTTATACGGGCCCGGACGAGCCCTACCTATTTGGACGAGTCCGGGTCAGTGGTCTGGACTCCGAGCGTCGCACGTACCGCTCGTTTGCCTCGTTCAGCGATCCGGACGGCAACGGCTGGCTGTTCCAGGAGATCACCGAGCGATTGCCGGGGCGCGTGGACGCGGACAACACAACATTCACGTCGTCGACTGAGCTCGCGGCCGCGCTACGCCGTGCAGGGGCTGCGCATGGCGAGCACGAGAAACGGACTGGTGGTCAGTACGATGAGGGTTGGCCCGACTGGTACGCTGAGTACATCGTCAAGGAGCAGGCCGGCAAGGAGCTGCCGTTATGAGCGGCGGCTATCCGTCACGTCATAGGTGTTGGCCCTGCATGCGGCGCACGACCTGACCGGCCCGACTTACGCCCATGCCCCTCAAGACCAGCTAGCTGATTGCGGCGCTGCCTTGGTGCGGCGGCGTTCAGGTCGGCAGGGCCAATCTTCTTGCCTCAGAGGCGAAGATCCACGCCGTATATCGCAACGCATTGGATGGCCGCGAGAATGCCACTGCAATTACCAACGTTTTCACCAGACGGCCCGCGCGGGGAATCGTTAACCGCCTCATATCCGAAGTTGGTCCGCTTTCCGATTTGCCTCCGACTGCGCGTAGCGCCTTGGCCCCTCTGCGCAGCGCCGCCGAAGCAGCCGGCAGGGGTGACTTTGACCATTATGGGCGAGACAGTCCTTTCCCCTCGCGACGCCAATGTGCCGCCGCATTGACCCGAAGTTTGGCTGACACGACACGGGTAAATTGAAAACTGGAGAAGGCTGGCTGCTATTCCGCACTTCGCGGGACGTACTGGATATTGAGCTGAATTGCCATGCCGTGGTCCGCAGATTTCCCCATTGGTCTGTTATTGCTTTAACGAATCAGCCTCCGCGGACAACCTGGCGAACTCTGCGCGCAGACGCGGAACCGCAAAGTCGATGAAAGCGCGCACCTTCGGCACTGACGTTCGGCCCTGCGGTGTTACGAGGTGAACCGGCAGAGGCGCGGACTCCGCATGTCGCAGTACAATCTTGAGCGATCCGTCCTGCACACTCTCGGCCACGTGGCAGGTATAGAGCCGAGTGACGCCGTGGCCATCAATCGCCGACGCCAGAGCGGCTCGAACACTGTTGACGACGAACCGAGCCTTGAAGTGGACCGATCGCGCAATCGAGCTGCCGGCTGGAGGCGGGAAGACCCAGGTGTCGAGGCCAAAGTGGGTCGTGGTCACAATCTGGTGTTTGGTCAGCTCTGCCGGCTCCGTTATGCGAGGGTGTTTGGCAAGATACCGCGGCGATGCAACAATGACGCGCTTTACGTCGCCGCCAACCCGGACTGCGACCATTGAGGAGTCTGGAAGTTCTGCGACTCGAAGCGCAACATCGATTCCTTCATCGATGGCGGCCAGAGCGCTGGCCATTAAGGAGGTTTCCATGCCAATCGTCACCATCCAGGTTACTCGGGAAGGATCCGGCCCTGGCCGCGATTCAGTGACACCCGAGGAGAAAGCAAGCCTCATCGCAGGCGTCAGCCAACTATTGCTCGACGTACTTCACAAGCCGCTAGAGGCAACCTTCGTCCTCATTGAGGAGGTTGAAATGGAGAATTGGGGCTGGGGCGGCTTGCCGGTGGTCGAATACCGCAAGCGGCTCGCAAAGGGCGGCCAGTAAGCCAGTACAGAGGGTGTCATTACCCCCAAGGGG
>NZ_JBBNAN010000402.1:0-2132 GCF_037994405.1 Phyllobacterium sp.
TCGGCATGTGGGAGCTGTTGGTCATTTCGAGTCCCCTTTTTGGCTACCGGGATATGTCCCCATACAAGATCGCTCCGTAAAGAAGCTCCTTGATCTGCATCAAAGTCAATTGGAGTTATTCATCGAAAGCCAGATTGGTCTTTCAGGCGATGGACCATGTTTGGCTTCGAAGTTCAGCTATTGGCGGTAAGGCGTCTACCCCGCACTGAGGCATCTTTATGAGTACACGACCTAGAGCCTGCCCCTAGGCATGAATAGAGCCGTCGCGTGCAAGCTCATGTGACAAACGAGGCCATCCGCAACCATTATTGCAGTTAACTAATTTGCAAGCCCGCGATTGTTGCAATAAGCCATGAACTCTTCCGGCAACATAGTGCCCTCGCCTTCTATCTCCACTTGCAATACCGGATATTTTGGCAGAGCGAGGAGAGCATCCTTCGCACATGGAAATTTAATAGCCGTTATAGTCAATTTGCCTTCCACAACGAATACGCGAACTGTCGTGTCGGACATCGCTGCGCCTCCATCGAATACGTCTCAAATTCAGGAAATATATATTGCTGACGCCAGCGGAAAAAAAGGGGCCAGACTAACGCTGGCCCCTCCCTAGGGAACAAAATCCGTTGGCACTTTGGCGGCATCGTTGAAGGAGTTACAAAATCGGATCGCGTGGTTGCTCTGATTAATATGTTCGGTCGCATGACGCCGGTTGAGTCAGAGCCGAGCCAGATATCTCCAGCAGCATCGCCCCGACGCATTGTTCGCGGCTTGCCGGAGCATTCGCTCCCCATGTCCGTTTTTGGTTTGAGGTTATTTCGCCGCCTCCGTGGCACTCGATTTCAATAGATGGTTGCGTGTTCGTGACCGAAGGTTTCGAAGTGATGCATCTCGACTGCTTCAACAAGATCCGTGTCGTCCTCCAGCAGAATCGGTTGCTGCCATTCTTGTCCTACAGCCTTCTTAATTGACTCAGCATCCTTCCAAATCGAGATCATCGAGAATTCGCAGCCGCGACCGAGGGATGACGGCATGCGCAGACCCGTATCGCAAACTCTTCGGTGATGGGGCGAACCATCACCCTTCGGGTCTTGCTGCATGAGGTTCGCCGCATCGACCTGCGGACGTGCCCGCCAACGGCGAGCCTCTGGTTGACCGATTTGAGGTTCACGGATGGGCCAGATGGCTCTATCGGCCTTTTAGTGGCGGGCAGGCGAATGCGTGGCAGGGCTATCGCAAGCGTTCCCCAAGGAATGGCATTGATGCCGCTTGCGCCTTGAGCCTAGTGGCCAGGAATTCCACGCAAAGCCGTACCTTTGCCGCAGTCAATCGGCTATGCGGAAAGACGGCATGGATCGGCGCCGCAGGTAGTCTGACACCGGGAAGGACGATCGCCAGGCCTCCGGCTTCGATGTCCGCGGCCACATCCCAAAGTGACTTCATGACCAGACCACCGCCTGCGAGTGCCCAACGATGCGCGAGTTCGCCATTGTTGGTCGTCAGCGTTCCCTTGACCGTGACGCTCCGGCCATCGAGGAACGTCCAGTGGTCGAGTGGCGGCTCTCCGTAGACGATACAGTCGTGCAACAGAAGGTCCTCAATCGTGTCTGGATGCCCCTTGGCATCGAGGTAGGAGGGAGAGGCACAGATGACACGAACGTTCGGTGCGAGCTGACGGGCGATCAGGCTCGAGTCCGCGAGTGACCCGAACCGGATCGCCAGATCATAGCCGGCCTCCACGATACTCGTGACGCTATCGGTCGTGTTGAGATGAACATGAAGACCGGGATGATTGGCCTGGAACTCTTTGAGCAACGGGGCCAGCCATCTCGTACCGAAGGCGAAAGTCGACGTCACGCGAAGGAGGCCAGTCGCCGTGTTCTTGCCGCTGGTCACTTCCATTTCGGCTTCGTTGATTTCCGAAAGAATCCGGGTGCACCGGGCGTGAAAGCGATCGCCTTCTTCTGTCAGCGTGAGCGTGCGTGTCGTTCTGTTCGCGAGGCGGACACCCAGTCTTTCCTCCAGCCGCGCGAGCTTGCGGCTCACGACAGCCAGAGAAAGATTGAGATCACGTGCTGCTCCCGAGAGGCTGCCCGCTTCCACGACGCGAACAAAGACAAGCATATCGAAGAGTT
>NZ_JBBNAN010000403.1:0-4754 GCF_037994405.1 Phyllobacterium sp.
GGTGACGATGGTAAAGGGAAGTGCGAACGTCGGTCATGCCGCATTGTCGCCGAGCAAATTTACCTCAAAGTTAAGGTTACGATGCCCCTCGACAGGAAGATCAATCTCTTTGCCGTCGCGAAGCACGCGGGCGGTCTTGGCCTGGAGCCCGATGAGCTTCTTGATCGCCTGGGACGTTCGACCCTTGGCTTTGATCTCCAAGAGTAGTCCGAGAACGACGAGCGCAACAACAACGTCTGTTACGTCCCAAAAGACTTCGGCGAGCGCCATGCTGGGGAATATGCCGGGCCATGCGACGGCCACGATGGAGTAAAGGAATGCCGCCGTGATACCGATCGCGATCAGCGTGTGCATGTTGGCCGCACGATGCCTGAGGGCATCCCACATTCCAGTGAAGAATTGCGAGCCCGACCACATCATTACCGGCAAACTCACGACACCCAGAAGCGCCCACACGATCCGACGCGTGTCGCTTCCCATCGGCATCCAGTCGCGCAATCCGGGGACCAGATCGGGATAGCTGAAGACCATAACCGGAATTGAGATCGCGGCGGCGAACCAGAACTTGCGCGTTATTCTTGCTCGTTCGCGGCCTCGGCAGGGTCAAGCACCTCGTCGGTGGGCTCAATCTTCGGCTCGGCAACACGGTAGCCAGCCGATTGAATCGAGTTCCGGATCTCGTCGAAATCGGTCTTCAGCGGCTGATATTCGATGTCGACGGCATTCGGCCCGAGGCTTGCCCGCGCGGCAACAACCCCGGGCGTCATCTGCAGTGCCAGCTCGACGCGAATGACGCAGGAACTGCAGTGCATGTTCTTGATCGGCACGCGCATGGTTACGGTGCCGACCGTATAGCCGCTCTTGCGGATCGTCTGCAGAATGTCGGTCAATTTAGCGCGTGCCGGATCGTATTCGACCCTTGCCGTCTTGCTGGCAAAGTTTACCGATGCCGAGGTAACGCCTCCGACAGCCCGAAGGGCCTTTTCGATCGTTGGCGGACAGTGCTGGCAGGTCATTCCGCCAATGCGCAGCTTGACCGTTTCGCTGTCGCCAACGCTGCCGTCTGGCTGGTTTGCAATGGCGGCACCTGGGGAAGCAAGCGTGTTCATGGGGCCCTGCTCTTTCGTCACGGTCTTTACCGTACGTCAAATATAGCCGATCCGGACAGATAGGATCTTGATGCAAATCAAACGGAGTTCAGGAGGCTCAGAATGGATCCTTCCAAGCTTGGCTAGTCGCGGCCCTGCTTCCGCGTCCTGCTTCCTCAATTAATTGACGGCCATTGATCCAGCGCAAATTCGCAGCATGGTTTTTCGCCTATGGTCGTATACCAACCTATGGCGGCGCCGCCGCCGCGAGACCGCGAGATACAGGGGCCATGAGTGCCAGTGACGTCAAACGGATCTCAGGAATCAGCAGCAAGGAGAGCGCTATGACGTCAAATACATTGCCACGTGCAGCCATACTAGCCGCCATCGTCGTCGCCGGCGTGTCGAGTGCGGCCATTGCGCAAACGGCCGATCCACACCATGCCGATGCGACAACCTCACAGGCGACCCCATCGCCCGACTCTGACGATATGGCCAGTCAAGGCCAGAACGGACAGCCAGCTCAGCCCGGCATGATGGGCCGAAACATGCAGTCCGGCATGCCGATGATGGGTATGCGCGGCCATATGATGAAGGTCATGTTCGCTGTGGCCGATGTTGATGGCGACGGTGCGCTTTCCTTCGAAGAAGTGACGACCATCCATAAGCGTATATTCGACAAAGTGGACGCCAATAAGGATGGCAAGGTGACGCTCGAGGAAGTTCAGGCGTTCATGCGTCCGTAGGCATTGCGCGGTTCAGCGGGATTGAGGGGCCGGTGTATAACCGATCCCAACAGAGGAGGCACGCCAATGAAATCTTTCGCATGGCAGAGGTTCGTCGACGAACCGTATCTCATAACCGAGATCGAGATTGTTCCCATTGTGAGCAAAGACAAGGTAGTTATCATCCATGTTCGCACTCGCGAACCGCGCCAAGCGAGGGCTGCACTTTGGGCTCTCAAGGATGCTGTCACTGACCTCCTCGAAGCTTTGAAGGACGGTGATCTTGGCGTGATCGATGAGAACGGCGTACACGGATATGTTCGGGATCGGCCATTGGATATTTCAATTCGGCCCACTTCATAAAGCCCTTGTATATTCCGATCGATACGGTGCGCTCTCGCTCGGCCGGATCTTTGCTGCTCTATTTCCCCTGCGTGGGCCTCAACGGATTTCAGGAGGGTTTTATTGGGTATAGACGTGCCGAATTTCTCTGAGTGGTGACCATGGGCGGCCGCTCGCTGCGTTGGCCGAGTGTTTTCGATCGACATTCATCGGCTGTCTTTCATGCTCAATAAATAGGCGACGACGTTACTGATATCGTCCTTCGTCAGTATGAGGTTTGGCATTGTGCGATGGGATGTTCTGAGAAATGCATACAATGCCATTTCAGTGGTCCCAGGCGTCTTGGCAATTGCGTCAAAGGTCGGCGCTTGCGGATTTGGGGAAGAAGGCTGCCCATGCTCGACTGCGTGGCAGGCAGCGCAGACACGCTGTGCGAACGCTGAACCCTGCTGGGGATCACCTACTTCTTGCGCACTGAGGCTCGCCGGTACTGCTGTGAGAACCATCCCGACTGCAAAGCCACACAGGCGTCCCATAATCGCACCCTCACTGTTGTTCATATCCTATCGGACAGCACAGCGAATGGCCAGCCTGCCAACATGGCGACGGCGTTCGCTCTAACAGACCGGTCACGAACGTAACAGGCGTAATAACGCCCATATCGATTTCCACGTGAAGCGAATATCGCTGGACCACCACCAATCCGACCTTTGCCTTTAGCTTCGCCAAGGTTGCGTTTCGGACCCAAAGCAGTCCTGGATCCGACTGCACTCGCCGCGGTGAGATGGACGACCTCTTCAACATATTGATCTGCCGCAAACCCAGTACCTGGTTTCTATGCGATAAGAATAGCTCCGGCAGTTAATTGGCCAGGATACCTGTGCACTTGAGAGGAGCAAGATGGATTTCAAGATCCCTGAGCCGCTGAAAGCAGAGCACGCCGAACTTCACGCAGAACTGGTCGATGCAATGAGAGCAGGCGGCCATACCGGTGACGCGGCGGAGAAAGTCGCGAAACTGCTGCATCCGCATTTCGTCCGTGAGGAAGAGATCGCGCTGCCTCCGCTTTGTTTGCTTGCACCGTTGGCGAACCGTCGTCCCGGGCATGGCCGATGTTCTCGCCCTAACAGACAGACTTGAGGCCGAGCTGCCCGCCATGCTCGCTGAGCATCAGCAGATCGTGGCGGCGCTCGGCGATCTCATGTTCGCGGCGAAGGCCGAGAAGAAACCGAAGTACGCGCATTTTGCCGAGAGGCCGATCTCGCACGCCCGCACCGAAGAAGAAGTCCTCTACCCGGCCGCGCTCCTCGTCGGCCGCTATTTGAAACTCCGACATGGAAAGTAAGCGTGCCCGCGGAACTATATCCCCGCGGATCAACTTCGAGGAGGAACTCACGATGACGAAAATTCTCGCTTCCTATGCCCTGCTTGTCGGGCTCGCTTTTGTGCCTATGAGCGCTCGCGCCCATTGCGACTCCGCGAATGGTCCCGTAGCCACGGCAGCAATCAGGGCTCTTGATACTCGGAACGTCAATCTCATCCTGCCCTTCGCACCGGCCCAAGCTGAGTCTGAGTTGAGCGCCGCCTTCAAGCAGGTTCTCAGCGTGCGCGAGAAGGGGCCGGAAGCCAAGGCGCTGGCCGATCGCTACTTCATGGAAACTGCAGTGCGGCTCCACCGCGCGGGGGAGGGAGCGCCCTATACCGGGTTAAAGCCGGCGGGCACAGATTTTGGACCCGCGATCCCCGCCGCCGAGAAAGCGCTTAAGATCGGCAAGTCAAATGACTTGACCGCACTCATGGCGGAGCAAGTCGCCCATGGCATTGAAGACCGCTACCACGACGCAATGGCTCACAGCGCAGCGACGATGGAGCCGACCACAGCAGCTGATGTCGCTAAGGCCCGTGAGCGTGTGAGTGCGGAACTCGCGTTCATCGGGTATGTCGAGGGCATCTATCTCGCGACGAAGGGTGGCGTGCATGTCGAAGCTGCGGCCACTCCGGATCACCACCAAGGCACGGAATGACGTGTCCGATCGGCCCGTACTGCGGTACGGTAGCTATGGAGGGCTTTGCAGCGCTCTCCAGGCAGGAGAGATGTTCGGTGCCGCCAACATCATTGGACGGTTGTGAATGCCCGAGTGTGGCGCAGGGGCCACCGGCCGGCCCGGAGAGGGCGTAGTCTATGAGCGCCACCACGCTCTAAACTGGTCAGCCGCCTACATGGGCTGGGAGTTGGGACGACGTTTCCACTAACACATGATAAGCTTCGGCGGTCACGGCCGAATGGCCGCTTTCCACCGATATTGTTGAAAAAGTCGGTTTTCTAGAACGTCTGTTTTTTTTTAGAGGGCCGTAGAGGCTGATACAGAAAATTGATGTGGGGGACCTGCGAGCGATCAAGCAGCGCGTGAGCCGTGTAGCGGAATTGGGACAGCATCGAGCGGCAAAATTTCGAAGCTACCGTCGAACAAAATAAAATCAAAAGCTATCGTATCAACGCAAAGATCACCTTCTTGTTGGAGTAGAGTGACAATGTCCCAGACAGGACAGCTGTTGTTCGGCCTGCCTCTGACTTAGATCGCCAAATTCCATTCGGTGC
>NZ_JBBNAN010000404.1:0-17434 GCF_037994405.1 Phyllobacterium sp.
TGAGTGAGGCCACGCGTCAGTCCAAGACGTTGCGCCAGATGCGGCGCCATCATCCCGACAAAACTCAGCGGCCCGACGATAAGCGTAGCGGCGGCCGTCAGCAATGCGGCGAAACCAAGGATCAGGACCCGGAATTTCTGCACGTCGACGCCATGCGAATAGGCCGACAGGTCGCCCAGTGCAAACTGCTGTAATGGGCGCACAAGCAGCGTCACCGCCATCAGGCCAATTATTGCAAATGCCAATGCGATCAATGCCATGGAACTATCCATGCTGTAGGTCGACCCGGCCATCCAGCTGATCAGAGATAGGGCGCGGGGGTCGCCGGAAGCAAGAATAACCGAAATCGATGCGGTCAGGAATGCACCCAGTGATACACCAATAAGAAGGAACTGATTGCCGAAATGTGCGCGACGGCTCATGGCAAAGAGGATGATGAGCGCCATTGCGGCCCCCGAAAAACCGCCGACCAGCCGCTGGCTATAGTTGGGCTCGGCTGGAACGAACAAGACGCAAAGCAGGCCAAACGCCGTGCCGGCGCTCACGCCCATAACCTCCGGGCTTGCCATGGAATTTCCGGTAAGGCGCTGTAGCAGGCTACCAGCCAAAGCGAGCATCGCACCCGCAGAAGTTGCGGCTATCAGCCTTGGCAGACGCCAGGGAAGCAGTGAATAGAATGTCGTGCCGGTCTGACTTATCCACGATCCATCCACATCTCGCCCGACAAATACTGCGATCAGTGCAACCATAAGAAGAAGAGCCGCAATCATTGCGAGCAACAGCCCTGGTCTTCTGTTGGCCGCTATGCTTGTCCGGGCTTGAATGGCTGTTTGCAAGGAGCCGCCACGCTTCATCATCACGAACAGAATAACCGGCACGCCGATCAGCGCAGTAACGGCACCAGTTGGTAGATAATTACCCGTTTTTGCGCCATAAATTTGTAATAGCTGATCGATTGCGATCAGTAGTGCTGCTCCGACAAGCGGCGCAACAATCATACGGGTCTTGATCTGCCGCGCACCGATAGCCCGCGCAATTGCCGGCGCCGCTAATCCCAAAAATCCGATCACGCCGACGGCGCTGACTGTAAACGTTGTCAAGGCAACCGCAACAAAAAGCGAGGTAGCACGAGCGATTTGCACTTTTATTCCAAGGCTTTGCGCCGCATCGCCCAATGTTAGAACGCTAAGCTGTCGAACAAGGAGAAACGCCAAGATGGTACAGCCAGCAACTTTCGGGAAAAGTCCTGCCACCTGGCGCCAATCGTTCTGATTGAGAGACCCGCCGCCCCAGATGAACAACCCTGATAAATAGTGATCATTCATCAGCGTCAGTAAAGTAACGATCGCCGTGCAATATAGTCCCATCATTAGTCCGGCGAGGATCACGATAACTGGCTGGAATTTGAAACGCCAGGCCACGGCAAAAACGATGGCCATCACGGCAAAACCACCGAATGCCGTTGACAAATCTCGGCTCCAGCCGAGAAGTGCCGGGAACCACAGCATGGCAAGGCCGAGCGCGAGTTGAGCTCCTGCCTCCACGCCCAAGGTGGAGGGAGAGGCGAGCGGATTGCGCAAAACATGCTGGAACAGCATGCCGGACAATCCCAGCGCAAAACCACAAACACAAGACATCGCTAACCGCGGCAAAAGGCTGTAGTGCATGAGCACTGCCTGACTGTCGCTGGGCGATGGCGTTGAAAAGGCCGCATTAGACCCGATCGTGCCGATCAAAGGGCCAAGATTAAGAGCCGTGATGCTAAGGGCAACACACCACAGCAATCCTGTCCAGAACAGTGGATGAAAGATCCTGCGTTTCATGCGGAAGCTTCGGCGAGCAGACGGGCAAAGCGGGAGGCGGAAGGCAGTGTACCGAACATCAGAACGCTCGCCATGCGCTGGACATGTCCCTTTTTGACGAATGGAATGCTCTGCCACAGGGGGCTGCCGGACAGGGTTGCGAGCACATCTGGCGGAATAGGATCCATGTAGAACAACCGGCTATCGCCGAGGTCGATCAGACCGGCCATGCTGGTGTCGCTATAGCCCCACTCGTTGGTTGGATGTGTCCAGGCATTCTGCAGCTCAAGCCGGTCGAAAACATCCTGGAAAATACCGCCTGGGCCGTAAACACGGATATTCCGGTCGTCAATGAATGTAATGACAGCGAGCTTTCCGAGATGCCGGGTCGCCGCCTTTGCCGTTTGTAGATCATTGCCTGTACGATCGATCAACGCTTCAGCTTCGGCCTTGCGGCCAAGCATGCGTCCGAGTTCCCTGGTTGCGTCAATGATATGCGGATAGGGCGATGAACCGAGCGCGTGGATCGGGAAGGATTTGACCGGTGCGATTTGTTCGAGTTGTGGTCTGACCCATTCAAGATAAGGCGTGGAGATGATCAGGTCCGGCTTCAGCAGTTGCAGCAATTCCATGTTGACTTCATGGGCTGAGCCAATGTTGGCCACACTTGCCGGCAATGGCGGTTCCACGGGCCAGTCCGCCCAACCGGGCGTGTCAATCAGACCGATCGGTGGAACACCGAGTGCGATTAGCGTTTGCGCTAGGCCATAATCCAGCGAAACAACCCTTAACGTAGAGGACCTGCCTCGTGCGGCTTGCATGGAAGCAGCAAGCATTGCCGAGCCAAAAAGAAAGTTGCGTCTGCAAAATGAGGGCATAGGCTTTAAATCACATAGCTGATAGGTGTCTGTGTTTCCGGGTGCCGGAATATCCCCATGCGGACACCATAGATGGCATCCAGCCGGTCCGTCGTGATCAGCGCTCGCGTCTCGTCGTGGGCCACAAGCTTGCCGCCTGACAGTGCGATCAATCGATCACAATAGCGCGCAGCCATGTTTATGTCGTGCAGGACGATAAGCACAGACCTATTGTGCTCATGCGCCAGCATCTGGATCAACCGCATGACCTCAATTTGATGATTAATATCGAGCGCCGAGATCGGCTCATCCAGCAACAGGCACTCGGTATCCTGCGCAATGAGCATGGCGAGAAACGCACGCTGGCGCTCGCCGCCCGACAGGGTATCGACAATGCGCTCCGCCATTGGTGTCAGTGATGTCAGTTCCAGAGCTTCCGCAACCTTGATCTTGTCCAATTGGGAAAATCGGCCAAGCGCGCCGTGCCAGGGGTAGCGTCCAAGAGCGACCACCTCCTTAACCGTCATGCCGTCGGTGTCTGGCGTCTGTTGCGGCAAATAGGCGACCTTGCGCGCATACTCTTTAGACCGGAACGATTTAAGTTCCTGTCCAAAGCATGAGGCGCGCCCCATTGTGGGCGAATGGAAGCGCGCCAAGATCTTCAGAAGTGTCGATTTGCCAGAACCGTTATGGCCAAGAATGCCGACAACCTCAGAGCGCGGAACGTCCAGGGTCAACGGATGCAGCAAGGTTCTTCCATCAATGTCGTAACCGACGTCGTTGAGCGAAAAGGACATTCCGTTCATTATATGCTCGTTCAGAATTTTGCCGAAAGCGTCGCCTTGATAACGCGACCCTCGCCATAAATGCACATGGGATTGCCGTCACCGTCTGCGGCACAGGTAGAGTAATAGTCCTTGTCGAAGATATTGCTCGCCTTAAGCGATCCCTTCCAGCCGTTCTTCTCATAGCTGATCGCCGCATCGACGAGCGTATAATCCGCGACCTTGATCTGGTTTGCGTTATCGCCAAACGAACTACCGACATAGCGCACGCCAGACCCAATGTTCAGCCCTTCGAGAGGCCCCGATTCAAAGGTGTATTTTGCCCACAGAGCTGCCTGGTGCTCTGGCACGAGCGCTGGACGATTACCCTCTTCCCCAGCGGTATTGCTCGATGTTATTTCCGCATCAAGATAAGTATAACTGCCAGTCAGGCTGACACCATGGTAGAGGTTAACAACCGTCTCGAGCTCGAAGCCGCGATGGCGTACCTCACCGGTCTGAACCTGAAAGGTTGGATCGTCCGGATCGGGCGTCAATACATTGGATTTCGTTATCTCGAAAACCGCGCCGGTAACGGTGCCCGGGAAGAAGTCCGGTTCATACTTCACACCTGCTTCATATTGCTTCCCCTCCGATGGAGAAAATGTCTGACCGGTGGAGCCTTGCCCGATGACGGGAGTAAAGGATTCTGAGTAGCTGACATAGGGCGTCAAGCCATTGTCGAACAGATAGCCGAGGCCGGCCTTTCCGGTGAACGCATTATCGGATTGTTCCGATGTCGTGTCGCTCAGACGGTCATTGTTCTTGTTTTCCACCCACGACTGGCGTCCGCCCAAGGTGAGCAACCAATGATCGTCAAACTTCGTCTGGGTTTGAGCATAGAGCCCGACCTGATCGATTGTCTGTTTTCGGTCGAGATAAATGGGGGGCGCTGCAACATCAAGACCATAGATAGGGTCATTGATATCCAGGCCGGGGCCGGTATCGAACCCATTTTGTCCGTCAACAGTCTGCCGGGCGTAATCCAGGCCCAACAGCAAGGTGTTCTTTATGCGCGTGCCTTCGTAATCGTACTGCACGCCATTGTCGACGCTAAAGATCGTTGCCGTCTCGTCCACAGTGAATGCCGTGCGGTTCATTGTATGATCATCGGCCATCGTCGAATAATAAAGGTGGCGATAATCAGTGTCCTGCGAGGAATATCGAAGGTTCTGCCGGACGGTCCACGCCTCATTGAAGCTGTGCTCGAACTGGTAGCCGATAGAACCATGGTTCGCGTCAAACCGGTCGAAATTCGGGTCGGATGTTGTAAAACTGCGCGAGAATTTCGGCAGGTTCGGGAATGCCGGATTGGCAATTGGAAGGAATGTATTCGGCGTCAACTCGTCCCACTGATAGTTGGCAAGAATCGTCAACGAGGTATCGGCACTCGGCGACCATGTAATCGCTGGCGCAATGAACACCCGGTTGTTCTTTGAAAAATCCTTCTCCAATTGGCCGTCGCGGAAAAGACCCGTAAGGCGATAAGTCCAGACCCCTTCCTTGTCGAGCGGACCGCCTGCGTCGATACCAACCTCATAGGTATTAAACGACCCGTAGCCGGCATAGGCGCTGTAGAGCGGGTCGTTGGTCGGCCGCTTGGTCACGAGATTGACAATACCACCCACCTCGTTGTCGCCATACAGAACTGATGCTGGGCCTTTTAGAACTTCTACCCGCTCCAGTCCGTACGGCTCAGCCTTGAACCCGGAGAAATCTATGGTTTTTTGCGGCAGTCCATCACGGAACACGGCATAGGGACCAACATCGAATCCTCGGATCAAAAACTGGTCAAAACGATCATCGACGCCCCACGGGGAAGCGGTTACACCGGACGTATAGGCAATCGTATCCTCGACACGCTCTGAAAACCGGTCATCCATCTGCTCACGCGTGATGACAGAAATGGATTGCGGTATTTCGCGCAGCGGTGTGTCGGTTTTTGTGCCCACCAGCGTGTTCTTGGCAATATAGCCTTTGTCGGGGCCTATCGGACTGGTATCACCATCAATGACGATTGTATTCAGCTGAATGGTCGACGCTTCTTGGGCGGCCGCGATACCTGCCATCACTAACCCGGCAACCGACGTGGTCATCAGCAAACATGCACGATGCTTGTACCCTGTTGAACTGACGTCGTTCCAAACCACCGCCCTGCTTCCCCGCATGACCACACCCCTTGTAAAACTTTGATTCTGCCTGAGATTTTATTATGAGTTTTATACTCATATTTAAAGATGACTACATTTGTCATCTTATATGAGTCAAGGCGCAATCGATAAAATTCCGATTTTTTTGTGCGCCTTGCCAAATCGCGATTTGGCTGTGGCCTGAATGTTACAGGCGCGCGCTGTGCAGTGCTTGCTGGATGTCATTCCAGATGACTTCCGGCTCCTCGAGACCTACGGCAAAGCGTATTGTCTGAGGATTGACGCAGAAGCGGACAAAAGAAGTCATGCGGTCCGCAATTTGTAAGGCCGCCTTGGCTGGAACGACGAGCGTTTCTGGCCCTCCCCAGCTGACACCAAGTCTGATATGTCGCAGCGCATTGACGAAGCGCGCCACGTCGATATCGGGGTTCAAATCAAAGGCGAACAGGCCGGAGAATCCGGTCAGCGTCCCCTTGCCAGGATGATCTGAGAAAGCTGGATGACGCACAAGGGCAATGTCCGGGTGCTGTTGCAGATGTCTGGCGAGCACGAGCCCGTTATGCATGTGCTCCTTCAACCTGACCTTCAGCGTCCGCATGCCACGCAGCAGCAGCCAGGCTTCGAAGGGTGACAACTTCGCCCCGATATAGGGGTAGGTGGAGCTGTTGATTTTGGCGATCAGGTCACGCGGACCGACGACCACGCCGGCAACCGTGTCGCTGTGTCCGCCAAGATATTTTGAAGCCGCGTGAATAACGACATCAACGCCGTGCTGGATCGGCTTCTGGAACAGCGGCGTCGCCCAGGAATTGTCGATGACGGTCGTGACGCCATATTTCTTGGCCATCGCCGTCAGGGCTTCAATGTCCTGCAACTCGAAAACCATCGATGTCGGATTTTCTAGATAGAGCAGTTTCGCCCCCGGCAGGGCAGCGCTTACCTCATCGTGGTTAGACGGATCGACGAAGTCCACTTTGACACCAAAACGGGCAAGCAGTTTAACGAACAGCCGGTAGATATCATTGTAGAGATGCTGGACGGCAACGACGCGGTCACCCGCTTCGACAAGACTCAAGATTGTCGCGGTGATTGCCGCCGTGCCGCTGGAAAAACCGCGACCATCTTCTGCGCCTTCGAGGCGAGCAGTCAGCAGTTCGAACTCACGCACAGTCGGGTTGTCGCCGCGCGAATAGATGTAGTTGCGCGAGCGTCCGGCGAATACATCTTCCATCGCTTCATAACTGTCATACGTGAAAAGCGATGTCTGGAAGATCGGTGGCGACACCGCATTGAAAGCTGCAGTATCGACCGGCGAGAACAGGTCGTCGGGCATTTCGAGATTAAATTCTTGGGGTGGCATGGCTTTGTTCATGATGCCCTCTCAGACACAGTGCTGTTGAAACTGTTAATTGCGATCGGTTGTGAGCTTCCCGCGAGCTGTCGCAGGGTAACGACGAGGATGACCAACGACAGGAAGGCGGTCAGGACGGGCGCCAGGAACAAGCTCGCCAGTACGCCTTCAAAGGCGAACCAATGCGGCAGCACGAGCAACAGCGGCAGCAGGAAGTAGCCGTTCTGTGCAACGCTGATTATTCCTGCCACGCGCGCTCTGCCCTGCGCCTGCAGGAGCACAAGCAGTATCTGCCGAACACCGAAGAAAACGAAAGGCATATGCGTTACGACAATTGCTATCGCAGCAATCCTGGCGATCTGCGCATCGGCGGTGAAAACCTTGGCAATGGGATCGCGCAGAACCACGGCGCCCAGACCGTAGAGAGCAGCGAAACCTGAAGTTAGCTTAAGAAGCGTCATCGACGACGCGAGTAGTCTTGCCGCGTTTCTTGCACCCCACGCAAAACTCAACACCGCCTGACCGCCGAGTGAAAGACCGACAATCGGCAGCATGCCGAGAGTGAGGACACGCATGGCGATGCCGACGCCGGCAATACCACTATCGCCGTGGTAAAACCCGGCAAAGGTGAACAGAACGGCAAAACTGATGCTGTTTAACATGCTGGTAAGCGTAGTGGGTAAGCCAATCGCCAGCACAGGTTTGAGAATATCTCCACGAAACGCCGCAAAGCGCACCGCAAGATGTAATGTCCCGACCTTTTTGCGGAAATAGATCAGGTAAGCGCCAAGTGCGGCGATCTGGGACAGAATAGTCGCGAACGCTGCCCCGGAGAGCCCGAAATCGAACCAGAAAATCATAATCGGATCGAGCATGATGTTGAGGGCAAAGCAGCCCATGAGCGTCCACATGCTGAAGCGCGTATTGCCTTCCGAAATGGCTATGAAATCCGAAAGGATTTGCAGCATGGTCAGCGTCACCGAAATGGCAACAATTGAAAGATAATGCTCGGCCAATGGCAGAATGGCTTCACTGGCGCCGAAAAGAACGAGAAGCTCGCGTCTGAACACGAAAATAGCGGCGGTCAAAACCAGACCGAGCGGCAGCGCCAGTATGACAAAGGTTGACGCGCAGACATTGGCGCGATGCGGATCAGCCGCCCCAAGCGCACGACCCACGGCCGTGGCAACGCCGACACCAAGTCCCTCACCGATTGCGCCGATCATCATCAGGATCGGCAGGACAACCGTAATCGCCGCGATCTCGTGACTGCCTATCATGCCAACAAAGACCATGTTGATTGTGTGATGTACGGCATTGATCGACAGGCCCGCGACCGCAGGCATGCCAAGCCGGAAGATCAGGCGGGTCAGCGCCGGATCGTTCAAATCATCTGGCGTAAAGTAAGCCCGCTTCGGCTTGACCCTCATGGCGCCGGAACCCAAAGGCGATCACCGAAGAACCGTTCACGTGTCAGCATCACCAGCATGGCGCGCTTATGCGGAAAATCGAAGTGCTTCACCTTGGCAAATCCTGAACGGTCGAGATTGCGGATTTGCTGTTCATGACTTGCCCGCGGTTCGCCAACGATGCGCTGGGTGCGTGGATCGTCGAGAAAGATGAAATGCATCAGCGAAGGCAGCCACGCCGAAATCCACTGCTTGCCCCGATACGCCGGTTCGCCAATGGCAACATGCCAGCCACGATCATAATCCTGCGCATCGTAATAGGGTCCGAGGCGGTTCTCCTTGGCCCAATAAACCTCGAAATAGCCGAATGGAACGCCATCGAAGCAGCCGATCAGCGCCAGCATGTGCGGATCCCGCAGACGTTTTTCAAGGATCGCCTGATGTTTGTCCCGCTCTCCACCATCTTCCCAGATGATGTTGACCTGCTCATCATTCATCCAGCAGTGGAAATGCTCAAGATCAAGTTGCGGATCGGCAACGCGGAACGAGAGCACCTGGTCGAGCCAGGGAATGTAACGTTCATAAACGATTCCGGTCGGCTTTAGCGGCCGTTTCGGATGATACTGACCTTTGCTCAGGACGTAAACCTGCGGATGCGGATAAGCCGGGTTTGCAACCCACGGTGCCGGCCACTGCCAGAACCCACGCGTATCAACAGTCAGGCTGTCCCCTTCCGCTGTGCCAAGTGGAAAGTCCGAAACTGGAATATTGACGACCTTGATCATTCCAAGGTCGCGCGACTGGGCTGACATGAATTCAACGGCTGAGGAGAGCACGGGACCAATCCGGTCCTGCGCGACTTCCGGCAACGTCAGCTTCAAACCGCCGGATGTCTTCTCCACCAAGAGCGTGTACGCGCCGCTCGCCGTCGAGACTTGCAACCGGTCGGGTGCAGAAAGAACGCCTGATTGCAGATACCGCGATGGCACTGGAAACGCTTCAGCAAGCGTCACCTTTGCAAGATTGGATATGAGGGTCATGGCAAACTCCGCAGCACCACCGCTGCAATTGTTACGCGTCGGGTTCGTTGGAGAGACGGACTGAGCCTGTATGGATTTAGACTGAGCTTTGAAAAAATTTTCTCCTCTTTCGCTTAAATCGCGCGCCAGGTGGTCCGTCTCTTGGTCATGTTTGACTTGATGAGGGAGCCTGCGTGATGGCCGCAGCAGAAAGTTTGCCAGAAACCTGGAGCGTCGTTCGCAACCGGGAAGATCGCTATTCCGTATGGCCCGACGACAAGGCACTGCCGATCGGCTGGACCAAGGAACCAATTGGCGGGACACGCGACGAGTGCCTCCAAAAGATCAAGACAATCTGGGTTGACCCTCGGCCGCGAGGCTTGCGGCAAGCCATGGCCTGAGACCCGACCCTTAAATTTCAGACAACAGACCGGTGAAGACATGAACAAGCTATTTGCGCCAGATCAGGCAACCAATCCCGTCGCTGTGGATCACTCAGGCAACACTATCTGCGACAGCTTTCCATTGTCGCTAGCGCAAAAGCGCATCTGGTCGCTCGAGCAGATCGGCAATAATACGGTCTTCCCATTGCAGGTACTGTCTCTCCACTGGACGCGCGCTGTCACACTTGATCAGGCGCAGCATGCCCTGGCGAAGCTCGCGCAACGCCACAGTGCCATGCGGACACGTTTCCGCCGTTTCGCCGGTGGGCGTATCGAACAGTTTTCGAACACAGGTGATGTTCCCTCGACTGAGACGCATGGAAGTGACAGCAATCCCTTGAGCGCAATAGAAGCAGAGGAACAGCGAACCGCGTTTATTTCCCGTTCATTCGATTTGCTCAACGGTGTGTCGTCCCGCTGCCAGCTGATCATGTCGAAAGGCGGACTCATATCCACAGTCGTCCTGCATCCAATCGTCTGCGACGAGGCTGCACTCGCGGTTCTGCAACGAGATCTGATTGCTCTCGTCAATGGTGAGACACCGGGCGCGGCCGATGACGAAAGCCTGTTACGTGGATCGCGCGAAGAAAAATGGCTTCAGACGGACCATTTTGCCACCGCGCTCGGCCATTGGCGCGACCTGATTGGCGAGGAGTATAATGCCACAACCTTGCCAACGCGTTTCAACACCAGTGGATATGCAGGCACCAGGCGCCGCCATGTTCCGTTTCAACTGGATGCGACGCTATGGGACCAAATCAAGCTTTACGCGAAACAGTACGAATTGAATGAAGATTTGGTGCTATCTGCGGCCTTTGCGATTTTGCTCGCCCGCTACAGCGGAACCTATGACCTGCAGCATGGAATCCTTCTGGCAAACCGCGAAACCGATGAAAGCCGGCAATCCATCTGCCGCGCCGAGCAGATCCTCCCGCTGAAACTCGGACTGATCTCCCGCGCACGCGTGCTCGATGTTTGCCATGCGATGACTGGCGCCATTGCGGGGAGCTCGCAACATCTCGTTCCTTTCGAGCGCCTTGTGCAGGAAATCCAGACGCATGAGGAACGCGAGCAGGATGCAATTGTCAAATCCCTGTTCGAGTATCGTGAACCGCGGCCGCTATCGGCTCTGGTGTCCGACACTTTATCCACCCTCGCCCCGCGCTCCGACGTCGAGCTTGCCCTTGTTGTTACTCCCAACGCTGTTGGTGGACTGGATGGGCTTTTCGACTATGCGGAGGGCCTGTATGAGCCAGCTTTGATTGAACGGGCCGCGATTCATTTCGGCCGTATCCTGTCGCAAACTGTCAGTGGTGGTCAGGGTGTTCGTATCAAAGACATTCAGCTCATTGGCGACGATGAACTCGACATCCTCTCCGCTCCCTATGAGGATGATGGTGTCAATGACGATCGTGCCGTACACGAACATATCGCCGCCCACGCGGCACAAACGCCAGACAAGACTGCCATCATTTACGCTGACGAAGTCTGGAGCCATGCCAGGCTCGACCAAAGCGCCAACAGGCTTGCGCACCGTCTGGTAAAGCTAGGCGTTGGCGCAGATATAAGCGTCGCTATTGCTGTGAAGCGCTCGCCGGAGGCAATTGTCGGCATTCTCGCGACGCTGAAAGCAGGCGGCGCCTATATTCCGGTCGAGCCTGATCACCCAACCGCGCGTAATCACCATATCCTACGCGATGGCGGCGTCAGGGTGATCCTGACCCACACCTGGCTGCTCGATCGTATCCCGGAAGGGCTCGATGCCACTATTTTGCAGCTGGACAGGCTCGACCTGAGTGAGGAGCCAAACAGTGCCCCCGACGTGCGCATCCACAAGGATCAGCTGGCTTACATTATGTATACGTCAGGCTCGACCGGACTGCCGAAGGGCGTTGCGGTCGAACATGGTCCGTTGACCCACCATATGCAGAATACGTCTCGAGTCTACGGCATGAGCGCAGCGTCGCGCGAATTGCCGTTCCTGCCCTTCAGTTCCGATGGCGGGCACGAACGCTGGATGAATCCACTGATGGAAGGCGGGAGCATTGTTCTGCCCGATCAGCCATTATGGACACCGGAAGAAACGTTGACAGCCATGCGCAAGCATGGCGCCAACAATGCCAGCATCCCTACAACCTATCTACAGCAGCTCGCCGAATGGGCCGATCTCACCGATAGCGCCCCCCCAATGCGCCTCTATTCCTTTGGCGGCGAAGGTCTCGCCCAACAAACTTTTGACCTTTTATCAAAAGCGCTGAAGTCGGAATGGCTGATCAATGGTTATGGCCCGACGGAAACCATCATGACGCCGATGGTCTGGAAAGTGCGCGCCGGACAAAAGTTTGAAGGCACCTACGCACCGATCGGTCGAGCTGTCGGCAACCGCCGCATCTATGTGCTCGATGCGGATCTGAACCCCTGCCCTATCGGCGTGACGGGCGAGCTCTACATCGCCGGCGAAGGTATGGCACGCGGCTATATCGGCAAGCCGGATACGACCGCCGACCGCTTCACTCCCGACCCATTCTCGAAGGAAGGCGGACGTCTCTACCGTTCCGGTGATCTGACGCGCTGGCGCGAGGATGGCACTGTGGAGTTTGTTGGCCGTGTCGATCATCAGGTCAAACTGCGCGGCTATCGCATCGAGCTAGGCGAAATCGAAGCCGCTCTGCTGCAGCAGGACGGTATTGGCGAAGCGCTTGTCGTCCTGCGGGACGACGAAGCGACAAAACACAAGATGCTTGTTGCCTATGTGGTACCCAAACAAGGCAATGAGTTAGACGTCGCTAACGTTCACTCGGCGCTCGAACGCACTTTGCCGACCTATATGGTACCCTCGGCCATCGTTCCGTTAAAGAGTATGCCCATTAATCCCAACAGTAAGCTCGACCGTTTCGCCCTCCCCGCACCAACGCGGACGAAGCGCACAATCGTCGAGCCGGAAAATGCTGTCGAAGAAGAAGTTCTCGAACTCTGGCAACAGATTTTAAATCTCAGCGCCATCAGTGTCGAAGACAATTTCTTTGCCATTGGCGGCAATTCATTGCGTGCCATCCGCATTCTCTCGGCATTGCGCCAGCGCAAGCCGCAGAACCGCACGACAATCGCAGATCTCTTCAACAACCCGACGATCCGCTCTTTCGCCAAGATCATCGAGGCCGGTGACGGTCAAGCGGGAAGCGAAGTCATTGTGTTGCGCGCTTCCGGTACCAAGCCCATGCTTTACTGTTTTCCCGGCCTGCTGGTCAGCACACGCGAATATGTCAAATTGGTCGACTATCTGGGCGCTGACCAGCCCGCAACAGGCTTCATCTGCTATTCGCTTTCCGAGCAAAAGCAGATCGGCGCCTCCGTCGACGAGATCATCGGCAGCTATATCGACTACATCCGAGGTCACAGCAAAGGCCAGCCTTGCTATTTCCTCGGCTGGTCCTGGGGCGGACTGCTTGCTTATGAAGCGGCACGCCGGCTTGGCGACGAGATAGATCTGCGTCTGATTACTATGGTTGACGTGTGTGATCTCGGCACGGAATTCGCGATTGGCTCAACACCGCGTTTCAAGCCGGACGAGCGCGACCAGTTGCATGAGATGGTGCAGGAGTGGCTGTCGCGGACGGCTATGCGCGCGGAGTGGGACCGGTTGCTCGGCGTCATGGACGCTGATACCTATGACCAGTTCCTGCGCTTTGTTGGCGACGAGAAGGACGATCTGCCAACCGACGGTCCCGATATCAGCAGCCGCGAGCATACATTCTGGATCCTCATCGACAACGCGCTGATCTTCCGGCGCCATCAGCTGCAGCCTCACGATGTGCCGATTCACTCATGGGCGGCTGACGACAGTCTCAATCGCGGACTCAATCTCATCGATTGGCGCCGTTATTCACCCCGCGCTAATCCGGCAGAAATCATCTCGGGCACCAATCATCTGCACGTGATCGGCTCACAAGCCTTCCATAGCCGGCTCGCCCATAGGCTTGCCGAGGCACTCTAGGGCTTGAGAGTGGAAAGATGAGTTCACAGAAAGGAATTCTGATGACTGCCATGTTTGCAAACAATGATCGGAGCAGTCCTGCAAGCGAGGTCCTGGATCTCGCTGGTATCGGCATAGGGCCATCGAATCTAAGCTTGGCATCGCTTCTTGATAATGTCGGAAATATCCGCGCGCATTTCTACGAAAGCCGGCCAAGTTTCGATTGGCACCCGGGTATGATGCTACCGGATGTCGAACTCCAATCGTCATATCTGAAAGATCTCGTCACGCCGGTTATGCCGACGAGCCCTTGGTCCTTTATTTCCTATCTCGTCGCCCACAAGCGTCTCTACGCCTTCCTCAACGCCCACTACGAGGCGGTACCGCGACGCGAATTTGCCCGATATCTCGCATGGGTCGCTGGCCAGCTAAAAAACCTTTCATTCGATGCGGTCGTACGCGAGGTCACATTCGACAAGGACCAATTCCTTATGCGGTTCGATAATAATGCGGTGAGCGCCAGGAATCTCGTGCTCGGGACTGGCACCACACCGTTCGTACCGTCATGGGCAACGCCGTTCCTCGGTGAGCGATGCTTTCACAATTCAGAGGCAAAACACCGTTTGCCCCAGCTTAATGCATCGCGAATAGCGGTCATCGGTGGTGGTCAGAGCGGTGGTGAAGTTGTGGAAGCGCTGCTCAATTCAAAAGCGACGCTGAAGGAGCTCAACTGGTTCAGCCGACGTCACAATTTCGAACCGATCAATGACACGGCTTTTTCCAACCAGGTCTTTTCGCCGGAATATGTCTATGCCTATCTCAATCTCAACAATGATCAAAAGCAGGAAGCACTGAAAGCCTCAATCCTGACCAGCGACGGGCTGTCCATTTCAACGATCAACGCTATCTACCGGCGGCTCTACAGCCTGCGCTATCTGGAAAATCGCAACATCGACGCCAAGCTCTCGCCCAACCGCGACGTCATTCAGGTAGAAATGGACAAGGATGGCTATCGCCTGATCGTCCGCAACCGTTTCGATGGTGGCGTCGAGATGGCCCATGCCGATGCGATTGTTCTGGCAACGGGCTATCAGTTCCACCTCCCCGACGCATTTGCCGGTTTGCAGGACCGCATTCAGTTCGACCGCAACAACCGGCCGGTGTTGAACAACGATTATTGCCTGAGCTGGAGCGGCCCCAAGCAAAACCGCATTTTTGCGCAAAACGCGGGGCGATACAGCCACGGTATCGCTGACTCACAGCTGAGCCTCATGGCATGGCGCAGTGCACACATTATCAACTCGCTGCTGGGACGGCATCACTTTGACCTGGAACCGCACGATTCGCAGGTCAACTGGTTGTCAACCGGCCATGACGCGATCAGCCAGTCCATGGCAGTGGATTGCTAAAGACTACAGCGGATCAGGCAGTTGTCGCTGCCGCAAGCGCAGCTCTACCTGATCCAATTGTGCTGAGACAGCAATCAAATGTCCTGAAGGCGCCGACAGCAGGCGATGATGCCAACCCTTGTCATCGGCGGTGAGCACGGTGTCGATGCGGACGGTATTCGCCATCCGATCGAGCCTAATGTTCAGTTGATCGGGCGGTGCTATAACGCCGGTGCCCACGGCTTTCAAAAAGCTTTCCTTCAAAGTCCAATAGCTCAAAAGCAGCGACTGGCGTTCACTCCCTTGCAGGGCAGATAAAATCTCCAATTCAGCAGATGAGCAGAACAGGGATGACGCCCCCGGCTCAATCGCTGTACCAACCGGTTCCGCATCAATGCCGAGCATCTTGGCGGTGCCGCTAATTGCAACGGCCGCCAATCCTTCGGTATTGGTCAAATTAAAGGCTACTCCAGTATCGGCGAGGTACGGTTTGCCGTGTGGATCAACGACAATGTCCAAATCCTGTGGTGGTATTGAAGTATATCTCGAGAGGACAGAACGCTGCAGATAACGGCCCGCCATGAAGGCGATGGCGTCCTTCTCAAAATGGCACGTCGTTGCGCGCGTCTGCTCGTCCGGCGTCAGTTGGGAGCATATCTTGTCCCAGTTGATCTCGGCATTGTAGGGCCACCACCAGATATCGACATGTCGTGGGCCACAATCTGGCTCCGGGGTTGCAACTTCCGGCAAACTCAGCAAGGGGTCGCATGGCAGCATGGAACGTCCCCTCCCTTGTTTACTCCTTATCCAGCCTAAAGAGATTTCCGGATAGCGAATGCATTTTGAATCGCCCGATTGACTGCGACCGGCAGCAGCGACATGTGGTTCTCGCCGAGATGGATTTCGAACTGCGCACGTATTGGATGACCGGGCAATTTGTTCAGCCGATCCGCCAGCTCGATCGCATAGGTATCATTCAGCGTGATTTTCTTTTGCGCCAATCGCTCTGCCTCGTCTGTGGCACCAACTTGAAACGGCGCCAGCTTATCGGTCTCGTATTCCCCGCATGAAAGAAAAAGCTCCGCGCCTTCTCTTGTCGTTGGAGCGGCGACAAATCGCGAATAGAACTGATCGATGGCGCGATTTTCCCAATAGATTGACGGGCTGGCAGCGATCCAGGTCGTGAATGCTGATGGTCGCGTAAAAAGGCTGTAGAGGACAAAAAGACCGCCGAAAGAATGTCCAAACAAGGCCTGGCGATTCACATCAACAGGAAGCATCGCTTCCACCATCGGTTTGATCTGTTCTTCCACGAACGACAGAAACTCTTCCGCCCCGCCTGTCTTTACAATGGGGCTTTTTTCAAAAAAGGGCGGATAGGTTTGTCCGGGTGGCGGACCCAGATCCCAAGACCGGCGCAAAGGGTCATATGCCGCATCAAGCGGATAGCCTATGGTTACGATGATACCCGGCCCTACATTTGTGCCGCTTGGGTAATTCGCCTGCGCCCGCATCACATCAACGGCGGTGCCTATCACGGCATTGCCATCGGTCATGTACAGCACCGGCCACCCCTGTTCCGGTGCCTCATCATCCGGGCGGTAGATGAACACGCGGTAGACCTGTCCGCTCCTATCCGATGTAACGTCGTGGAACGTTGTGTTGCCAATCAATGCCGGGTTCGCGTTCGGAAATCCTGTCATGAAACCATCTCGTAAAGCGCATCTTGATAGGGGTTATTAAACATGACAGTTGCGGTCAATATTAAAATTCATGCTCCCCGAACGAGTGGCAGCGCCCCTACCCAGCCCTCGCCTGATGTTTGACCTGGTTCGACCGTAGCAGACCCATCAACAAAGGACCCGAAGAGAAGGACCCGGCACGTGCCTTGTCAGTGAGGACCCGCAAATAGCCGCCAGGGCTGGTAATCGTTTCGCCCTTCTGCAGGATTGCCGCCACCACAATTGCCGCCTCATTCGGCCCGAAGGTTTCGACCGCTTGATTCCAGGCATCCGGACTTACACCGAGTGTCACGCGTACCAGATTGGCAGTTTGCACGAGATCGGACCAGTTCTCTATGCCTTTCAGGGCGTAATCAACGATATCCGGGCAAGCTTTGAGAATTAACGCCAGCGGAAACGCTTTCGGCGGTAATTTGCCCTTAAGGTGACCATTCGCATTGGTTGCGATTTCCTCGCCAAGTTCAATTTCTGAAACC
>NZ_JBBNAN010000405.1:0-4730 GCF_037994405.1 Phyllobacterium sp.
AGTTCCTGCTGACACCAAGCTGGCTGGCGAGTTCGCCTTCTGGCGGCATGGGTGCACCGGCTTCAAGACTATTCTCATTGATGTAGGCTCGGAGGCTTTCCTGCACTGAGACATGCAACAGGGGCGCGCGGTGTAAGGGCTTGAGTGACCTAAACGACATTTATGGATCCACATCCGTGATCTAGGAAATCTCGACTGCAGATTGGATAACTACTTGTAGGATATCTGTCAACAGGACATTATCGATCATCCCACACGCGATGGTCGCTTGTGGCCTTCATCCGCCAAGGAATGCGGCGAGTTTCTCCAGCGTGGAGCGGCACCCAGCTTCGTTGTCTTCGGGTTTGATGCCTTGAGGAATGTTCTCACAGAAAAAAGTGACCTTGGTTCCCATGTCCGCTGGTTTCAGTGTCGTGCTGACAATCATCTCGCCAGCGAAAGACGAGTCCGCAGATTCGAATTCAACTGCGCACTCGATCAGCTCATTGGGGACCAGCTTGACAAAGCGGCCGTGGAAAGTGTCGGTACTTTTTGAAGTTTTGCCCCTGAACGAATTATCCCCTTCCGGATATACGAGCGACATGCTGATAGCCCCACCTTCGCGCGGGTCGAAGGAATGAACCACACCAGTCATCGAGCCAGGAGGAAGCCAAGCCACCATCGCGTCTTGATCAAGATAAGCCTGGTACACAGCTGCGGGTGGCGCTTCTATGACCCTTGATACTGCGGTGCTCGCCATATCACTCATGTCATTCAGGACAACAGGTTGATGGTAGATTTCCTACTTGGGCCGCCTGAAAGGTAGCCCACAGCATAGTTGCGCTAGCTAGTTCGCAGCGCCAAGTTTGTTGATTGTCGTGGTAGCGAGGGTCACGACCCGGTCGAGCAACGCAAAGAATACATCGATGCTGAAGCCGACGAGAAAGGCGATGGTGAAACTGCCAAGCGTCAGATTGGTTACGGCCATGGTTTGCGTGGTGGAAGGCGACCAGAACCAGACAATAGCGATGCCGGCGAAAACACCGAGTGATATTCGCAGGGCAACACGGCTGACGCTCGGGTCCGGGTAGAATGGGCTGAGAATAGCTCGCATGAAGAACATCAACGCGCCGAGTGCACCATAGAGGCCTGGCAGCACCCAGAAACCAAGGATATCGATCGTTCGTTTCAGATCGGCGGCACTTTTCGAATCGTAATCGAAACGTCCGGGCTCGCTCATCGCCGTCAGACCGATGATGCAGCGGATTTGCACAAGCTTCTGATCCCTCTCGCCCACGATACTACTGAGCTGCGACAGCGGATCGCTGGCATTCTCGGCAGTGGGGATAATTTGCTTGTTCATGAGGCCCGGTGGACCAGTACTGCCACACCCACCGAAATACTGGGTCGATTGGGGTATCTGGGTGAAATATCCGAGCAAATGGTAGAAGACCGGCTGACCCGGGACGATATCAACGAATATCTCGTTATAATTCTGCTTGTTCTCGACCATCATCTTGTCGATCTGCCGAAGTTCGTCGATCTTCTCGCTGATGGCCTCGCGCGAAAAACTGCTCGTATCGCCAAGGTCTACCGCTGCGGCGTGACCATCGCGCTGCACAAGCCGGAAGAACAGCTCATTCATGATCGCGTTCTGCTGTTCGATTTTCGCGTTGGAAAGATCCGCCAGCAAGAGCGTAGCACGCTGATACCACACCGTATAATAACCGCACAGCAGGATCAGTACCGCAGCAACCGCTACAAACAGCTTCTTTTTTCGATCGGACTTTCGCACGCCGTCCTGTTGCTGGCTGAACGGATTCCAGCCGCTTTTCAGATCCACCAGTGTAACCGGATGAATGGCCTGGACCGCATTGTTGAGCGCAGTTTGAAGATCGACAGTTTCGGGACTGCTCCAGTCGAGCCTTTCGACAGCCGTTGCGCGTTGTATGGCCAGGAAAAGGGCGTTGTCCTTGAAACGGCCCGAACGCTGGCCGTAAGACGCGACAGTAATCGCATCTTCGATCAACTCGTTTAGGGCGGCATCCATGATTGTACCGCCATGCATCGTTTCGACCAGCTTATCCAAGTTTGCCACCCACCCATCCGCTCTGCGTGGGACAAGCGCAATCCCTGCCCGGCGGACCAGGCTCCGGTGCCCAGCACCAGAAATTTGGCGTGAAACAGATAGTCCCGGGCGTATGGGGTGGCACCTGCGCAGCTGAAGGGCCGATCAGCCCTGCCACAAGCAGCGACACGGCAAACCAGCCAATCAGCAATAAACGAGAAACCATCCCCATGCGCAGATCCTCCGTACTCAGGGAAGTGATCAGTGTCGCAATTTATTATTTGATTGGGGAAATATTAGCATATGGATGCATCATGATCCAGATTTCTTAGGGTATTAGGATTTAAACTAACCCTAAGTCATGATTTCGCGGTCCGTTCTTGTGCAGAGACTTGAGCAACAAGGCAAATGCCGAAGTATTCGGCGGCGCTCTACAGTCGCCTTTGTGCCCGATGGCCACTGATATCGGCGCCCGCCGAGCTTGAAAAGCGCATGTTCCAGATCGTTGCTGTAACCGAAATGGCGGTGACCACCAGAAACGCCACCGAGAAATCACCGAGTTCGGGCCTTTCATAACCGCTTGCCAGCATCGAACCATGCAGAGCCAGTGCACCAATGCAGATGCCGAGCGACAACATCAACTGCTGGAACGTCGTATAGAAACTCGTGGCCGAACTCATGCGTTCGCGGCCGATCTCGTCATAGGCCACCGTATTGTAGGCGGTGAACTGGAACGACATGAAGAACCCGCAGAAGTAGAGAATGACGAAGATCAATGGCATCGGCCAATCCGGCCGGAAAGCTGCACAAAGTGCGTAGCCAAAGGTTGAAATCAGCCCGTTGATGATCAGGCTGTTGCGAAAGCCAAATTGCTTCAGGATTTTCGGTGCGACCGCCTTCATGGTCATGGATCCGAGCGCAGTCGCAACGACGATACCGCCCGCGGAAGCTGCCGACAGATTGAATCCGAGCTGCAACATCAACGGCAAGAGAAACGGCTGCGCGCCCTGTGTGATCCGTGTCAGCGATCCAGCGACCACCGACGCGCTGAACGTTGGGATTCGCATCAGCGAAAAATCGAGGATCGGTGACGGATGCCGCCGCGCGTGACGCAGATACGCGATGCCAAAGACAAGACCGATTGAAATCAGCGACGCAGCAAGGACAGCCTCGCCGCCGCGGCTTGACATTTCGAATCCGAACAGCAGCGACCCGAGGGATATGCCAGAAAGGACAAGGCCGAGCATGTCGAACGGGCCGTCCCGCTCACCTTTGAATTCTTCGATATAAAGACTGACGAGCACAAAGCCGAGGCAGCCGATCGGAACGTTGATGTAGAATATCCAACGCCAGTCCAGATAGGTCACGATCATGCCGCCGACCGGGGGGCCGAGGATGGGCCCTATAAGCGCGGGGACCAGCAGCCAGGACATGGCGGAGACGAGATTCTTGCGCTCGACGCTTCGCATGAGCACGAGGCGCCCGACCGGCATCATCATCGCGCCACCCAGGCCCTGCACGAGCCGTGCAAATACCAGAAACGTCAGGTTCGGGGCCCAAGCACAAAGGATAGAGCCAAGAATAAAAACGCCGATTGCCGTGCGAAAGACCGTGCGCGATCCGAACCGGTCCGCCACCTTGCCGCTCGCCGGGATGAAAATCGCCAGACTGAGCAAATAGGAAGTGAGCGCAATGCTCATGGCCGGGGCACTGACGCCAAAATCACGGGCCATGGTGGGCAAAGCAGTCGCGAGCACCGTCGCGTCCAGCTGCTCCATGAACATGGCGCTGGCGATAATCATCGCGATAATGCGGAAATTCGGCGCTGGTCTTTGAAGCGCAGCCCTTTGAGCCGCAGCAACCTGACAAGTCTCATCCGACATCTTTGGAATAGCTCTTTCAATGACACGGTTCGCGCCGCAAGGACCCAACCGTTCGGTATGCGCGTGACTGGAACAAGATTGATATATTACCCCGGCGGAACATTGGCTATCCCCTAAATTTGCTATCTTGCGGGGTTCTGGTCACAAAATCGTGCGAAAACTTCTCAGAAAGAAAACTTGGCGGAAACCAGAAAAAGGCTTGAAAGCAACCATGAACATATACAGGGGTTTGAGCATTGCCGCATTTTCAGCCAACTGGAATTTTGTTTATTTTTTAAAGGATTATTGCCAATGAGCATGGAATATAACGTCTATGCAGCGCTGGACCAAATCTCCGATGATCTTATTGCGTTGATCGTTTCAGAACTCAACAGGTCGATATGACCTGCGAAATTCATCCAGACATTTCCTTTGCCGATTCCCCAGGTTTTGTGCCGTTTAGAATTTCGCCTGCACACATCTCAAATCCCTGAGCTCGTCGGGAAGGATCTGCTCAGTGGCGTGGAGATTTCCATTGAAGATTTTGACGCCGATGAGCAGAACAATCCCTTCTTTGGTTCTGATGGTGATCCCCATGACGGCCAATACAAGAAGATGATAGGCTTCCACTTCACAGGCGCGTCCGATCGATTTGAGTTCCGCTTTGCCTGTTTGACGAGTGCTATTCTGACCAGCCTTCTCAACGGGATTCGGTCGGATGACGATTGGACCCAAAGGTCTGCGCAGAGCGTTGCGGCAGCGTGGGAGGAGGTAAAGGGCACCGAAGCATATTGCGCCAAGGAGCTCGACATTCCTTACCA
>NZ_JBBNAN010000406.1:0-2445 GCF_037994405.1 Phyllobacterium sp.
GTAATCGGTGACGCTGATGGTGATTTCAACTGCAGGACATCTGCTTGTCGCCCCAACAGACAACGGACCGTCGTTGACCGTCGCAGGCAGAGCCGCAACGCGCTCTCGGGCATTGCGCCGCCACGTGAACAATTGCGATGGATCAATCCCAATGCGGCGCGCTATAGCCGAAACGCTCGCTCCTGGCTGCAGGGCATCGGCCACCGCCTGTGCCTTGAATTCATCCGACCACCGTCGCCGGACCTGCCGCGGTGCACCCTCAAGGCGGCCGGCGACCGCTTCGATCATATGGAAGGTTCTATGATCAGACATAGGAGCAGACATAGAAGTTCATACCAGAGCTTGTTTATTCCTCAGCCTGCATACCAACACCAAACTTCTCCCGCCAGATGGGGTTGGACCACCGCTTACGAAAAAAATGTGCCGAGCCGACAATATCTTCCTTGAAGATCAGGCACTTTGAGCCCAAGGCCGAGTAAATTTTTCGCCCGGATGGTTCAAAAATAACTTCTACATCGGATTTGTCCTCATCGAGAGCATCAAGCTCTCGAATGACGGCGCATAAGTAATGTCTAGGCTCAATCGGTTTGCCACTGATATGAAAGACTTTCCTAGCTGTTTCAGCTTAGCTTTCTTCATATGCGCGGGGTAGGTGGGTTCGGAGGTTCAGACATCAAAATTGTTTCGATAAGATGGGATCAAAGTGCAGCGCAATCATCAACAGTCCTAGCAACAATAGGCCGACGCATATCTTGCCAATACCATAAAGTAGCGTGCCATAGACGACGCGAGGTTCGTCCGTAAGATCGGCCCATTTCGCCTCCATCTCCAGTGGTGGCTGATCCTCCTCATTTGAGCTGCTTATATGAGGAGTGGCTCCTCTTCCTCTGCCTTCGGCTGTGGCAAAACGATCAGTCCGTCGTCGGGCAGAGGTCTTTGCAGCTTCAACGCTTCCTCGCCCGGCGCGTTCATCCAGACATCGATTTCTTGGGCCGTTGTAAGGATAACTGGCATTGCCTGATGGTGGATTGGTTTGACGATGCCATTGGCATTGGTGGTCAGGAACGCAAAGATATCGGCCTGGACCGGCCCTTCTTTCTTCTTCCGTGTGCTGTACCAGCTCGTCCACAGCCCAGCGAACCAGAACAGGGGCTTATCCTCATTCAAGGCAAACCAGTGCAGCGGCTTCTTCTTCGTGACGGGATCCGGGTGTTGGCCATACTCCGCAAAGCTGGTTGCGGGGACAACGCAGCGGTTGGCCGGCTTAAGCCAAGCCCGCCAGTGAGGCGATTTGGGGTTACGGATATTGGTCACGCCGTTGTCGACTTCGCCCTTGAGATACATCGGTGGCGTCGGCATGCCCCAACGCGCCAAGGCGAGTTCGCGTTCACCGTCCGCGTTCTTGCGGCCGATCGGGGCGTGATTGTCAGGGTAGATGTCCATCTGCGGCGTCAGGCGATTGGTCAAATCATGGATAGGCAGGAAGAGTTGCCGCATCGCTTCGAACGTCGTGGTGGCGTTGTAAAGGTTGCACATGCTGTGGATGATAGTTGATCCGGTTGCGTTCGCAAGCGGCCCCTGCGGCGAAATTGCCCTTGACGTTGTGGGAATATGTTCTCATTTTGTTCTCATGACAAGGACGATGAAAACTATAGGGCAGGCGGCTCGCCAGGGCATGTTGGTGCGGGTGATGTGCCGCAAATGCGGGAAGGTCGGCTTTTTCATCGCCAGCGATCTCGCCAACGTCAACGGACATGGACGCTCGTTCGAGAGTTTGAAGTTCCGATGCAAGGAATGCGATGTCGTCGATTGCGAAGTCGTTCCCTTCGACGATGACCGCGACCGGGTCAACAAGAAGCGCATCGTCTGGCGACCGGTGCAGATGTAATCATGGATAGCGACAACGGAACGATCGGTGCGCTAATAGATCACACGTATTCGCTCTGGGCGCATTGCTACGCGCGCGATTGCCACCATTCCAGTCAAATTGATCTGACAAAATTGGCAGTGCGTTTGGGCCGCGAACACAGCGCCATGCACTGCGACTTAGTGCCAAAGCTTCGGTGCTCAAAATGTGGATCGAAACACGTGGGGATCTCGGCGACGCCTTATTGAAGCGGTGAATCAGTGGAACATTCCCTTGCGGTAAGCAGTTAAGAGCTCATCATGAGGAGAAATTGATATGGGTGATCCGATACCTGGTCCAGAGCCAGAACCGAACCCGCCGCTGCCCGGCGATCCGCCAGCCCCCAACCCGGAGCCTGGACCAATTCCGCCAGTAGCGGAGCCACCGCCAATTCAATTGCCGGACGAGATGCACGGTGACGGGCGTTATCCACAAGCGAAGAAGGTTGAGTAAGCCCCGACTACAGAAATTCCTGCGTATCGTATGTTAGGTCGAAGCAAATTCGTGTTATGGCCCGCGGAATTCCGCCATCCAGAAAA
>NZ_JBBNAN010000407.1:0-18800 GCF_037994405.1 Phyllobacterium sp.
CATTCTTCAATCCACCAAAGAGCAGCTCCGGCGGTGATTGGCCGGTAAAGACATTGACCCTGCGCGAGCATGAAATCCTCCAGCTCCTTTCTGAAGGGTTGCAGAACAAGATTATCGCAGATCGCCTGGAACTCTCCGTCCATACTGTAAAGGTGCATGTCCACAATCTCATCCGGAAACTGCGTGCGCACAACCGCACGCAAGCAACCGCAATCTATCGCAACAGCATGGATCATCACGGCATCAAGCCAATTGATACGACGATCGTGCATTAGAGAAAGTTTTGTGGTGGGCCGTCTTGCGTACGCTGATGGGCCAAGCCTATGATGGCCGATGAAAACCGCTTCCGCTAAAATTATGCCTGCAACCGGCCAGGACGAACGCTCCTGGCCCAAGATTCTTTCCAACTATCGTATGCCGCATCGGGGACGCAGCACGTTTGAGCTTGCTGCCACCATCATTCCGTTCGCCATTTTGTGGGCGCTCACATGGGCGGCAGTGCATTACGGCTTCTGGTGGGGCCTCGTGCTCATCGTTCCGGCTGCTGGGTTCCTGCTGCGCCTCTTCATGATCCAGCACGATTGCGGCCACGGCTCCTTCTTTGCCCATCGCCATTCGGATAACTGGACCGGCCGGGTAATCGGTGTTCTCACGTTGACGCCCTATGATTATTGGCGCCGCACCCACGCATTGCACCACGCCTCGGCCGGCAATCTTGACGCGCGCGGCGATGGCGACATAACCACCCTCACCGTCGGGGAATACCGCGCGCTTTCGCGCTGGGGCCGGCTGGGATATCGGCTTTATCGCCATCCCGCTGTCATGTTCGGGATTGGGCCGATCTGGCTCTTCATTTTCAAGCAGAGATTGCCCTTCGGCATGATGCGTTCGGGTGCAGAACCTTGGGTTTCGACAATGGCGACGAACCTTGGAATAGCCGTTCTGGCGGTGTTTCTGATGTGGCTGGTCGGTGTTGGACCATTCCTCCTCATCCAATTGCCGATCGTCACGCTGGCAGGTGCCGCAGGCATCTGGCTCTTCTATGTGCAGCACCAGTTCGAAGAGACCCATTGGTCAAAAGGTGGCGAGTGGCAGTTCCAGGAAGCCGCCCTGCACGGCTCATCACACTATGTCCTGCCGGGAATACTGCGATGGGTGACCGGCAATATTGGCATCCATCACGTGCATCACCTTTCAAGCAGGGTTCCCTGTTACCGGCTTCCGGAAGTTCTCAAAGACTATCCGGAACTTGCCGATATCGGCCGTATTACGCTCATGGAAAGTCTGGCATGCGTAAAGCTCGTCCTTTGGGATGAAAATCGCCGCAAGCTTATCTCATTCCGTGAGGCCCGCATGCTGGCAGCAGTCCCCATCACTTGAGGCGGCACAAGCCCCGCCCTTGGCAAGAAAAACCTTGACGGTCCATCTGGGGGCTGAAATTCTGGCGACGAACAGGGGCACCAAATGATTATCAAGGAAATGACAAAGCAGGAAATCCGGGAGTTGCTCGAACGGGCAACGCTTGGAAGGCTGGCTTGCGTAAAGGATAATCAGCCCTATATCGTGCCACTGACATTCGCCTATAGCGGCGTATTCCTCTACTCCTTCACCACGGCGGGACGCAAAATAGATTACATGCGGACCAATCCACATGTCTGTGTTGAATTTGACGAAATTTCCTCCACCAACAGCTGGCGGAGCGTCATCGTAACCGGCCGCTTCGAAGAGCTGACGAAGGAACCTCATCACATCGAGGCCAGAAACGCTGCCCACGCGCTTTTGAACAAGAAAGCCGAGTGGTGGCAGCCGGCCTATGTGAAAACGGTTATCAGGGAGCATGATCGTTCCCTGGACCCGGTCTATTTCCGCATTGCGATCGCCGAAACGTCCGGGCACAAGACTGTCGAAGCCGAATAGGCCGGCTCGCAGGCAGTTCTGCTACACGATCAGGCAAGCCGGCGATAATAGGATTTCCTGGCTCTGAAACGACGGCAAGAGGGGCACCGCCCGTATCTTAGGCCGATCGTCAGGCGATCGACAACTCCTCCTTGCGGGAACCGATGCTCGCAAGCCGCATCACAACCAGTCCCAAAAGCGGGAACATGCCGCCGATCCAGCCGAGATAGCCAAGGCCGATATGGGCGATAATCTGCCCGCCGATCATCGAGCCGAATGCCACACCGAGGTAAAGTGCTGAATAGTTGAGCGACAGCGCCAGCGGCGCGCTTTCGGGCGCAATGGCCAGGACCCTGCTTGCCTGCGCCGGCGGGAACATCCAGGCAATGACACCCCAGATCACCATGATCGCGATAAGACTCGGCCCGGCAACATCTTGCCGCACGGTCATGATCCAGCTTACCGACATCAACACAATAGCGTTGAGGATTGACGCCATGATGACCGTACGCGTCGCACCAAAGCGGTCGGAGAACTGTCCGCCGAGGAAGTTGCCAATCGCCGCGCCGATGCCGAACGCAAGCAGGACCACGGGCATTAGCGAACGGCTAAGGCCCGTACCGTCGACGGCAACGGCAGCGATATAAGTGTACACTGCAAATGGGCCGGTCATGTAGAGCAGCATCGTCAGCAACGCCGGAAGCAGCCCGGGATGGCGAATGACGCCGAGCCGCTGAGCGATGGTCAGCCGATCCGCGTATAGACCGCGCGGCAGCATGAACCAGACGACCATTGTTGCGAAGGCGCCGATGAGCGCGATAAACAGATAGGTACCCCGCCATCCGGCAAAGGCACTGATGAACGCCCCCAGAGGCGCGCCGAAGGCCACGGCGAGCGTTGTTCCGCCGACAATGGCAGCAATCGCCCGGCCCCGGTGATGCGGTTGGGAAATGGCAACAGCGGTTGCCTGGGCCGTCGCCGCATAGAGGCCTGCCATGACGGCGATCAGCAGACGCGCAGCCATGAGCACAACGTAAGTGGGCGCGACTGCGGCAAGAAGCGCACCGCCCACGAAGACAAGCGTACTGCCAGCCAGCACAACACGGCGCTCAAGCGACCCGGTCAAAGCAGCAACGACAGGCGCGCCAATCGCATAGGCAAAGGCGTAGGTCACAACGAGGTATCCTGCTTGAACAAGCGTAACACCAGTATCGCCAGCGATCTGCGGCAGAAGACTGGCAACCACAAATCCTTCAATACCGATTGCAAACGTGCCGAGTGCCAATCCGACGAGACGAATATCCATGGGAGTCACCTAGATGTTCAATGACCGTTGAACTAATGAACTCCCCCGACCAAAAAGGCAAGCATAAAGTTCAATAAATGTTGAACATTGAAATCTCTCCTGCCAATTGCTATTAAAAGCGCATGACAAATTACCTCCCGCATCCGCCGGCAGAAGAAATTTCGTTGCCCGCCGTCCTTACGGCGCTGGGCGACGAAACACGCCTTGCCATGATTGCGATTCTAGCCCGGAACAGCGAAAAAGCCATGACCTGCGGCCAGTTCCTCCAGCTCGGATCAAAGACTGCACTCAGCTATCACGTGGCAAAATTGCGCGAGGCGGGCGTCATCCATGTCCGGCCCGACGGCACGAAACGGCTCCTGACATTACGCCGCAATGATCTCGAAGCACGCTTTCCCGGTTTCCTCCAGTCCGTGATAAGCTCTGCGGCGGCGATGCCGTTGCCAGACGCTCGCGAATGGAACGACAGCAACGAGCCAGCAGGAGGTGCATGATGGACATTAAAGCAGTTGGCTCGCTACCCTCGCGCCGCGCTCCCTCGGACTGGTTCACAGGCGCAGTCTGGCAGGATCCGATCATCGAGACGCAAGCCCCTGCCCGGCTGCAGGCGGTCACCGTTCGTTTCGAACCGGGCGCGCGCACTGCATGGCACACCCACCCTCTCGGGCAAACACTGCATGTGGTTTCCGGCTCCGGCCTCGTTCAGGTCTGGGGCGAGCCCTTGCGCGAGATCAAAGCTGGCGACACGGTGTGGATTCCCCCAGGCGAAAAGCACTGGCACGGCGCTGGGCCGAACACCACTATGGCCCATATCGCCATGCAGGAAATGCTCGACGGCAAATCTGCCGAATGGATGGAAAAGGTTTCTGATACGCAATATTCCGGGCAGGAATAATCTGCTACGATAGTGTCAGTCGTGCATGTGAAAGGATCCACCATGGCGTTCGAAGACATCAAGGCCCGGATTGCCCTCCTGCTCGAAGCAATGGTCCAGCGGCCAACGGATGCCCACGAGATTCACGAGAATTTGCGTGAGCAGCTCAACGAGCTGAAGGCCATGGGCATGCCATTGCCCGATGACCTTGTTGCCCTGGAAAAGCGTCTTGAGACTGATTTCGATTCCTGACGCGATCCACCATCACAGAAAGCGTTTTGTATAGTCTTTCAGCAGCGAGTTCAGATCGTTTGGTTCTGGCCGCTCACCCCGCATGGGCCGACCGTCGCGCAAGCCGATATCCCGCAGCATGTGATCCGAGAAATCCTCGGCGTCGATGTAGGACTGTTCTTCGATCTCGCCCTCCTTGTTGGCCGGATTGGCGATCCGGCTCCACCAGGATACATGGGTTGCAACATGGCTAAGTGGTGTCGATAACGTATTCATGACCTCAACTCCGAATGTTGGTGACGCACCGCGTCTTGATGTGTTGGGTATTAGATGCACCCTGCGGCGCTTGTTTTCCAACAAAACGCCGAGTATCATGCATAAGGTCAGCTTATGCGAGGCCTTCCATGAATCTCCCTCCCCTTGCCGCTATCCGGGCCTTTGAGGCCGCTGCCCGCCATGGCAGTTTCACCAAGGCGGCCGAAGAGCTCAGCATGACGCAGGCCGCAGTTAGCTATCAGATCAAGCTTCTGGAAGAGCGTATCGGAGCAGCGCTGTTCCTGCGCCGTCCGCGGCAGGTGACGCTGACCGAGGTTGGAGCCCGATTATCGCCGGTCATCAGCGAAGCTTTCGATATGATGCGCGCAGCAATTGCCGCTACGCGCGAGAATGCCGATGGTGTTCTGACCATCACGACAATCCCGACCTTTGCCGCTAATTGGCTGGTTCCGCGGCTCGGTTCGTTCCAACTCGCCCAGCCCTCGTTGGCGGTCAGACTGCAAGCGACCCGCGAAATCATTGATTTCTCGCGTCAGGACGCGGATATCGGCATACGCTCGGGCAGCGGGCAATGGCCAGGAATGGTGGCGCACAAGATCTTCGACGCGGACTTCACACCAATGCTCAGTCCCGCCCTTGCGGCTTCAATCGGTGGTGTTAAAACGCCTCAAGACCTGCTCAGGCTTCCGATCGTTGATCCGAGCGATCCCTGGTGGAACCTCTGGTTCAGCGCCGCGGGCATTCCTGAACCCAATTTGCGCGGCGATCCACGCAGCCGTTTCGGTGATCAGCATCTGGAGGGCAAGGCGGTCATTGCCGGTCAGGGTGTCGGCATCCTGACACCGGCATTCTACGAGACCGAGTTGAAACAAGGCCAGCTTATCCAACCGTTCAATATTGTCGGCACCGCGGACCATTTCTACTGGCTGGTCTACCCGGAAGCGCGGCGCAATGTGCCGAAGATCCGCGCCTTCCGTGACTGGCTGCTGGGTCAGCTTGAGGATCGTTGAAGGGCGGGTGGAACCAAAGCCTTTCCCGCCCTGCATTTGCCTAAAATACGGCGAGATAGCGCAGCAGCGAAATGATCCCGATCACAATAACGATGACCTGTGCGATCTGTTTTGCGCGACCATCCAGAGGCAGCATCTGGATGAGGTAGAGCACGAGGAAAATCACCAGGACGGTGATCAAAAGACTGATCAAAATCGACATTTCAAGTATCCTGCTTTCGGGATTCGTAGGGGCGTGGCTTGTTACAACTCATAGTTGGCTCAGTTGGTTCCCGCAAACAGGTGGAAACGTTGCATATTGTGCAACCTCGCATTGTCTGCCTCCTGCCTTGCTGCTAGGTTCCGGCGCATTCCCGCCGCACTTCAGGATTTTCCCATGCGCTCGCTGTTTCATCTTGCCTATCACGTGACCGATCTCGACGAAGCCCGGCTTTTCTATGGGGGCGTGCTGGGCTGTGAGGAAGGCCGCAGCACTGACACCTGGGTTGATTTCGATTTCTTCGGTCATCAGATATCGCTGCATCTTGGCAAACCGTTCGAAACCACCAATACAGGCAAGGTCGGCGATCATATGGTGCCTATGCCGCATCTTGGTGTCATCCTGCCACTTGAAGACTGGAGGCTGCTTGCAGATCGGCTGAAACGGGCAGATGTCGCGTTCGTCATGCCGCCGGTGGTGCGGTTCAAGGGCGAACCAGGCGAGCAGTGGACGATGTTCTTCCGCGACCCGTCCGGCAATCCAATCGAGGTCAAGGGCTTCGCGGATTTTGCCCGCGTCTACGCGAAATAGCCTCAACCAAACATGGAAATAGAGCAGTCCAATCTGAAGGCGGCGCTATGGATGATGGGATCGCTCACCGCCATCATGCTCATGGCGATTTCAGGTAGGGAAGCCTCGCGCGAACTGAACGTGTTCCAGATCATGGAGATGCGCTCGGTCATCGGCCTTGCCATGCTCTACCCGCTGATCCGCTCCTCTGGCGGGTTCCGGGCGATGAGAACCAATCGCATCTGGCAGCATCTCGGACGCAATGTTGCGCATTATGCCGGTCAGTTTGCCTGGCTGCAGGCACTGTCGCTGATCCCGCTGGCACAGGTAATCGCAATCGAATTTACAACGCCCGCCTGGACTGCGCTGATGGCTGTCCTGTTTCTCGGCGAACGCTTGAACATCTGGCGGATACTGACCATCGCGCTCGGCATTATCGGTGTTGTCATCATCGTCCGCCCCGGCGTCGGCACCGTCGAAATAGGTCAGCTGATCGTGCTTGGCGCCGCCTTCACTTTCGGCATTTCCTTCACCATGGTCAAATCATTAACGCGCACCGATAGCGTGGTGAAGATCATCTTCTGGATGCTCACCATTCAGTCCGCCATTGGCCTTTTGCCTGCCTTGCATGCATGGCAATGGCCGTCGCTCCACGTTCTCCCCTGGGTGGTTATCATTGCCTTCACCGGCACCTTCTCGCATTTCTGCATGGCAAAGGCCCTGCTCTATGCCGATGCGACGGTAGTCATCCCCATGGACTTCCTGCGTGTGCCGCTGATGGCGGTTCTGGGCTGGCTGATCTATGCCGAGCGCATCGACATATTCACGGCTGCCGGGGCGGCGCTGATCCTTTCGGGAAATCTGCTCAATCTGAAGAACCGGACCGCGGCGGCGAAAGAGAGTGGCCCAGTTTTGTGATCTCAGTCGTAAGCCAGACACCAATCGTCACCCTTCAACCAGCATCTGTCATTGGGGATTTCGTTCGTTCGGTAGAGGCGTGTCACCCGCTTCAATCCACCGTTGCCGAACGCTCTGGCGAGGGCTTTTTCCGACTTCGCATCCCGCATCCCGGCGCAAGGGTAGATGGCAACGCCTGAAACGCAGCGCGCGGAGAATTCGTCGCCTTTACGCGTGATGAGGAATACAGCACCGCGCGGCCGCATGTCGCTAAACGAGGAATAACCGTCATCGGTGGTCAGCGGTAGAACCAGACGCCCGCCGTCCTTCAGTCGGTCCAGCCAGATATTTGCCGGCCGTGTTGCGCCGGCGTTAACATAGATCACGTCAGCTGGTTCGAAAGGCACCTCGGTCCCATCGCCCTGGATAACCTCAACATTGGGATAAGCAGCAAGATACTCCTTCGAGCGCTCGGCCAGGTCAGGTTCCAGTTCGATGCCGGTTACATGCCCTGATGGTCCTGCCAGATGGGCCATGATAGCCGTGTAATAGCCAGTGCCAGTCCCGACATGCACGATTTGGTCACCCTCAGCCAGCTGTGCAAACCACAACAGGTGTGCGTGCAGAGAAGGCTCACCATTGTTGATATGCCGCTCCGGCGCTATGCCGACCAGATCGTCCGTGTAGAGGTACGCGGGGTCGGCGCTGGGCGTATAGACGTACCCCAAACCGAAACGACTGATTGGCCACGGTCCTTGGCCGAGGAAATCTTCCCTTGGCACTTCCGCAAAAGCTTGTTGGATGCGCGCATCCTCAACTCCTACACTCGCCAGGATTCGCCTGGCATAGGCGTGGCGCACGGCTTTGAGTTTTTCAGCGTCAGTCATCGCTATTTCTCAATCTGAGACAATCATGACCTTACAGCGCCGTTCGTCAAGGGCCCAGCAACTCGGCACAGGAGCCAATGTTCTCCGCAAGAAAATCCACAAAACTACGCACTCGTGCTGCGAGGTATTCGTGACCGACGAAGACAGCGTGGATCAGTTCCATATCGCCCGGATTGTACTCCTCCAGCAGAACAACGAGACGGCCTTCGCGAACATGCTCGCGCACGTGGAAATAGCCGAGCCGGGCAATGCCAAGACCTGCAACGCACATCTGTTGTGCCGTCGAACCATTGTTGGAGAGGAAATTACCTGACACCTCGAGCATTTCGGTTTCGCCCGTCTCGGGATTCTTGAAAGGCCACTCATTCAAAGCGCGGCGAAAATTGAAATTGAGGCAATTGTGTCTGGCAAGCTCGCGCGGATGGGAGGGCATGCCGTGTTTGGCGAGATAGTCCGGCGAAGCAATCACCACGACGCGGCTTTCGAAGAGCTTGCGCGCCTTCAAGCTGGAATCGCGCATCGGACCGACGCGAATGGCAATATCAGCTCGCTCTTCGATCAGATCAACCACGCCATCGGTCAGGGAAACATCGAGTTTCACTTCGCGATAGCGTTGCAGGAATTTCGGTACGAGCGGCAAGATGCAACATACGCCAACCGGAACCGACGAGTTCACCCGAAGCAAGCCGCGCGGCGCAGCCGTGGCACCAAAGGCGACTGCCCGCTCTGCCTCCTCGATCTCGGCAACGATGCGCAGCGCCCGCTGGTGGTAGATCTCGCCTTCCGCTGTCAGTTGCAGCGTGCGAGTGGATCGAACCAGAAGGCGTGTGCCAAGGCGCTCCTCGATACGGCTGATCATCTTGCTGACGGCGGAGGGTGACAGACCCAATCGCCGCCCCGCAGCGGAAAAACTGCTGAGCTCCACCGCCTGCACGAAGACATCCATCTCGCCCGCTCTGTTGTCCATGGTCCGAGCCTCACTTGTGAATTCTCTTCACAAGTATTGAGCGATTTAAGGCAATTATCAAGGTAATAGCGTTGGGCCATATTCAGCCTCAACCGGACCCGTTCCGCCATTTTCGCAATTTGCAGGCTGGTTCCCAAGACGGCCTCCACTCAAAGGACAAGACAATGCCTCTCGCTCTTCTGGCGTTGACAATCAGCGCCTATGCCATCGGGACGACAGAATTCGTCATCGTTGGTCTCCTGCCCACGGTTGCCGGTGATTTGAACATCTCCCTGCCGCTCGCCGGTCTCATCGTCAGCGTCTATGCGCTCGGCGTCACCTTCGGCGCCCCCATCCTCACCGCCCTCACCGGCCGCGTCGAGCGCAAGCCGCTGCTGCTTGGCCTGATGGCGCTTTTCATCGTCGGCAATATTGCCGCCGCGCTTGCACCCAACTATGAATTGTTGCTCGTTGCGCGCGTGCTCAGCGCCTTTGCCCATGGCGTATTCTTCTCTGTCGGCGCCACCATTGCAGCCGATCTCGAGGCGCCGAACCGGCGTGCCTCTGCCATCGCCATGATGTTCCTTGGCCTCACGGTCGCTATCGTTACCGGCGTGCCGCTCGGCACCTTCATCGGCCAGCAGCTTGGCTGGCGCGCAACTTTCTGGGCGGTCTCCGGGCTCGGCGCTATCGCATTCATCGCCATTGCAGTCCTGCTTCCGTCGCAGATCGCCAAGGCTGCTCCGGCCCGGCTCATCGATCAGGTGCGTGTGCTGGCAAGCGGCCGCCTGCTTCTTGCCTTTGCCATGACGGCGCTGGGTTACGGCGGCACCTTCGTCATGTTCACTTTCCTTGCCCCGGTGCTGCAGCAAATTACCGGCTATGCAGGCTCGACGGTCAGCCTCATCCTCGTCCTCTATGGCCTTTCCATTGCGATCGGCAATATGGTCGGTGGACGCGTTGCTGACGGCAATCCGGTTGGTGCTCTCGCGGTGATGTTCCTGCTGCAGGCGATGGTCCTTGCAGCCTTCACATTCACCGCCGTATCGCCCATATGGTCATTGGTGACACTTGTCGCCCTCGGTGCGCTTTCCTTTTCCAATGTGCCGGGACTGCAGCTCTATGTGGTACAACTTGCCAAGATCCATACGCCTGATACCGTCGACGTGGCGTCGGCCCTCAATATTGCCGCCTTCAATCTCGGCATCGCAGGTGGTGCTTTCATCGGCGGCCTTATCGTGGCTTCGCCCCTTGGCCTTGGTGCAACACCCTGGGTCGGTGCCCTTCTCGTGGTCGGCGCCTTTGGCCTGACCCTCTGGAGCCAGATGCTTGACCGGCGCGCTTCGGTCGAAGTTCTGGCCACCTGCTAGATCAAAGGACTTCAAATGTTCAAAGTAAACGCCAATGGCGCAAATATTCCCGCAATCGGTTTCGGTACATTCCGCATGCCGGGCGCTGATGTGCTCCGGATGGTTCCGGCCGTTCTCAAACTCGGCTATCGCCATATCGATACGGCGCAAATCTACCGCAACGAGGCGGAAGTCGGCGAAGCCATTGCCGGTTCGGGCGTTGCCCGCGGCGATGTCTTTTTGACGACCAAGGTCTGGGTCGACCGTTACCGGCATGACGATTTCATCCGATCGGTCGATAAAAGCCTGAGGAAGCTCAGGACCGATTATGTCGATCTGTTGCTTCTCCACTGGCCGCAAAGCGACGTGCCCTTGGCGGAGCGTATCGGCGCTCTGAACGAAGTGCGTGATACCGGCAAGGTTCGCCATATCGGCGTCAGCAATTTCAACACGGCATTGATGGCGGAATCTGTTGCGCTCAGCAAGGCGCCGATCGTCACCAACCAGGTCGAGTATCACCCCTATCTCGATCAGACCGCCGTGCTCAATGCTGCCCGCAAGTTCGCCACGAGCATCACCGCCTACTATGCCATGGCCGATGGCAAGGTCATTGGCGATCCAACCATCAAGGCAATTGCTGCTGCCCATGGCAAGAGCGAAGCTCAGGTGGTTCTGCGGTGGCTGGTGCAGCAGGACAGCGTTGTCGCCCTGTCGAAGACCGTCAGCGAAGAACGTGCGAAGAGTAATTTCCAGATCTTCGATTTCGAGCTGTCGTCGTCGGAAATGCAAGCTCTGCACGCCCTTGCGAGACCCGATGGCCGCATCGTCAATCCGCGCAATCTCGCACCCGACTGGGACCAGGGTCAGGACCAGATTAACAGGTCCTGACCCTAGGTTTTCATAACCGGAAAATTTGTTAAGGTCAGCATGAGATTCGCGAGAGGTTTTTCATGCTGGCCGAAGTGGCATTGCCCATCAAGCTGACATTCAAGCTCTGGTTGCGCTTCTGGCCGCAGCTGATTGCCGTGGTGCTCATCGGCCTGCTTTGCTCGGATATGCTGATGTGGCTGTCAGTCAAGGCGGCCTTCATCAACCATTATGCTGGTCTTTGCGTTCTGACCCTCGTTGCCCTTGCCCAGTTGGTGACAACCGTCTCGCTGATCCAGATCGTGCGCCCTGGCCTGCCCTCTATCTCCGCAGCGCAAGCGGCGGTACAGAAGGAAGCCGACGGAGCGGAACCGGAACGCGGCCTTTCCCGTCTTGCCACCGTCATTGCCGTGGCGCTTCTTCCCTTCTTTGCCTATTACGCCGCCTGGGGCTTCCTCGGCGATACGATCCGGCAATATTCGCGCCTTGCCCTGTCCTATGCGCCTTTCGGCGAATCCGGCAGTGTACTTGACGTACTCGACTCCAGATGGCTCATCCTGTCGGTTGCTGTTTCCTGGGTTGTGCGCAAGTTCGCGCAAATCATGAAGGAACGGACCGGGCGCTCTATCTGGCAGATCATCGTCGTCGTCTGCGAAACGAACTGGATTTTCATCGGTCTTTATGTGATCAGCCGCTGGAAGGATACTTTTCTCAACTGGCTGGCCACCCGCAACATCGGCAATCTGTTCGAAGGGCTCTGGACCAGCATCGAAGCCCCCATTGCCACGGCCCATGCCGCGGCGATGATCCCGGTCGAGCAATCCTCCGTCAGCATGTCGGCCACCATTATCGGACTGTTCTTTTACGCTCTCTTGCCGGTGATCTGGCTGGTCATGGTAGCGCTCGTATACGGCTATGACGTGCGCGACGACAAGGAACTCATGGGCATTCACCATCGCATCGAACGTTTGGGTGAACGCTACAGGGCCATCCCGAAGTTCCTGCGCGACTTTGTCGAGCACTTCATCGGCGGTTATCGCTCACGCTATCTTCCCATCGCCAACGGGGTCAGGCTGGCGCTGAATTCCGGGCTCTTGCTGATCATCACATTGATCGTCGGCTACCGTCTGATCGACTGGGCGGCTGCCTGGGCGTGGATCGGTATGACGCGGCTGATCGGACCACTGGCTCTCGATTACTGGCAAGTGCTTTCTCACGTCGTGTCACTGCTCTTCGGAAGCCCGTTCCAGGATTCCTCGACCGGCATCCTCGTCGAACCGCTCCGCATCTGCTTTCTTGCCGCTGTTCTTGAAACAGCATTTTCGATGACGAAGAAAGTCAAGGCGCCGGAAGATGCCATTTTGGCACACTAGCCTTGCGTCATTCGACAAGCTCCCCATGAGGGAGGTGAGTGGATGGCAGTGCCAGGAAACACCAACATTGCCGATTGTCATCGCAACCAGCCCGCCTTCCTCATTGAGCTTGTCGAACCACGCACCGTTTGTTCCATCAATTAGGCAGTGCAAACCGTAAATAATATGGGCGTTCGCTACCGACACCAAGCGTCGGCCGCACCTCGGTCGCCACACCCTGCGGCACGAGAAAGTTCTCCTCGATGACCATGCGAGCTCCGGTCTCAGCCCCGGAGAAAGCCGCCGAGCTGCAGGTCTTGATGCCGTCGGCCGGATAGGGCATGCCCGGAACCGACGCCGGCAGCCATGATCGTCCCCTTGTATCGACCAGCTTGATCGAACAGCCGAGCCAGAGGTTTTGCAGATCGGGATTGCCAACCTCGACAAGGAAGCGGGCAATCAATGGAATCGAGCCTGCCGGGAGCGAACCCGCTTTCAGCCCATCGACCGTTTTCAATGAGACAAACTGCCAGTCGCTACCGCCAAATTGCATTGTTTGACTTGCCGCCACATCCTTTGGCCAAAGATCGTTACCCCGTGCGAGTTCCTTCAAACTGTCGTAGGAAATCTCGAACAGTGTCAGCGGCACGAGCATGACCAGTGCCCAGAGACTGCGGCGCCGCCACTTTCGCTCCGACTGCGATCCGGTTTCGTCTAACACGGTCATCGGTCTCAGTTCCCGGACATGGTCATGGATTTGCGCAGGTCAAAGCTGTCGACGATCAACGGTTGTCCATCGTTGAATCGCCTGAAGTCGTCGATGGCGATCTGTGCCTGCGAATCCAGTCGAGGAAAGAGCTGGTTCGATACGACGAAGGTGGCGCCATTCACCTGGTCCGGCAGCGTTTCAAAGATGAAGCGCGCTGTTTTCGGCAAGCCAGGGTCGAGAGAATGCGGTGGCAGTCCCGGCATATATCCGGCACGATCCGAATTGTCATATTGCAGCCCTGTAGGTCCTATCCAGCTGGCCTGCGCCACTGCATTGGAGGCGCTGGTCGCGGCGAGCTGCGCGGTCACGACCACCCACAACCCCGATGTCGTCAGCACCTTCGGCGCACCGAACCGGTCGAGCGCCAGTTCGCGCGCGAACACCACATCATCGACTGTCACATCGAATTGCCGCGTGTGGACTGTCTCATGCATCTTGCCGTGTACCGGTATTGGTCCGGTCAGTTGCTTATAATGCGGCTTCGACCGCTGCATGCCATAAAGAGCAGCAATGGCCAGGCAGACCACCAGGATGTTTCCGAGCCTGCGTTTCATTGCTGCGCCGCCTGTGCTGAAAGCGGCAAGCGGACAATGCCGGCAGTGTGGTCGTTGTACCAGCCTGGACTGCCAGTGAGATTGTCGCGCGGCTTGTAGGTCTTTGCCGTCACCAGGAGCTCGAGAGCATCGGTTGGCGCAGCATTGGCCGGCACCAGCCAGACATAGGCCAATTTTTCGGTCATTCCCGGGTGCAAATCCGGCAGAAGCGCCATATCGCGCTCCAAATAGATCATCGGTTTTTCCGCTTGCGCGTCGACAGCTGACGGAAAATGGAAAACCCCGTAGTAATCCTTCGTTGACCTAGCCGTCAGATTGGTCATTTCCGCCTCAAAGACGATGGCCTTCTGGCCCTCCTTCGGCGTGACGCCAAATGCCTTCTCGCTGGTGATGCGCGCGCCGAGCGGCTTGATGCGCCACTGCCCGGCATCGACTGTTTCATTGGGTGTGAATTGCGCGTCCTGCTGTTTCGGCATCGCCTCGAACGCGCCAAGCATGACCGCGACCGCGAGTGCCGCGAAGGAGCCTATACCGGCGGTCAGCCATGCCACTGCTTTGCTGCGAAGGTTCAGAACGTGGAACCACATTGGCCGATCCTTCTCGCCTTGACCCGGAGATCCAGATCAAAAATGAGTCGCTATCGCGCCAACCATGCAACGAGCGGAGAGTAAATTTCAACCCTTGGATTTCTATTGCCGATCGTCATGCCCCGCATTTGCCGAAGCTGTCGGCCGGGACCGCAACATCCACCGGAGGGAAGGTGCCGGCACCTGGAAGTGTTTCCTTTGTCGATGAGGAAACAGCGGGTTGCTCCTCCGAGCCTCTACATGCGGCGAGCACGCCTCCACCCAGCACGGCACCGCTTTTTAATAGAAATCGTCTCCGATTTGTCAGTGCCATCGCTCCCCTCCCAAGGAATTTTAACCGATTTAAGAAGGATGGCACCGGGAAGAGAGCAAGTCTATATTGTCGTTCTAATCATATAGTCGAACGGATTTTTGCACCAATATTATACTATAAGGTGTGCAAATGAGTGTTGATGCCAAAATATACTTATAGATAGATGGTTGAACCATCCTATCTCGATGCAACCTGCGGCAGATAAGTATTCACCAGGCTGACAACCTGCGCATCGCGCATTTTCGCGGTATTGCCGCCCATGACCACAGCGACAAGCTGGCGGCCATTGTCACTCACGGACGTGACGATGTTGAAGCCGGAAGCCTTTACATAGCCGGTCTTGATGCCGTCTGCGCCATTCAACTGGCTCAACACGCGGTTGTGCCCGTGGATCTGCTTGCCGTTGAAGACAAAATCCTGTGTGCCGAAATAGTAATATTGCTGCGGGTAATGTTTGCGCAAAGCGAGACCGAGGAGCGCCATGTCCCGCGCGGTGGTGATTTGCTGCGGGTCAGGCAGACCGGAGGCGTTGTGGAAATTTGTGCCCTTCATGCCGAGCCGGCGTGCCTTGTCTGTCATCAGGACTGCGAACTGGTCTTCGGAACCACCGATATATTCCGCAAGCGCCACTGCCACATCATTGGCTGATTTTACGACGATTGCCTTGATCGCCGTATCGACATCGATGGTCGCTCCAGGCTTCAGTCCAAGTTTGCTCGGTGCCTGCGATGCCGCATGCGCTGAGACGGGGATAGGTGTTGATTTGGTTATCCGCCCTGATTGCAGCGCCTCGAAGGTCAGATACAGCGTCATCATCTTGGTCAGTGAGGCCGGGATGCGCGGCAGGTCGGCACTCGCCTCATAAAGCACGACGCCTGTGCTGCCATCGACGACAATGGAAGCGGATTTTTCCGAAACGGGCGCCACCGGAGCAGCGGTAACCGTGTCAAGTGTCGCGGCTGTCGTACAGCCGCTTGCCAGGCCAAGGATCAACCCCATCAACGCTACGATTTTCGAAACAGAATACAGGGGTTTGAGAATTCGTGGCACGTGTGTTTTCCGCATCGTTGAATTTGCAAAAGAACAAAATGTCTAGCGCAGGATCGTTAATAATTCAGCTTTACCAGCGCTTGTTAGCCGATTTGAATGGCTCCGCCAAGCGCGTGTTCCTACAACAAATTGTCGCTGCTTGTCCCGTTGCCAAAAGGATTTAGGCCGTAAGCACCACTTTGACACTGCGCGACCTGTCCAGCGCCGTCCGAAAAGCTTCCGGCGCGTCTGCGAGTTTATATTCCGCAGTGACCAGACGCAGCACGTCGATCTTGCCTTCGACGATCAATTCAACCGCCTCGAAAAACTCCTCGCCAAATCGGAAAGTCCCGACGAGGTCAAGCTCCTTGGCCATAACGGCATTGGCAGGAACTGGAATTGTCCCGCCGGCAAGGTTGCCGACCTGCACCACGGTGCCGCCGCGCCGCACGGTATGGATGGCTGAGGCAAGTCCAGCCGCCGTTCCGGATATCTCGAAGGCAATGTCGAAAGGCGAGGCCGCCGCGAGTTCCGCAAGCTGATCTTCACCCTTCGACAGATCGACGATCTGATCGGCGCCAAGCTCCTCGGCAAATTTCAGCGGGGCTGCTGCGACATCAACCATCGTGACTGAACCGGCATCCGCATGTTTCAGCGCAAGCATAGTCAAAAGGCCGATTGGACCGGCCCCGAAGACAATGGTCGAGAAGCCCTTGACGTGGCCAGCGCGGCGCACCGCGTGCAGGCAGACCGCCAGCGGTTCGGCCAGTGCCGCGGCCTGGAACGGCAAGTCCGCAGGCACCTTGACACATTGCGCCGCGGTTGCATCGAACAGGCTGGCGAAGCCGCCCTGCATATGCGGTGTCTTTGAGGCCGAGCCCATGAAGTAGATATTTTCGCAAAGGTTGGCGCGTCCCTCGTGGCAATAGACACACCGCTCGCACCAGCGGGACGGATTGACGGCAACTCGCTCGCCGACGGCCAACCCGGTCACATTGCTGCCAACGCCGACGATTTCGCCGGCGACTTCATGGCCAAGGATCAGCGGCGACGTGACGACGAAATCGCCGGTTCTGGCATGGCGGAAATAGTGCATGTCCGATCCACAGATACCTCCGGCGCCGAACTTGACCCGCACCATGTTGGGTTCGATATCGCCGAGTTCAATATCGACGACGCGCAGATCCTCCGCGCCGAAGAGAGTTGCAGCAATGCTTTTGGTACTCATTTGATCAGACCCAATTGTGTTGGCAGCCAGAGGGTGATCGCCGGAACGAAGGTAATGGCGATCAGGGCGATGAAGAGCGGAACGAGCCAGGGCAGGATCGCCATGGTGGTGCGCTCGACCGAAAGCTTGGCAACCCGCGACAATACGAAGAGTACCATGCCCAGCGGCGGATGCAGAAGACCAATCATCAGGTTCAGCGTCATGATCAGGCCGAAATGCACCGGATCGATGCCGAATTTCAGCACCAGCGGCAACAGGATCGGCACGAGAATGGTGATCGCTGCGATCGTATCGAGGAAACAGCCGACGAACAGCATAAGCAGGTTGATCAGGATAAGAAACACCCACTTGTTCTCGGTGATCGAGAGGATGGCCGCCGACAGCAGCTGCGCCGCCTGGCTAACCGTCAACAGCCAGGCAAATACCGATGCTGCGGTCACGATGAACAGCACCGATGCGGTCGTCTCGATCGTGTCGAAGCTGGCCTTGGCGAGGCTTGGCAATGTCATCGTGCGATAACGCACCAAGCCAAGGAAAAGCGACCACAGCACAGCAGCGACGGCCGCTTCCGTCGGTGTGAACCAGCCCATGGTCATGCCGCCGATCAGAATGACCGGCGTCATAAGCGCCATCACGGCTGAGAAATCGAAATACCAGTCAGCTGCCAGCAAGAGCACAAGCGCAATACCGACAGAGGCATTGACGGAAAGGCCCGTCAGCGTCAGCAGATAAATGACGAGCGGAACGGTGAAAACGACAATGATTTCAAGCGAGGCTTCCATAAGCTGTTTCACCGCGAATGGCGCGTCGGAACCCCATCGCTTCACATAGGCGAAGATAGCGACAGTAAGCATCATCAACACCGTCATGACGATCCCGGGCAGGATGCCCGCCATGAAGAGGGCACCGATGGAGACATTCGCCATCATGCCGTAGATGACGAATGGCAGCGAAGGCGGGAAAATTGGACCGAGCGTCGCGGAAGCCGCCGTCACGCCGACCGATGCCTCGATGGGATAGCCGTGATCGGTCATGGCCTTGATCTCGATCGTGCCGATACCGGCAGCATCGGCAAGGGCTGTCCCTGACATGCCGGAGAAGATCACCGACCCGATGATGTTGACCTGCGCAAGACCGCCCTTCATCCAACCGACGAGTGCAACCGCGAAAGAATAGATACGGCCGGTCACACCCGCGGAATTCATCAGATTTCCGGCCAGGATGAAGAAAGGCACAGCCAAGAGTGGAAAGCTTTCGACACCCGCGATCATGCGCTGCGCGACGATGATGTCGGGGGCAACCCCAAAGAATACGAGATAGAGGACAGACGCCACCGCCATGGAAATGGCGACCGGCACACCGACAAGCATAAGGATAAGAAATGTTCCGACGAGCAATAGCATCGATCAATCCTCGATCTTCTGGAATTCTTCGGGACGTTCCAGCACGGAATAGCCGCGGCGAATATTGCTGATGAAAACCTGAATGGCGCGAAACAACATCAGAACGAATGCAAGCAGAACACCGTAAAACACAATGTTTCGCGGCAGATCCACCGTGACCATGCGTTCATCGGCGACGATGTCGACATACCGCCACATCAACCAGACGGCATAGATGAAGAAGCCGATGCGCACGATGTCGACGAAGGTCGACAAGA
>NZ_JBBNAN010000408.1:0-2185 GCF_037994405.1 Phyllobacterium sp.
ACTGGTTCAGCCGCCGGGTTCTATCATGGCGGCTATCGATCACGATGGAGACGGCTTTTTGTATCGAAGCGGTCGAAGAGGCACTTGCCCTGTATGGCAAGCCCGGCATCTTCAATACGGATCAGGGGTCGCAGTTCACCTCCATCGACTTCACGGCGGTGCTGAAAAAAGCCGAGATCGACATCTCCATGGACGGTCGCGGCGCATGGCGAGACAATGTCTTTGTCGAGCGGCTCTGGCGGTCGATCAAATATGAGGAGGTCTATCTGCACGCCTACAAAAGCGTGCCGGAGGCCCGAGCTGGGATCGGCCGGTATCTCCGTTTTTATAATACCCGACGCCCACATTCATCCCTTGACCGGCAGACACCGGATCAGGCTTACTTCAACGCGCTGATGCCAATAAAGGCAGCAGCATAATCGAGGCCGGAATCCACTTAGCAAACCGCACCGAGTTGTTCAGACAAACCGAGCCACCTCTCAATCCGCCTGGACGACTCTGTCGTCACTAACGACATGGTAGGGATGAAGCGGATCCTACAAATCGAGTGTCGGCATCCTCTATTGCTCGAGAGTGCACTAGATCATGGGCCAGGCCCGCCAGAAGCATTTGTCGCCGCTCCCGACGGAGATCGATGCGACCGAGGAAGCCCAAGCACTACTGGCCCCGCGGTGCCCAGTGCCGGGAACGGCAAGCAACATAACCAATGAATAATATGAATCCTTGGGGAAAAACTGATAAGAGATGAGTACCTCAGCGGCATCGAGCGGGAGAAAGGAATGTTTCTTTGGATAACATTCAAAAAATTGCCTTGGCGCTCGAAACAACGGGATCGGCGTTGCTCAAGCGATGCGGTAAGCGACTGGGGCGACGACCGCGACTATCGAGTTCGTGCCGCGTAAAACCTTGTAGTAGCCTCTGCCTCTCCCGCTACGCTACCGCTTGAGCTCCGGTAATTTCCACGAGCGATCCGCACATGAACTGTGCTTCGTCCGAAGCGAGGAACGCAACCAGCGCCGCCACCTCTCCGGGATTACCGATGCGTCCGAACGGTACAAGCCTATCGAGGTCTGCGACGGTCTTGCCAGCGCGCATGACACCAGCTTCCAGCATGGGGGTGCGAATCTCGCCGGGACAGACCGCGTTGACGCGTATTTTATACGGGGCATAATCCCGAGCGAGGTTCTGGGTAAACGATGCTACTGCCGCTTTGGTAACATTATAGGCGATGTGGTTGGGAGCCGGATAAAGACCCCATTGCGAAGCTGTATTGACAATTGCTCCGCCTCCCGCCTTGATCATGTGAGGAATGACCGCTCTGCACAGATAAAACATCGAATTCAGGTTGACGGCAAAACTGGTGTGCCAATCATCCTCCGTCAGCGCGAGCAGATTGCCCCGCCGATTGATGCCGGCATTATTAGCCAGTATGTCGATGCGACGACTTTTGTTCATTACTTGGGTTATAAGATCGGTGCATGATCGGCTGTCGGATATGTCTGCTTCAATCGCATAGGCTGCACCGCCATTGGTTACGATCTTATTCACAACTTCTTGGGCAGCCACCGCATTCATGTCGGTGACGACAACATGGGCTCCTTCTTCTGCCAGGCGCTGACAGATTGCTGATCCAATGCCCCCGCCCCCACCCGTCACGACCGCCACTCTTCCGGAAAACCGTTTCATAGACATTTCCTTTGAATTGTTCGTTGAGGCTGCTAGCGGATGTAGCTTCCGCCGTTCGCATCAAGGGTTGCACCGTTCAATGAACGCTGTGATGGTCGAAGGACGAAAGCGACGAGTTCGGCAATCTCAGACGGGCTGGCCATAGCACCGATTGGGATATCAGCAACGGCTGCTGCTTCACCAAATCGAGCGACATATTCTTCGGCCATTTCAGTGCGTACCCAGCCCGGCGCGATCGCAGTCGCGACGACACCGTCGGGGCCAAAACTGCGGGCTATGGATTTTGTCAGGTTGACGAGTGCAGCCTTGGCTGCTCCATAAGGCATTGTATCGGCCGCGTACCCCCGTTGCCCTGCCCGGCTCGCCATATTGACGATCCGCCCGCCACCGTTATTCTTGAAATGCCGGATTGCGGCTCGGCACAGATCGACCGCTGCAAAGAAATCCACCTGAAACTCTTGCTTCCACGCTGCCTGCCATTGGTCCAGATCGGCATCTA
>NZ_JBBNAN010000409.1:0-13680 GCF_037994405.1 Phyllobacterium sp.
GGAGTGACCAGGCCCTCACCAGTCGTGCTGACGTGTTTTTCATCATCGTTTCACACCAGATAGATGATCGGGAACATGGCGATCCAGATCAAATCGACCATATGCCACAATGTGGTGATGAGGCCGATGTTGGAGTTGCTGGGTCGCCAGGCAACCAGCAACAGTACAATTGCACCAAACACCACGTGGATCACGTGGAATCCCGTGATGATGAAGTAGAGTTCGAAGAAAGCATTGAAGGTCGCGTCCCCGGCAAAATGCATCTCCGAGTTGAATTCGACGAGCTTGATTGCGGTGAAAACGAAGCCGAGAAGCGCGGCCAAGATCAGTGCTCTTTGCTGTTGCCTTTTGGTAGCACCTCGCCGAGCCGCCATCGCAGCTTGCCAGCCGCTCGTGAGCAGCAACAAAGTATTGGCGGTGGCAAGGCCCGGCGACAGATGAATTCTGGCGATTGCGAAGCTTTCCGGATCCCTGGCGGCCGCCAATAAGAATGCCGCGATCAGAATGCCGAACGCTGCCAACTCGCTTAGAACCAGCACCCAGACCAGGAAATCGTCGGTGTCGCCACCGGCTGCTTCGGACGCTTCCATTTCCCTGAGCAACGATCGGGTTCTCCTGATTATCGTGCGCCAGAAATAGAGGGCGGGCGCTGGGCTTCTTTGACATGGATCAAAGAAAACCGAGTTCGACCCGTTAGGTTGGGGTCAAATGGAGCTCACACATGACTGACGCACAGGTCGGATTGATCGTCGCCACGCCAATGATCATTGTCTTTGCAATCGCACTCAATCGAATGGGTGTGCTGCAGCGTGCCGGCGCTATGACGGCTGTCATCTTTTCGGTCGCGATCGCGGCCGTTCTTTTTCTGAATCAGTGAGGAAAAATGTTCGGGTCTAAAAGCAATACTGGTAGTCTGCCCAAGGAAAAATTGTGCACCAACGCAACTCCTGATAGGCGAGGTCGCAGTTCAGTCCAGTTTCTCCTGGCGAACAACAACCGTTCGCCCGGCAGTATATGTGTTTCATTCTTGCGGGGGCAGTCAGCATGATTTCACAATTGACCCGAAGCGAGCGTATCCTCGCGGCCTTCACCTTCCTGACCTTGATTTGCTTCGGGGTGGCAATGGCGGCCGCCGGGCGCGATGACCTCATCGGCACCCATGGCTGGGTCATCGCGCTGGGCGGCATGGCGGGCGTCATTGCTCTCTTGCGTGCCTATGACGCTCCCGAGCCGTCGCCCTCCAGGCTTTCCGAATATTATGACGATCCCAGCAAAGTCGGCATCATTCTGACATTGGTCTGGGGTGTGATCGGCATGCTGGTAGGCGTATGGGTCGCAGCCCTGCTGGCCTGGCCGGAACTGACGATCGACGCAGCATGGGCGGGCTTCGGCCGCCTGCGTCCGGTCCATACCAGCGGCGTGATCTTTGGCTTTGGCGGCAATGCTCTGATCGCCACCTCGCTACATGTGCTGCAGCGTACGACCCGTGCCCGCCTGCCGGACCAATTCAGTCCCTGGTTCGTCCTTTTTGGCTACAACCTCTTTTGCGTGCTCGCCGCCAGTGGCTATCTCATGGGCATCACGCAATCGAAGGAATACGCCGAGCCGGAATGGTACGCCGACATCTGGCTGGTCGTCGTCTGGGTGGTCTATTTCTCGATCTACATCCGCACGCTGATGCGCCGCAAGGAACCGCACATCTACGTGGCCAACTGGTATTACATGGCCTTCATCCTGGTCGTCGCCCTTTTGCACATCATCAACAATCTCGCCGTGCCGGTTTCGTTGGGACATGCCAAGAGCTATTCCCTGTTCTCCGGCGTACAGGATGCCATGACGCAATGGTGGTACGGCCACAATGCCGTGGCCTTCTTCCTGACGGCGGGCTTCCTTGGAATGATGTACTACTATCTGCCAAAGCGGGCGGGCCGGCCGATCTATTCCTACAGGACCTCGATCATCAGCTTCTGGGGCATCACCTTCATGTATATGTGGGCGGGCTCGCATCACCTGCACTACACGGCGCTCCCGCATTGGGTTCAGAGCCTTGGCATGGCGTTCTCAGTCGTCCTGCTTGTTCCGTCCTGGGCCTCCGCTGGTAATGCGCTCCTCACGCTGAACGGAGCCTGGCACAAGGTGCGCGACGACGCTGTTCTTCGCTTCATGATGCTGGCAGCGATCTTCTACGGTCTTGCGACTTTCGAAGGCTCGTTCATGGCGATACGCGCCGTCAACTCGCTGTCCCACTATACCGACTGGACCATCGGCCACGTTCACGCCGGCGCGCTCGGTTGGGTGGCGATGATCACCTACGGCTCGCTCTATGCATTGACGCCGTGGCTCTGGAAGCGGCCGGCACTTTATTCCCCCAAGCTGGTCGAGTGGCACTTCTGGCTCGCCCTATCCGGAACGATTGTCTATGTCTTCGCAATGTGGAATTCCGGCGTGGTCCAGGGTTTGATGTGGCGGACCTACAACGACAGCGGCACGTTGAACTACACCTTTGTCGACTCGCTCGTGGCAATGCACCCCTATTACATCGCCCGTGCGTTCGGCGGATTGCTGTTCCTGATCGGCGCGGTGATCGCCCTCTACAATATCGTGATGACAATTCGGTCGCCTGTACCTGTCGCATCGGAATCTGCCTCGGACGTCCCGTTGGGTTGGCAGCCCGCTGCAACAATCGCCCAGGCCGGAGAATAAGACATGTTCAATTTTCACTATCGACTTGAACGCAATGCGATTGGCTTTGTCCTCGCCATCATTGTCGTCGCGAGCATTGGCGGTTTCATCGAGATCGCCCCGCTGTTCACCATCGACGAGACTGTCGAAAAAGCGCCGGACATGCGGGTCTACACACCGCTCGAGGTTGCCGGCCGCAACATCTACATCCGCGAGGGTTGCTATGCCTGCCACTCCCAGATGATCCGCACGTTGCGCGACGAGGTGGAGCGCTATGGACCTTACTCATTAGCGGTGGAGTCGAAATACGATCATCCGATGCTTTGGGGTTCGAAACGGACGGGACCAGATCTCGCCCGCGTCGGCGGCAAATACTCCAACGACTGGATGACCGCGCACCTCAACAACCCGCGTGATGTCGTTCCCGAGTCCAATATGCCCGCCTATCGCTGGCTACTGCGCAACCAGTTGAAGACGGATGATCTTGGCGAACACCTGGCAGCGCTGCGGGCGGTGGGTGTACCCTACACAGACGACATGATCGCCAACGCTCCGAAGGACGCCCTCGGCCAGGCCAGCCCGGACACCGATTTGGCCGCGGGGGTGACCGAGCGGTACGGCGACAATACCGATGTGAGCCTGTTTGACGGCAAACAAGGCGAGGTCACCGAGATGGACGCACTGGTTGCCTACCTTCAGGTCCTCGGACACCTGACGGACGTTGCCCATACCACACCGCAGAACGAGGTGGAGTGACATGATGATCGATCATGAAATGTTGACTGGTTTTTCCAAGTCATTCGGACTGTTCTACCTGATCGCCATGTCGATCGGTGTTTTGGTCTATACTTTTTGGCCTTCGAACAAGAAGCCCTTTGAACATGCTGCCACCGCAGTGGTCTCCGACGAAGAGGACAAGCCATGTCTGTAGGCGAGCGCGACCCGTTCACCGGCCATCAAACGACCGGACACGAATGGAACGGTATCAAGGAACTGAACACCCCGGTTCCCAAACCTGTGTACTTTTTTCTCATCACCATGGGGATCTTCGCGTTGGGCTGGACCTTGCTCATGCCGAGCTGGCCCTATGGAACGGGATATTTCAAGGGGCTGCTGGGGGTTGATCAGAAGCAGGCGGTCGCCAAATCGATCGAGGAAGCCGCCGCAGAACGTGCGAACTGGATGACGCGCATCGAAAAGGAAGATCTCGCACAAATCCAGTCCGACACCGACTTGATGCGCACGGTCCGCGAGGACGGCCGCACGCTCTTCGGCGACAATTGCGCGGCCTGCCATGGGGTAAATGCAAAGGGCAACAAGGGTTTCCCCAACATCGCACAGGCACCGATGCTGTGGGGCGACGACCCCCAAACGGTTTTGCAGACTGTGACTGTCGGCATTAACGGCACCGATCCCAACACGCGCGTTTCCCAAATGCTGGCCTTTGGCCGCGAGGGAACGTTGACACAGGATCAGGTTTCGCTGCTGGCAGGCTTTGTCAAATCGCTTTCCGACCCGGCCACGGTTACGGACAAAAACAAGGAAGACATAGCGAAGGGAAAAGAACTCTTCGCTTCAAATTGCGTCACCTGCCACGGCAACGACGCCAAGGGCCTGGTCGAGAGCGGTGCACCGAACCTCACGGACGATTATTGGATAAACGGAGGAAGCCGCGACGACATCTATCAGACCATCTTTTCCGGCCGCCAGGGTCACATGCCGAGCTGGGGTGCACGTCTCACACCTGCGCAGATCAAGATCATCACGCTTTACCTTCTCGATTTAAGGAAACACGGAGCCGAGACGGTGGCGGGGGGCGCATCATGAACTTCATCATCGCACGGCCGAAACTGTGGATCTGTCTGGCGGTCGCCTCGGGACTGAGCGTGGTGATACTGGCTAACGTTCATCTGGTTTACGTTGCAATTCAGTCGCGCCCTGATTGCGTCGACCACTTGAAAGTCAAAGGCCAGCAACTTGGCACGTACCGCGCTGCGGATTCAGCATGTTGACACAAGTTCACTTAGGCAATCGGCATAGGGAAGGCTCCCGATGAAAATTCCAGAAACTGTTCCGCCCCTTCCAAAGGCAGTCGACCGCAACAGACATCTTTCACCGAGCGAAGCGTTCACCTGGTTTGCTCAAGGTTGGCACGATCTGTGGACGGTCCCGTTGCCCAGCCTTGCCTATGGCACTGGCGTGGCAATCATCTCGCTCGCAATCGCCGCCGGAATCCTCTTCTACAAGTTGGATTTTGCCTTCTTTCCGGCGCTTGCGGGCTTCCTGGTGGTCGGCCCGGCGCTCGCGACGGGCCTCTACGTCAAGAGCCGCCGCCTGTCCAAGGGATTGCCGGTCACGCTGGCCTCCATGCTTATACCGGAGCGTGGCACCAGCCAGCATGTCCTGTTCGTCGGAGCGGTGCTGTTGGGCCTGATGCTCCTGTGGATGCGTGCCGCAGTGCTTCTTTACGCTCTGTTTTTTGGTTGGCGGCCGTTCCCTGGCATCGACCATATTGTCCCCATGCTGTTCGGCACCCCAATTGGCGTGGCGATGCTGGTGATTGGCGTCGCCATCGGCGGGATTTTCGCCGCCTTTGCCTTCGCCATCAGCGTCTTCTCGATCCCCATGGTATTGGACAAGCGGTTCGATGCGTTCACCGCCATGGGAACGAGCATGTCGATCGTCTGGAACAATTTGCCGGTGATGCTGCTGTGGGGCGTGATCGTGCTCAGTCTCACCGTCATAGCCTTGCTTTCGGGAATGATCGGCTTCGTCATAATTTTCCCACTGCTCGGTCATGCGACCTGGCATGCCTACGTAACGATGCGGGATCCGGATTAACGAAATGACCTGCTGCACGCCCGCAACTACCATTGTCTCCGCCGACGCCTTTCGCCAGTCAACCCCATCGGCCGACGAATTCAGACTGGCGAGCCGCAGCATCGGCGACGGCATCCTGCAGACGGAAATCTCAGTGCCCTCGATCCACTGCGGCGGGTGCATCAACAGGATCGAGCGCGGACTGGCAAAGCTGGACGGCGTCCAGAATGTGCGGGTCAATCTGTCGAGCAAACGTTTGGCGCTGCGCTGGACGGATCAAGGAACCCCTCCCGATGCAATCGGCGCGCTGAAAAAGCTCGGCTATGATGGGCATCTCTTCGATCCGACCGAGGCCGCAAAGCCGAGCGGCGACCTTCCAAGGATGCTCAGGGCCTTGGCGGTTGCCGCATTTGCCTCGATGAACATCATGTCGCTGTCCGTTTCCGTCTGGGCGGGCGCGGAAGGTACCACCCGAAACATGCTTCACTGGATTTGTGCCGGCATCGCCCTGCCCGCGCTTCTTTATGCCGGACGCATATTTTATGAATCGGGCTGGCGCGCGCTCCGGCACGGACAAACCAATATGGATGTGCCGATTTCGATCGGCATCGCCGCCGCCTTTGCGCTCAGCGTCTACGACACCTATCAGGGCTATGAACACGCTTATTTCGACGCGGCAACGTCCTTGGTGTTCTTCCTACTGATCGGGCGCACACTGGACTATGTCATGCGGGAGCGGACACGGACGGCGGTCAAGGGGCTTGCGCAACTGTCGCCTCGGGGCGCGATGACGATCAGAGCTGACGGCGAATACGAATACCTTCCCTTGAAAGAGATCAGGTCGGGAACACGTCTGCTGATTACGGCAGGCGAACGTGTTCCTGTCGATTGCGAGGTAGAGCGCGGAATCTCCGACATCGACTTCTCGCTCGTGACGGGCGAAGGCGCACCGCGTCGGGTTGAAGCAGGCGCGGCCCTGCAGGCCGGAATATTGAATATCACTGGGTCGTTGACGGTCATCGCCACGGAGGTCGCCGAAGACTCGTTCCTCGCCGAAATGATTCGGCTGATGGAATCTGCGGAATCCGGCAAATCGGTCTATCGGCGTATTGCCGACCGCGCCTCCCGTCTTTATGCGCCGGCGGTTCACTTGACGTCGCTCCTCAGCTTCGTTGGCTGGATGATTTTTCAAGGTGATGTGCATCAGGCTGCGACCGTCGCCATCGCCGTTTTGATCATCACCTGCCCGTGCGCACTCGGTCTTGCGGTTCCGATGGTGCAGGTTATGGCTGCGCGCCGGCTCTTTGAGAGCCGCACAATGGTCAAAGATGGTTCGGCCATGGAACGTCTCAACGAGATCGACACCGTCGTCTTCGACAAGACCGGCACGCTCACGCTGGGACAAATGCAGGTTACGAATGTCGATGAGATCGACACCGAGGCGCTCTCGATGGCTGTAGAGCTTGCTTCCCATTCGCGCCATCCGAGCGCACAGGCAATTCACGCAGTCGCGTCACACATCGAAGGTAATTTGGGCTTTCGCTTCGAAGAGGTGCGGGAATTTCCCGGGCTCGGACTGGAAGGTATTGCTCAAGGGAAGGTCTATCGGCTTGGGCGAGCGGCATTCGCGTGCAAGGACGATGACGGGCAAAATACGGCCGAGACGGTATTTTCCGTCGAAGGACGAAAGCTCGCCTCGTTCGTTTTCTCCGATCGGCTCCGGCCCGGCGCTCGCAAGTGTGTCGAAAAACTGCGGCAGGCCGGAATCGCTGTTGAGATAGTTTCCGGCGACAGCGAGCCTGCGGTGCGTGCAATTGCGGATCAGCTCGACATTTCGGACTACACGGCGGGCATCCTCCCAGGCGGAAAGCTCGACCGGATTCGATTGCTGACAAAGCACGGGCATAAGGTCTTGATGGTTGGCGACGGCTTGAACGATGCCCCGGCCCTGATGGCTGCGCATGTGTCCATGGCACCGGCGTCCGCCGCTGACGTTGGCCGCAACAATGCCGACTTTGTCTTTCTCCAGGACGGCCTCGATACCGTGTTTCTTGCTTACCGTGTCGCACGGGATGCAGCGAAATTGATCCGGCAAAATTTTGTTATAGCCATAGGCTACAATGTCGTGGCGCTGCCTGTCGCAATCCTCGGTCACGCGACTCCCTTTGTCGCTGCGGTTGCGATGTCCCTGTCCTCCTTGGTCGTTGTAGCCAACGCCCTGAGGCTCAAGGGCGAGCCGATGTGGGCCAAGCCAAAGCCATTGGGCTTCGGGTTAGAGTTGAGGCGATCGGCGAAATGAGCGATTTCTTTTACCTGATTCCCATTTCCCTAGCGCTCGGCCTGGCAGGCCTGGTTCTGTTTCTTTGGTCTCTCAAGAACGGGCAGTATGAAGACCTGGACGGCGCGTCCGAGCGTATTCTCTATGATGACGACAGGCCTTCCGAAGCGCATCACGAATGAAAAACCGATACGAAACGGCAACCAATAGCCTCGAGGCAGAGGCGCATCTCCATGCCGCTCGTCCAACAAAAGCTGTTCATATTGATTTCCCGCAAGGAACAGACGCGAAAAAACCCGAAAGACAACACAACGTCAACGATCGCGGACTTCCCCATAGATGACCGAATTCCTGATAGCGTTTGCAGCGTTCCTCATTCTCCACTCGATTCCCGCGATCGCGCCAATCCGCCAGGCGCTGATGGATACAATCGGGAGGCGTGCCTACTTCGTGGCCTATTCGGCCGTCTCCCTGCTCGTGCTCGGTTGGCTTATTCATGCGACGCTTTATCTTGACTACGTGCCGCTGTGGGACCCCGCGCCTTGGCAGGCCTGGGCCACCATCGTGGCGGCCCCTGTCGGAATTTTCCTGGTCCTCGCTGGACTCTTCTCAGTCAATCCACTGTCGCTTTCCATCCGGTCGGGATGCCGGCGCGCCTCGATCGTCGCTATCACCCGTCATCCCGTGCTTTGGGGGTTCCTGATCTGGGCCATGGCGCACCTTGTCCCCAATGGCGACTTGGGCGGCGTCCTGCTATTTGGTGGTCTGGCACTGTTTTGCATCGCGGGCTTTTTCATTGGCGAGAAAAGGTCGCGCAGGCGACTTGGTGAAGACTGGAACCGGATTGCCGCAGGAACTTCGATAGTGCCCTTCGGCGCGATCGTTGACGGACGCGCACGGCTGTCGGTAGACGCACCATTGGCATCCGCTTTCATTTTAACGGCCGTATTGACCTATTGGCTGCTTGCCGGGGGCCACCCGTTACTCTTCGTCGCGGATCCTCTCGCGTTGGCCCTGCCGGGTTCGTGATCATTCACGATTGACCTTTCCAGACGGCTGCCTGGGGGGCGATGGGAAGATTCAGAAGATCGATCGCGCGCGCAGCAACATGATCGACAATCTCGGTCACTGTTTGAGGCAAATTGTAGAAGGCCGGAACCGGCGGCATGACAACGCCCCCCATTTCGGTGACAGCACACATATTGCGTAAGTGGCCGAGGTGCAGCGGCGTTTCTCGCGTCATAAGGACCAGTCGGCGGCGCTCCTTGAGGTGCACATCCGCGGCTCTTGCAATCAGGTTGTCCGACAGGCCCGCGGCGATCGCCGCCAACGTCCGCATCGAGCAGGGGGCGACGATCATGCCGGAAGTGGGAAATGAGCCGCTCGCGATGGCCGCACCGACGTCACCGACCGGGTAACTGCGTGACGCCAAGGACAGCAGTTGTTCGACTGCATCCTCCCCCACCTCGTGCCGGAGCGTACGTTGGGCGGCGTCGGAGACAATCAAATGCGTCTCCACCGCCTTCGTCTGGACAAGACGTTCCATGATTTTCAGCGCGATTGCGGCACCAGAGGCTCCGGTGACCGCGATCACAACGTGATGATGTGTCACTGGCCAGCACCTCCAAGCCCAAGATTTGCCCACAAGGCATCAATCCGCTTGGTAACCTCGGCAGGCATCCTTAAAACCTTTCCCCACTCCCGTTGCGTTTCAGGCCCTATCTTCGTCGTGGCATCAAGGCCCAGCTTTCCACCAAGCCCTGCTTTCGGCGACGCGAAGTCCAGATAATCGATCGGCGTGTCGGAAACCACCATAAGGTCGCGGCTCGCGTCAAAACGGGTGGATAGCGCCCATATTACATCTGGCCAGCTTCGGACATTGATCTCGGGATCCACGGCAATGATGAGCTTGGTGTAGGTGAACTGCGGTAGCAGCGACCACAAGGCCATCATGATGCGACGTGCCTGTCCCGGATAACGCTTGTCGATTGAAACGACCATAGCCCTATAGGAACATGCCTCTGGTGGCAGCCACAAATCCGCGACTTCCGGAAGCTGACGTTTAACGAGAGGAACGAACAGTTCGCTCATCGCCTCGCCCAGCTTGGAAGGCTCGTCGGGAGGTCGTCCGGTATATGTCGAAAGGTAGATGGCTTCCCGCCGCTTGCTGATTGCAGAAAGCGTCATCACAGGAAACGCCTCAACTGAATTATAGTAGCCCGTGTGATCGCCGTAGGGGCCCTCCTCTGCTGTCTCTGTTCCCGACACATAGCCTTCAAGCACGATCTCGGCATTTGCCGGAAGGTGCATGGGGACAGAGACCGCTTCCGTGACTTCGGTTCGCTTGCCCTTCAGCATCCCGGCAAAGTTGAGTTCGCTCATACCTTCCGGTAGCGGCATCACAGATGACAGCAGCGTCGCAGGGTCGGCTCCGATGACGACGGCAACAGGCATATCTTTCCCAAGCCGCTGCCACATGAGATGATGTCTTGCGCCTCCTCTATGGGCGAGCCAACGAATGATAAGTCGTTGGGGTCCGAGAACCTGCATCCGGTAGACACCAACATTGACGTCATTCGGATCTTCAGGCGAGCGAGTGATTACAAGTGGCCAGGTGATAAGAGGAGCCGGCTCACCCGGCCAGCACCCTTGAATTGGAAGGCGTGTCACGTCCATCTCCGGGCCTCGCCAGACCATCTCCTGACAAGGCGCACGGCGAACCTGCTTCGGACGCATGGCGAGGGCCGCTTTTAGTAGCGGAAGTTTGTTCCAGACGTCCTTTCCGTTTTTCGGCGGTTGGGGATCACGCAAGTTGCACAACTTTTCCGCCAGATATGGCATGCCTCCGGACTCGAGACCAAAACCCCATTCTATTCGCTCCTTCGTACCGAAGAGGTTCGCGAGAAGCGGCATTTCACTCACCCTCCCGCTGCCGTCTATCGGCTTTTCGAAAAGAAGCGCCGGACCTTCTGCCTCAATGACCCGCCGATGAATTTCCGTGATCTCGTGCTTCAAGAAGACGGGCTGTGAGATCCGCTTCAAGCGTCCTCGTTTTTCCAATTCGTTGGCGAATTCCTGAAGACTGGCGTAGCGGGGCACTGAAGATAGGGAATGTTTCATTCCGCCTGTCTGACCGAATAAACGCACCGTGTCTTTGCGCCAGCGCAAATCCTTCCCAGTGCATGGGTGTTAACGGTTTCGCTACCCCGGCAAAATCTCTCGGAAGGATGGGCCGAATGGCTATAAAATCATCAAGACTGCGAAGCCTGACTGAAGAAGACATCAACGAGCGCCACGCCGACAAGATGCGCAAGAAGAAGGCGGTCCGGGACAAGATCCTGGCGACCAAGACAGACGAAAAGGGTCTGGTGATCGTCAACACAGGCAAGGGCAAAGGCAAGTCCACTGCCGGATTTGGCGTTGTTTTTCGAGCTCTCGGCCATGGGATGAAGATCGGCGTCGTCCAGTTCGTCAAGGGATCATGGGATACGGGCGAGCGCTTGCTTTTGAAAACATTTCCCGAGTTGGTAACTATCTCAGCCATGGGCGATGGATTCACTTGGGAAACCCAAGATCGGTTGCGCGATATCGCCATGGCCAGAAACGCGTGGGAGCAAGCCAAGGCGATGATCCTCGACGATGAAACCGAACTGGTCCTATGCGACGAACTGAACATAGCGTTGCGCTATGATTACCTGCCCGTCGAAGAGATCATCGAAGTTTTGAAACTGAAGCCGCACATGAAACATGTGATCATCACCGGCCGGAACGCCAAGGATGAACTCATCGAATTCGCCGACCTCGTCACCGAGATGGAAATGATCAAACATCCGTTTCGCTCGGGCGTTAAAGCTCAAAAGGGTATCGAGTTCTGATAATCGCTCATTAATTCCTGCCAATGCACGGTCGTTGCGTGGACTTTCGCCCTTCCGCTCAGGTTCTCCTGTTTTGCCGATTGGCGATCATGTCTTCGACGACAGCCGGATCGGCAAGTGTCGAGATATCGCCAAGCGCGCCGAAATCATCCTCGGCGATCTTGCGCAGGATGCGGCGCATGATCTTGCCGGAGCGGGTCTTCGGCAGGCTGGGCGCGAACTGGATCTTGTCGGGCGTGGCGATCGGGCCGATTTCCTTGCGCACATGGGCAACGAGGTCCTTGCGCAGATCATCGGTGCCCTCAAGGCCGGCCATCAGGGTGACATAGCAGTAGATGCCCTGGCCCTTGAGGTCATGCGGATAGCCAACGACGGCGGCTTCGGAAACTGTGTCATGCGACACAAGAGCGGACTCGACTTCGGCGGTGCCCATGCGGTGACCGGAGACGTTGAGCACGTCGTCGACGCGGCCGGTGATCCAGTAGTAGCCGTCCTTGTCACGGCGGCAGCCGTCGCCGGTGAAATACTTGCCCTTGTAGGTGGAAAAGTAGGTCTCGATGAAGCGCTTGTGGTCGCCATAGACCGTGCGCATCTGCCCCGGCCAGGAATCGGTGATGCAGAGATTGCCGTCGGCTGCGCCTTCCAGCACATTGCCTTCATTGTCGACGAGCTGCGGCTGGACGCCGAAGAAAGGCTGTGTGGCGGAGCCGGGTTTGAGGGCGGTCGCGCCGGGCAATGGCGTGATAAGGATGCCGCCGGTTTCGGTCTGCCACCAGGTGTCGACGATGGGCGAACGCTTGTCGCCGACCACCTGATAATACCACTCCCAGGCTTCCGGATTGATCGGTTCTCCAACGGTGCCGAGGATACGCAGCGACTTGCGCGAGGTCTTCTTGACCGGCTCGTCGCCGGCGCTCATCAGGGCGCGGATGGCGGTCGGGGCGGTGTAGAAAATATTGACCTGGTGCTTGTCGATGACTTCCCAGAACCGCGAAACCGACGGATAGTTCGGAACGCCCTCGAACATCAGCGACGTCGCGCCGTTGGCGAGCGGACCATAGACGATATAGGAATGCCCGGTGACCCAGCCGATATCCGCGGTGCACCAGTAGATATCGCCTTCGTGATAATCGAAGACGTATTGATGGGTCATCGAGGCATAGACGAGATAACCGCCGGTGGTGTGCAGCACACCCTTCGGCTTGCCGGTGGAGCCGGAGGTATAGAGGATGAACAGCGGATCTTCCGCCTTCATTTTTTCCGGCTTGCATTGCGGCTTAACGCTCAGCGTTTCCTCGTGATACCAGAGATCGCGGTTCGGCGCCCAGCCGGTCTTGCCGCCAGTGCGGCGCACGACAAGCACATTCTTCACCATCACATGGTGCCTGGTGGCGATATCGATGGCCTTGTCGGTATTGTCCTTCAACGGAATCGGCTTGCCGCCGCGCATGCCTTCATCCGAGGTGATGACGAAAGTGGATTCGCAATCGACGATGCGGCCGGCAAGGGCATCCGGCGAAAAGCCACCAAAGACGACGGAATGGATAGCGCCGATGCGGGTGCAGGCGAGCATCGCATAGGAGGCTTCGGGGATCATCGGCATGTAGATCGTAACGCGGTCGCCCTTCTTGACGCCATGCTTCTTCAGCACGTTGGCGAGGCGGCAGACCTGCTCGTAAAGCTGGTTATAGGTGATCTTCTTGTCGAGATAGGGATTGTCGCCTTCCCAGATGATGGCGACCTGGTCGCCGCGTTTCTTCAGATGGCGGTCGATGCAGTTGTAGGAGACATTGGTGACACCGTCCTCAAACCATTTGATCGCGACCTTGCCTTCGAACGAGGTGTTCTTGACCCTGGTATAGGGCTTGAACCAGTCGATGCGCTTGCCATGTTTGGCCCAGAACTTTTCCGGATCCTTGACGCTCTGCTTGTACCAGCTGAGATAGGTATCATTGTCGATGAGCGCGTTTTTTTTCGCGCTTGCCAGCACGGGATAAACCTTCTCGGACATCAATTTCCTCCAGA
>NZ_JBBNAN010000410.1:0-12855 GCF_037994405.1 Phyllobacterium sp.
CGTGCCGCAACACTGCGGCTACTCTCTCCTGAGACAACCGCAGCAACGACACGCTCGCGAAGGTCGTTTGAAAGGGCTCGTGTCATCCGATGCTGGCCTCCTTCCTTCCAGCCAACATCTTGAATCAAGAGGTTTCTGAGAGGTCGGGGGCGCGAACGCAAACGGTAGGGCGGTGCGTGGGTCGCGACCTCTTTGAAGCCTGATTGAACAGAACCGCGGGAGGGCGATCTGGCTATGGGGATTTAGGACTTTGCGGTGTGTCCGAGACGCGGGAACTGGACTGACCGGTAGGGCTGGAGGGTCCGCCGGAGTGGCGTTGCGGGATCGTCTGAGACGCTGAACACAGCACCGTTGGGCCGTCGCAGCTCGGGCTTGGCGTTGCTGTCGATGACTGGCGCACGGTGTTGGCTGGTGGCACGCGGATACCCGGCGGCGACTGGGGTGGACGCCGGGATGGACTGTGAGAGGCTGGCGATGCGCGGCGGGTCATGAGGTGTCTGGCCAGGCTTGGGCCCTGCGCGGCAACGGGCCGAACGGGACCATGGCGCCACCACAACCCGGACAGATATCGAGGGAGCGGCCTGTGAGGCAGCGGTAGCGTTCGCGATAGTTAGCCGTCGGCGCAGGCGGCGGCGCAGGTGCCGCCAGCAGAAGACGACATTGGGCGAGCTTGGCGGCACGGCAGCCGTTGGCGAAGAGACCGTAGTGACGGATGCGATGGAATCCGTCGGGAAGGGCGTGCAGCAGGAAGCGCCGGATGAACTCATCGGCGCGTAAAGTCATGAGCTTGGACTTGTCGTGGTGGCGATAGTCCTTCCAGCGAAAGCTGACCTTTCCCTGCTCAAGGCTGACGAGGCGGCTGTTGGCGATTGCAACTCGATGGGTGTAGCGGCCAAGATAGGCGAGGACTTGTGCAGGCCCGCCGAAGGGCGGCTTGGCGTAGACGACCCACTCGATCCGCCGCAGCCCGGCCAGGTGAGCGGAGAAAACGACAGGGTCGGCCAGATCAGCGAGATCGCTGAAGAAGTGGAGCTGGCCGGCCTCGAAGGCCTCCCGCAGGTGCTCCAGGAACAGTCGCCTGAACAGGCGCGACAGGACCCGCACGGGCAGGAAGAATCCGGGTCGGCAAGCGACCCAGTGCTGGCCGTCCCGTGACAGGCCGCCACCTGGCACGACGCAGTGGACATGCGGATGATGGCGCAGATTCTGGCCCCAGGTGTGCAGCACACTGACCACGCCGATCTCAGCGCCCAGATGTTTGGGATCGGCGGCAGCCACCCTCAAGGCTTCGGACGCGGCCTTGAACAAGATGGCATAGACCGCCGCCTTGTTATGGAAAGCGATCTCGGCGACCTGCGCCGGCACGGTGAAGACCACGTGGAAGTATGGGACCGGCAGCAGCTCGGCCTGACGCTCGGCCAGCCACTGGGCGCGAGCCAGTCCCTGACACTTGGGACAATGGCGGTTGCGGCAGGAATTATAGGCTTGGCGCACAAGGCCGCAGTCGGCGCAGTGTTCGACGTGACCGCCCAGGGCTGCAGTCCGGCACGCCTCAACCGCCGCCATGATCCGGCGCTCGACGCGCCCAAGACGGCCGTCGTGTTCGCGGCGATAGTCGGCCCCGTGGTGGTGGAATACATCCGCCACTTCCAGATCCGGACGCACGGCGCACGGCTCAGCCAGGCGTGCCGGACGGCATGACCTCGATACGTAGCTGGTCAAGAGGACTGGCGGTCCGGCCGATCACAGCCGTGGATACCTGGGCGTAAAGCGTCGTCGTCGCCAGGCTGCTATGGCCGAGCAGCACTTGAATGATGCGGATGTCCGTGCCTGCTTCCAGCAGATGGGTTGCGAAGCTGTGACGCAGGGTGTGCACCGTCACCCGCTTCTCAATGTCCAGGAACTCGCACGCCACTCGACAGGCTACATTCAATGTCTGTGCGTCCATCGGACCGCCGCCGTCGCGCCGGGGAAACAGCCACCGCCCTGGCTTGGTCAGCCGCCAATAGGTTCGCAAGATCCCCAGCAACTGCGGCGACAACATCACATAGCGATCCTTGTCGCCCTTGCCATGCTCGATCCGAATGACCATCCGGCCACTATCGATATCGGACACCTTCAGGCGCGCCGTTTCCGAGGCGCGTAAACCGGCAGCGTACGTGGTGGTCAGAGCGACCCGGTTCTTCGTTCCCTTTACGGCTTGAAGAAAACCAACCACTTCATCGGCGCTCAGCACGACCGGTAACTTGCGTGGCGTCCTGGCGTATGGGATCCGCTCAGGCAGATCGGATCGACCCAGCGTCACCCCGTAGAAAAAACGCAGGGCACACACCGTCTGGTTCAACGCGCCCCAAGAGACCCTTCGACCCACCAAGTGCGCCTGATAAGCGCGCACCTCTTCGTATCCCAGCCGATCGGGCGATCGTCCAAAAAAGCGGCTGAACTTCTCGACGTGATGCACGTAGGATCGTTGCGTCGCCGGTGACAAATTGCGGATCGTCAGATCTTCGATCATCCGCTGACGTAGAGGGCTCATCTGGGCCATCTGGGGTTCTCCTGTCTGAGAGTTGGCTTTGACAACCACATCTTCTCAGGCAGGGGCTTCCTCACGCCAGCCCAGTGTGCGCACTACCGCGTCAGCGGTTTAGTTCAATCACATATTCGACAGATTGGGAATCCCTCTCCGATTCAGTCAATCAATGAACCGCTCTGTTGTCACCAGATGCAGGCTTGAAGCCTGCAAGAATCGGTCAGGATACGGACACAAGCCGGGCCGCCAGGCGCACACCTGAATGGGCGTCGAACAGAAAGCCTCGATCGAGCGGAAAGTGCACGGCAACGGCCTTGTCGAAGTCGATGTCGTAATCCCTCGGCATTTTGACCGACAGGCTCTCCTTGCCCACCACGAGCGTGACCAACGTCACGTCGCCGGTAGGCTCAGCGGCGTAGACCGTAGCATCGAACAGACCAGCGCCGGGCTTGACGATGTCGGCGTCTTCCGCGCGGAAGCCCATGACCACATCCTTGGCCATGGTTCCCTTATCTGCTGCCACCGGCAGGCTCACACCGTGGCTCTCGAAGCGATTGTTCTCGATCCGCCCGCGCAGGAAATTCATCGGCGGCGAGCCCATGAAGCCGGCGACGAACAGGTTCGCCGGGCGATCATAGACCTCGCGGGGGGTGCCGATCTGCTGCAGCACACCGCGGTCCATGATCGCAACGCGATGCGCAAGGGTCATGGCCTCGACCTGATCGTGGGTGACGTAGACGGTGGTCACCCCGAGCTGGTGCTGCATGCGCTTGAGCTCGGCGCGCATGAAGCCGCGGAGCTTCGCATCGAGGTTGGAAAGCGGCTCGTCCATCAGGAAGGCCGAGGGCCGCCGCACGATGGCCCTTGCCAGGGCCACGCGCTGACGCTGGCCGCCCGACAGCTGGCGCGGGTATCGGTCGAGGAGATCCTCCATATGGACCTGCGCAGCAGCGTCGCGGACAGCGAGCTCCCGCTCCTGCTTCGACACACCACGGACCTTCAGCGGAAAATCGATGTTCTCGGCGACGGTCTTGTGCGGATAGAGGGCATAGGACTGGAACACCATCGCCACGTCGCGGTACTTCGGCAGTATGTTGGTGACGTCGGTATCGCCGAGCACCACCTGCCCCGAATCGGCGGTTTCCAGGCCGGCTATGATCCGAAGCCCGGTGGTCTTGCCGCAACCGAGGGCCCGAGCAGCACCAGAAACTCACCCGGCCCAACGTCGATACTGAGATCCTTGACGACGTGAACCGCACCGAACGATTTGTTCAGGCTGCGCAGCGACAGCCGCTGCGCTCGATGACCGGTGTCGATGCCCCTCGCTTCCACGTTCATCCCTTCACCGCCCCCAACAGTATCCCCTTGGAAATGAAGCGCTGAAGCACGAGCGCCATCAGTACGACCGGAATGATCATGACGATGATGACCACCGCCATGCTCCACCACAGGATGCCGCGCTCGCCCGCATTCATGGCGGCGACCAGGATAGGCATGGTCTGCGCATTGGACGTCGAAAGGAACAGCGACAGCAGATACTCGTTCCAGCACAGGATCAGCACCAGCAGCGTCGTCGCCGCGAGACCGGGCTTCGCCAAGGGCAGGATGATCTCGACGAAGGTGGTAAATCGGGTGGCGCCGTCGAGCTGCGCGCTCTCGTCGAGGTCGGTCGGAATGGTGACGAAGAAGTCATACATCAGCCAAACGACGATCGGCAGGTTGACTACCGTGTAGGCGAGGATCTGCGCGATGTGGGTGTCGAGCAGCCGAACGCTCTGAAACATCATGTAGATCGGAATGACGGCGACGATCGGCGGCAGAATGCGCTGCGAGATCATCCAGAACAGGATATCTCCATTCCCCAGCGTGGCCTTGAAATGGCGACCAACAGCGCGGGCGAGAACGAAGAAGACCGCGAGCGCGACGGCAAGCGACAGGCGCCAATCGACCCCCCAACGGCCGACCACCCCCGCCATCGCGACCAAGCAGAGAACGAAGAGAACGATCGTCGCGAATTTGGGCTTGTACTGAATGCGCCCCAAGGCATAGGCGGCCATCGAGCCGATGGTGACGCAAAGGGCTGTGGCGAGAAGCGCAATGATGATCGAGTTGATGTAGGCCCTCAGCGTGTCCTCGTAGTCGAAGACAAACAACTCGCGCCATGCATGCAGGCTCGGCGTGAAGTCGATCCAGGGCAGGTAGACTGGGCCGGCGTTGACGTCGGCTGGCAACTTGAACGACGTGATCAGGAGCCAATAGAGCGGAAACAGGACGAACACCGCCCAAAGGATCAGGAGGCCGTAGACGATGACGGCCGTGGCCGGCGCCATCTCCTTGATCGACTTCGGCTCGAACCACCGCCTGAGCAGGGATCTCTGGGGTGACATCCGGATGTCTTGCGTGATCATGCCGGCCTCAATCGCTTGAGGACGAGGAGATTGAAGAAGGAGACGCACAACACCACCGTCACGAACAGAAGTAGGTAGGCGATCGCCGCAGAATCCCCGAGGTTCAGCGCCCGCCATGCAAAGAATGAATGAAGCGTCATTGACTCGGTCGCGATGCCGGGGCCTCCGGACGTCATGATGTTGGGGAGGTCGACCAGCTTGAAGGCCTCGATGACCCTGATCAGCATCACCGTGGCGGCAACCGGCGCAATTTGCGGCCAGGTTATTTCCTTGAACAGCTGCCATCCGCTGGCACCGTCGACCTGGCCGGCCTCCACCTGATCACGGGAAACATTCTCAAGCGCCGCAAGCAGGATGACGAAGATGAACGGGATCCACTGCCAGGAATCGCCGATCACGATGAACAAGCGGGCAGTCCAGGCATGGTTAGCCCAGCCGAAGTCACCGAGGCCGATCCACTGCCAAACCGGCGAGAACGGACCCTTGGTCGTGTCCGCCAGCATGCGGAAGCTGTAGCCGATGCCGATCGGCGTTATCATCGAGGGGATGAAGAAGACGACGCGGAAGAAGGTCCGGCCCTTAATCGGCTGGGCGCAAAGAACGGCGAGGCCAAGGCCGATCAGGAACTGGATGGTGCACCCGACGAGCACGTAGAAGATGGTCACGCCGAGCGTGCCGAACGGATTGCCGCTGAACAGCGTCGCGGAAAAGAGAAGCGCCAGTCCGAATCCCACGCTGGCGGTGATCAGCCGGCCAATAAAGCCGAGGATCGCGAAGCCTCGCTTGGCATAGCGGTAGAGCCACCAGATGAGGCCGGCCGCGCTCGCGATCGTGACGATCCAGCCAAGCAGGCTGATGCTGGTGAAGGTCCCGAGGAAATGGAACTGCTCGGTGCCGAAGAACTGCTTCCGGAAGTTCCTCAGGCCGACGAACTGGACCTGATAGGAACCGGCTCTGAGGCGGATGTTGGAGAAGGCGAGCACCAGCGACGCTATCGTCGGGAATACCGAGAAGATGAGAATCATGATCACGGCGGGGGCGATGAAAAGCTGGCGCGACTGGCGGTCGAGCCACTCGTTCAGCCTCGCCCTCGTCGTGACGGAAGTATTAAGGCCGGCCGGGGCGACACGCCCCAGCTGACGAGTTGTCGTTGGTCCAGTACCGGAGGTCACTGACTCTCAACCCATAGTATGTGATGCCGAGCGAGGACTTGTACAGGTTCTTCTGCTTGTCCCGGCCCAAACGCTCGGTGATCTCTTCCCAGCCGGTCTCGACGTTCGCCACCGCCTCTTCAGCAGTGATCTCGCCGGCAAGGAAGCGAGCGAGCTCGCGGTCAAGCACGACACCCTGATACTCGGCGGTCCCCGGGATCTTGAGGTCCGAGGCCATGTTCGGGTTATTCAGGCTGTCTTTGATGGCGCCAAGATAGTTCTTGGCTGACTCCTCTGTGAACCCGGCCTTGATCCACGGCTCGAGATTGTCGAGCTGCGAGTTGCGGTACGGGTTGTAACCAGTCCAGCCCATCGTCACGTCGACATTCGATTGGGCGGCCTGGTTCATGTAGGACAGGAAGTCATAGCCGGCCTGTTTCACCTTGTCGTCAGCCTTGGCGTTGATGCCGCCGGTCCAGCCACCGAACGCCGCGAAAGGAGAGTAGTTGATGCCGTCGATCGCATGCGGGCAACGGGTGGCATCGCAGTCGACGAGCTTGCCGGTGGCCCTGTCGAGCACATTCTTGGTGCCCATCATGACTATGGCGCCCATCTTGTTCTTGATCGGCTCGCCGCCCGGGTCGAGAGACAGGGGGCCGATGTCGCCCCAGTCGATGGCCAATGCACAGCGACCAGTCGTGACGAGCGCCCGGGTGTCGCCGATGTCGTGGTTGAGCTCATCGGGTGGTCCGTATTCGCCGTTCTTCTTGTAGACCTTGAAGGCCTCAGCCCAGGCTTCGTTATTGACCAAGGGCTTCATGGTCGCGGGATCGAAGAACATGCCCTCACCGGTGCCCTGAGTCTGAACGTAGGCGGCAGCGATCGACATGAGGGCGAAGTATGACTGCGCGTTCCGCTTCTTGAACATGCAGGAGCCGAAATCCGGCTTGCCGTCGCCATTCAGGTCCTTGCCGTTGGTCGCTGCAGCAACCGCATGATACTCGTCCCAGGTGCGCGGCGGCTTCAAGCCCATCTGGTCCAGAATGTCCTTGCGGTAATAGACCATCTGGAAGTCGCCATCGACGGTGATCAGGTAGGTCTTGCCGCCGACCTTCTGGTTATACTCGCGGAAGAACGGAGCAATGTCGTTGATGTCGATCTTGGTGTCCTTCGCGACATAGTCGGTCAGGTCCTGGAGTAGACCGGCGTCGACATATTCGGGCGCCCAGCTCGAAGCAATACGCCGACGTCGATGGAGTTGGTGGCGGTCGCCCAGTCGGTGAGAAGTTTCTGGAACAGCTCCGCGAACGGGACCTCGGCGACCTCGATCTTCGCCCCGGTCATCTCGGTGAATTCCTTGCCGCGCTCGACAAGATGCTGGGCAATAACCGGTCCGGGCCGGGTCATGATCCTGACCGTGACGCCGTCATACATTTTCTGCGCTGCCGCAGGCCCGCTCGCCGCGACACAGGCCATCGCCATTGCGCCGATAAGGAGTGGGCTCAAAAGTTTTCCAACGTGGTTCATTCGTTACCTCCCTTTGTTGGTTCGCTCGCCCTGATGTCATTGATTCCTACACCAATGCCTTTTCAAGGACATAGATACCGTTGGGCCTGGATATGGTTAGGCTAGCCGTGTCTTTCGCCTGGCGGTTCCCCTCCTGACAGTTGCGGTCTTCGGGCCGTAAGCCTGTCCTTTCGCCGATCCTCCATCAAGGCCAGGTTGGCTCGACTCCTTAAGCCGCATATTCGGTTACTCCCTTTGCAAGGCGGGGCGGCTGCACCAGCTTGCCAAGGATTCCAAACCGGGTCGCGCTGGAAGCAGCGGGTATGTTGTTGGCGAGCTGGTTGACCGTGGCGTAGGCAAGCGTCGCAAACTTAATCGCCTTCCTGAACTGCGCCGGAACGCCAGACTCGTCAGATGTCGTTAGGCGCAGACCCTTCGGCATGTATTCCCGCAGCCTCATCAGGTAATGATTCCGGGTGCCTCCGCCGCTGGCCATGATCACCGATATTTCGCTCAGCATTTTGACGTTGTCGGTGATCGAACGCGTGATTGCGTACGCGGCAAACTCGGTCAAAGTCTCCAGCAAATCCTCTGTCGAAAGATGACTGAACTCCTCCATCTGGCGGTCGAGATAGGAGGAGCCGAAGTCGAGACGCCAGGCGCTCCGCGGGATCGGTCGCTTGAAGAAGTCGTGCTCTTTCAATCTCGCCATCAGCATGTCGGCGACCTTGCCCTTGGAGGCGACTTCGCCGTCCTTGTCATAGGGCCTGCCCAGAGATTGTAGAACAACTTCGCAGGTAGTGTGAGCAAATTTGTGAATATCTGTTGGGTTACGCAGGTTGCGTCGGTGCGACGCTCGATGAATTGCTGGAAACGAGCGTACGCAAGGCCAAGCAATATGTCTTCGACAGGCTTTTATGGCAACTGGGACTACACCATCGAGCCCAACCTCGCGGTGTAGTTATTGTCGGATGACGCCTTAGCGTTGCCTCCATCGCAAGCACTCATCCTTCCGGCTTGGCGGGGCTCGGCTAGGATGTTGAAAAACGCAAGAGAGGGGGGCCGCTCTGTTCCGGTGTCCGGCCGGGGCAAAGTCAAACAGTCAAATCCTCTGCAAGGCCTAAACGTCATAGTAGAGAACAAACTCGTATGGATGCGGGCGCATGCGTATCTCCGTGATCTCGTGCGAGCGCTTGTAGTGCACATAGGTCTCGACGACGTCCGTCGTGAACACGTCTCCCGCAAGCAGGAACTTGCAGTCCGCCTGCAGCGCATCGAGAGCCTCGCCGAGCGAGGCCGGTGTCGACGGGATTGCGGCGCGTTCTATCGGCGGCAGATCGTAGAGGTTCTTGTCGATCGGATCTCCCGGATCGATGCGGCTGCGGATGCCGTCGAGGCCGGCCATGAGCATGGCGGCGAAGGCCAGATACGGATTGCAGGAGGGATCCGGGCAGCGGAACTCCACCCGCTTGCTCCTGGGGTTGAGCGAGTACATCGGGATCCGGCACGCCGCAGAGCGGTTGCGCTGCGAATAGCCGAGATTGACCGGCGCTTCGAAACCCGGCACGAGCCGCCGGTATGAATTGACGGTCGGAGCGCAGATGGCGAGCAGTGCCGGCGCGTGCTTGAGCAGTCCGCCGATATAGTAGCGCATCACTTCGCTGGAGCCGGCATAGCCGTCGCCGGCAAAGATCGGGCGATCTTCCTGCCAGATGCTCTGATGGACGTGCATGCCCGAGCCGTTGTCTCCAAACAGGGGTTTCGGCATGAAGGTTGCGGTCATGCCGCGGCTGCGCGCGACATTCTTCACGACGTATTTATAGATCATCACGCTGTCGGCCATGCGCGTCAGCGTCGCAAAGCGCATATCGATCTCGCCCTGGCCGCCGGTCGCGACCTCGTGGTGGTGTGCCTCGACCTCAATGCCGATTCGCTCGAGGAGCGTCACCATTCGGGTGCGGGCGTCCTGAAGGGTGTCGGCAGGCGGGACGGGGAAATAGCCCTCTTTCGGGCGCAGCTTGTGCCCGAGGCCAGTTCCGCTCCTCGCATTCCAGTTCGCCTCGACGGCGTCGATCTCGTAGTAGCCGTAGTTGGTGCCCTGATCATAATGGACCTCGTTGAAGACGAAGTGCTCGAGTTCCGGGCCGAAATAGGCCGTATCGCCGATACCGGTCGCCTTGAGATAGGTTTCGGCCTTCTGTGCGATAAAGCGCGGGTCCCGGCTATAGGGTTGGGCGCTGACTGGGTCGAGAATATTGCAGATCAGGACGAGCGTCTGCGCCTCCGTGAACGGGTCCAGGAAAGCGGTGGTTGGATTCGGCACGACAAGCATGTCGCTTTCCTGTATTTCCTGGAAGCCCCGGATGGACGAGCCGTCGAAGCCGATGCCATCGGTGAAGCTGTCCGCTCTGATGGCGCCCGGCGGCACGGAAAAATGCTGCCACAGACCGGGAAGGTCTGCGAACCGCAGATCGATCATCGCGATCTCGCCGTCCTTTATCGTCCGGAGAACGTCATCCGGGCCGGTATAGCCATTGTAAGACATCGCCGCCTCCCTTCCTCATATCGATCCGTCGAACCGAGGCCGGACCTCGACTGCGCCGCCGGCCCTTCTTCCGCCGATCGGCTGCGGTATCACTCGATCAGTTGCCCTTGGGCGCCGGGCCTCGGTCGCGAGCGCTGAAATTCCCATGAAGCGCCTCCCGCGTGAGCCGCGCGAACTGTGCCTGGCTCATATGGACGAGGGTGGCGTGATCGCCACCCTCGAAGTAAACCTCCGGTTGGTCGAAGACGCTGTCCTCGATGACGACGTCCAGCCCGTAGCACTCGCCGATCGGGGGAACAGCGCCGTGTGCGCAATCCCGGATCAGCTGATCGAGCTCATGCCCCGTAGCGAGCGTCAGTTCCTCCCCGAGTGCCGCTTTGAGTTTCCTGAGCCGCACATGGCGAGAGGCCGGTAGAATGGCCAGAAGATAGCCGTCGCGTCTGCGCAGCACGACGCCTTTGGCCAGGCAGCGGGCCGCGATGTGGCAGGCGCGCGCGGTAGACATCGATGATCTAGTCGGCCTGTGCTCGACCAGATCGTACTCGACGCCCTTGCGATCGAGATATGCCTGGAGTGTCAAGGCAATGGTCACAATCCCACCTTTGAGGCCCCATGCTGGCGCCTCACAATGCTCAGCCGTCTTATATAACACATCGTGGGCTCTCGCGTTCCAACTGTTCAATTTGCGGACGCCTTCGAGAACGGCTGCGATAACTTCGATGCCCTCGACGATATCCGTCGAGAAGAGCCGAGGCACCGATAAAGGCGACGGCAACCGAAGCGGCCCTCGCTGCCGCCGAGGCGGCAAGGCGAGGAACGCAGCACCCGCTGATACATCCACCCGCCGAGCCTGTCGCCCGAGGAGATCGCGGCCGGATACCTGCGCCATATCCCCATCGGGTCGAAGATCACGGGGTCGCGACGGAAATCGTCGGTGAACGACAAGGCTGCAATCGCGGCGTGATGCGACACGAGCCAGCGAATCTGCTAGGCTTAGACGCCGATGCGGTTCGAATGGGAGCGCACGAATGCGCCGACCGCTAGGCCCGACTCGAATACAGTTAGCATGTGCGAGCCGAATCTGGACAACTTGGCTGTCGATATCAAGCGGCCGACCAGAACCACTGCGAGGGGCAATGAACTACTACGGCACTGAGAAACAGCAACGTCTCCAGCGGCAATGTGACGAGGCGCAGGCGATGATTGCGGCCACGCCCGGCCTCGTGCAGGCGGGAAGGTTCTTCTCCGTCGATGATTTCGACCGCATCGACTGGGTTTTCGTCGAAGACCGCCTCGCCCGCGACGGTGTGTTCGGCTTTCGCATGATGCCAACCACTCGGATCGAGGAAATCCGCGAGAAGCTGGGACCGTCCTACCGACTCGATCTGTGGAGCGTCTTCAGCGCTGATCGAGACACGGCAATCGCCGCCTGCACGTCAATTTTGGAAGCTGATCTGCCCGATGGCCTGACACGCGTCGACATGATCGACGATCCCGAGGACGAGGCGATCAGGCTTATTCAATTCTGCATGGCTGAAAATGGCATCGCGCCGTTCTCCGGCGCGATGCTGCTCGGCAAGGTCGTGCCCGCAGTCACGGTCGCCTTCGCCGACACCGATGGCCGTATCGTCGCGACGGCACATGCGAACATGGCCTTCAATGCCCACAGTAAGTATCAAGGCACCGCTTGGGTCGGGCTGATCACGGTCGCGGCGCAGCAGCGTAGATGTGGGCTCGGCCGCTCTATCAATGCGCTGGCGATCATGGCGGCGTTCGAAGGTCTGGGCGCAAACGCTATCGTCGAGTTCGTGCACTCCGACAACACGGCTTCGCGCCGTATGATCGAATCGTGCGGCCTGCGCTTCGACCCGGCACTTGTCTGCGGCCTGGCGGTGCCGGTAGTTGACGCGCGCTTTACAACGTAGCCAACGGCTCGCGGCTAGGGTTCCTCGCCTGTGGACGACAAAGGCGAGATCGCGGCGTGACGCGACACAAGCCAGCGGATCTGCGCAGTTTCCTCGGCAGCGGCATCTCTACGCGCTCGCGCCTACAGTAGCCAGGGAGATAAGGTTGTCGCCCGCTTCAAGGCGGATCGTGACCAACAGTATCGCGAATTTCTTGGACGCTGTGCCGATTTCGAAACCGAGATCGCCAAGGAAATCCAGATCAACAAATTCACCTAGGCCGAGCTCGAAGAGGATGATACTGACCTGAAGAAGCTACAGGGCTGGCTTGAAAAGATCAGGAAACTCGACTTCTACGGTGCAACACTGGCTGAGGAAGCAGCAGAACGATTGCAAGGTTGCGAGGCGTTGCTAAACAGCTACGCCCAACGTGTTTTCGACGCCCATGACGAGAACCGATAAGAATGGGCGACACTGACAATGGGATACACGCTGACTGCTGGCACACCAAAGCGCCGCGCAAGCTGGCGTGATATTCCGACCGGCTCCACGGCAGGAATCAGAGTGCAGTTTCATCCGCTACGGAGGAAACGGTTGGATGACGCCCGGTCTTTCGACCAATATCTTACGGCAAAGTCGATGCGAGCTGAATACAATCAGTAACCGGTCATTTCGAGGTATCCGCGCCCTGTATGGGAGCCTTTGAAGCTTATTGGACCTTCCCAATAGGGCGTCCGCGTCGCCATCCACGCCTCGCGGTTGAGCGCGGTCGCGGTAATATTGAGATTGCGAGATGGCAATTCGATGCGCC
>NZ_JBBNAN010000411.1:0-3923 GCF_037994405.1 Phyllobacterium sp.
TGGCCGAAAACATCAGCATCGAGTGCCGAAGCGCGGGGAAGCACGACAGTGGCCTTGCGGCCGCGGCAGCGGACTTAGTGCAGCTCCCAGTGGACGTCATCGTCACGAGTTCGCAGCCGGCGGCGCATGCTGCCCACGAAGCGACGCATGTGATTCCGATCGTGACCATCATAAGCGGTGACCCGGTGGCGGCAGGTCTGGCGAGCAGCATCGCAAAGCCGGGCGGCAATGTCACCGGCGTCAGCTACTACGCCACCGAACTCGCCGCCAAACGGTTAGAGCTGTTGAAGGAAGCCGTACCGGGGGTTGCCATTGTCGGTGTGCTGGCGAACCCGGCGGTCTCCTATCTGCCTTTCGAAGCGGACACAAAGGACGCTGCCCGTCGGCTCGGTATTTTGGTCAAGATTCAGCAAGTCAGTGAACCTGACGAACTCGAGGCGGCATTCTCGCGCATGGAAGCCGAGGGCGCGCAGGCGGTCTTTGTGCTGCCCGACCTCATGTTGGCGGATCAGTCGTCGCGTATCGCCGCCTTGGCGATCGAGCATCGCCTGCCGACTATGGCTTGGGGTCCATGGTATACTGAAGACGGTTGCCTGATGGCCTATTCAGCGAGATATAGCGAGATGAACCATCGGCTCGCTTTCTATGTTGACAGAATTTTGAAAGGTGCCAAGCCAGGCGACCTGCCGATTGAACAGCCCACGAAGTTCGAGTTGTCGATCAATCTGAAAACGGCCAATGCAGCCCCGCCCCGAGAGTCCAGCCGAGATGCCCACTCCGCATGAAATGGATTTTGGTAAATAGCTTTCCGTGGCTCTTCCGATGCGCTCGGCAGAGCAAGAATTAAGGAACCTCTTTGACAATGAAGTTGGCCCAAACAGTGCGCGAAATCTCTTCTTTGGTGGGGTTCTCTGTTTCGTAATCGTATTCATCCAAGACGGTGAGAAAACCGTTCAATGGTGGCACGAGATCATCTGGCGTGATGAAACCCAATTCGCACTCTTCGCAATGGGCATAAATATCTTGATTACAGAGGTTACGTTGCAGAATTAGCCATCCTTGGCGGCAACTCGGGCATTGTCCGACGTGGTAAAGCTCAGTCATTGGTTGGGCCACTGATGGTCATGCGCGATTACGTCATAAACCTCGATCGCCGCAAGCTATTGCTCGGGCTGCGTTTTACCGGCGAGCGGTCCCTGTCCCTAGGTCCGCACTGAACATCAAATCGTCCTGCTTTTACGCATAAACTGATTTATTTCCGATATGAAGGATTATTTTCTTCCTTGCGTTTTACTCTTATCATGTGAACACAACGTCACCATCGACAAATCGGCAAGCGCAATGCCCTCTATGAGGATGCCGCTGGTATCGCCGTCAAAGCTGACATAGACACCTGCATCCGTATCGTGCGACGCCGCAAGAAAGCTGTTGAATTCGTGGATGCCGGTGCTGCTTGAAGCAAACCCAAGCATACTGATTACGTCGCATACTCGAAGGCCAACTCGGCGCAGATACGGAGGTGATTTATGCGGTGGGTCGTGAACATTCGCCAATGCAGGGATGGCGGGAATGCTCTGACAGCGATCAACTGTCGGACTTAAATCCACTCAAAATTCTGAGCCCAAGGGACCGAAAAAGTTTAATTGGATAGCACGAAGCACTGAGCTTGCTGCTTACGTCACGCATTTAGCGGCAGCGTGCCGTGTAAATTCGGCCATGCCTGTCTCGGTATTGGCAGTACCCATTACGGAGGTTGCGGACCAGCAGACCGCCAAGCGCGCCAACTCCGGCGCCAATCAAAGCACCTTTTCCGCCGTCTGCAATACCGCCGATTATAGCGCCGGCTGCTGTGCCCACGCTGAGGTCCTTTTCCGTTGTTGTGCAGCCGGTCAGGGCTGCGACAACGGCGACCGTCAGCATGGGTTTTCGCATCGGATATTGGTTTCGCTGAACGCGATAATCTGGGACCGAATTCATGGCTAGGCTTCCTATTTTGAAGGGATACATAACCGCGTCTCACGCCATGGCGCATATTCTGCCAAGTGAACCAATATTGGCATATAGCAACGCAATGTCACGCGATTTTAGCAGCGCTGCGTAGACACAACGGAGAGGGATATCCCTATCATTACAGTTGCGCAACTGTAATGCTAATCATTATTTTCCTCATTGTTGCATTTCTATACGCTGACCATGTCTCTTCTTTAAAAAGCTTTGACACTTGTGTAGTTGCAGGAACTACAAAAGCGGCAACTGCCCTCATTGTTGCCGGGTGGTCACATCTACCGAGAATCTGGTTGTGTCGAACTGCTCAGGATTCCGATGACTCTGGAAAAAAGTTACTATTGTGTAATTCCGCGATCTGACTGTGTTTGGCGACTTATTCGGATAAGGAAAGCAGATGTTACCTTTATCAGGAGTTGTTACATGGTATAGTTGCCACTCCGTCGACTGGTTACTTCTCCCGGGCTGTGTTCCAAACTACATCAATCAAAATTACACCGAGTCCAAGATCCCCAATTGCGAATCTTCAAGCGTTTTCTGGCCGGCACGTCTGGGCTGCTGGCTGTGTGCGCTTTTCATATGCCTTACGAGGCGCAGGCTGCCTACCTGCCGGTCAGCCGGACGAGCGGCGGCACGGTGATATGCTCCCCGATCAAGATGGAAATTACTCTGTTTCTGGCCTCGACACACTCTCTGTCAACATCTTGTCAGGCGCCGCAATTAACGGCACGTTTAGCGCAACCGATATTAATGTTCTCGATTTCCTTAATAGTGGCAACACCAATGGTTTGGTGACGCTTAGCAGCCAGCCTCGTCTTCCGGAATTCAGGTACAATCAACCAAGGTTTGACTTTTTTAACAATATCGACCCGTTGCGGACGTACGGCGAATTTAGTTGGGTGGTCGATCCTTTTCACTGGTCGCGGGAACCTGCGAGGTGTAAAGCTTTGGGCGCTGTGCACCCTGATCCTCTATCGGGTCGCACGTTTTTCGCTTCTGCCAACCGCTTCGAGAGCGGTTCGGCCAGCGTCTCAGCCCTACATCCCAATGTAACCCCAGCGAGTAAGACGGAGGATTTGCCATGGCCAATGCCCAATGCGCTTGCGGCGCTCTTAGGCTTATGTTGCGCGAGCCGACAAAATTGGTTGTCGCGTGTCACTGTTTCGCCTGCCAGCGACGAACCGGTGGGCCATTCAGCGTCAACGCTTTCTATGCGATTGATACTATCGAGATTTCGGGAGTGGCCACGGAATTCATTCACGTTGGCGAAAGCGGTCGCCAGGTGCGTATGTATTTTTGTCCGACGTGCGGTTCGACAGTTTATTGGAAGCCTGATGTTCTACCGTCAATGATCGGCGTAGCGGTTGGTGCGTTGGCCGACCCTGACTTCCCGGCCCCAGTCATATCGATATTCGAGCGGTCGAAACATCATTGGGTGCAATTTGATGGGGCGGTCGAACACTTCCAGGAAAGTGGGCTGCGAAAATATTCGCCTGAGCTGACGCGAAGGTCCACCTCCCGTTGATCGCAGCGTCCGCTTCCCACCCTTCTGCGACTTTCCCGAACTGACGACGATCAGCACAACATTGTCGATGCGGCTTGTAACATTCCTCGTTGTTGGCGGCACCTACTCTCTTGAAGTGCTGCTTTCGGCAAGGCGTTCGCGTAGCGCGTTTTTGATAAGATCTTCGATCTCCATGAGCCGCAAATTTTTGCCATACGCGAGCTGATAAACCAGTTGTGTAATCTCCGGATCTTTAGGCCCGTACAGTTCCCAATCGATCAGGCCATTATAATCATCAGGGTGGTTCATTTTCCAAAGACTCACTCACAAATTCGCGCTTGCGGCGCTCAATACCACACCTGTTCTTCGGCATGACCTTACAACCGTGGCTAGGAACTTCCAAATTTCGTTGTGC
>NZ_JBBNAN010000412.1:0-4086 GCF_037994405.1 Phyllobacterium sp.
GCAGCCGCTCCTGCTGATCATGGAGGACATACACTGGGCAGAGCGCGAAACGCTGAGCCAGCTCGCATTCCTAGCATCCGAAACGGCCGAGGCGCCGATCCTGCTTGCCATGACTGCGCGTCCCGAAGGTTATCCGCTCGATAACGACTGGCGCGCATGCATCCGCGATGCCGGCTTCCGTCGGATCGACCTCACACCCCTCAGCGCCGCCGACGCTCTGCGCCTTGCGCGCGCCATGCATCATCCGACCGAGGAAGTGATCCGCGAATGCGTCGCCCGCGCAGAGGGCAATCCGCTCTTCCTCGACCAGCTCCTGCGCCATGCGCGCGAGCAAGGTCACGACACTGTGCCCGGATCCATCCAGAGCATCATCCAGGCGCGGCTCGACCGCCTTTCGCTTGTCGATCGCCGGGTGCTCCAGGCCGCCGCCATTCTCGGCCAGCGATTCTCGATGGGCGCGGTGACGGCGGTGGCGCAAATCGAGGTCTATGACGAAAAGCCGCTCATGGACGCATCTCTGATCCGGCCGCTCAGGGAGGGATACCTTTTCGCGCATGCGCTGATCCGCGACGCGGTCGTTCGCACCATCCTGCGCGATGACCGCCGGGCCCTGCACCGCAAGGCGGCGGAATGGTTCAAGTGGCTCGACGCGGTGCTCTATGCCGAACATCTGGCCGCCGCCAATGATGACGGAGCGGCCCGCGCCTTCCTTGCGGCTGCGCTGGACGCGCGCGCGGGGCACCGCAAGGAAGCAGCCCTCTCGCTCGCCGAGCGAGGGCTCGAATTGGCCGAGGAGCATAAGGTCCGTGGCGACCTCTTGCGTCTCAAGGGCGACATGCTGCGCGACCTTGGCCGCAGCGCCGAGGCGATAGAGGCTTTCGGCGCGGCACTCGGTATTGCGCGCGATCCTGCAGAGCGCTGCCGCGCCAAGATCGGCATTGTCGCCGCCATGCGGATCATGGACCGGATCGACGATGCCTACGTCGTCCTCGACGAGGCCGAGGCAATCGCCCAGGAGGCTGACCTCCCTCTCGAACTCAGCGAACTCCACTATTTCCGCGGGAACCTCCATTTCCCGAGAGGGCGGCTCGATGGCTGCCTCAGAGAGCACGAGAAGTCGCTCGAATACGCCGAGCGCGCGGGCAGCCCGGAGCGCAGGGCGCTCGCCCTGAGCGGGCTTGGCGACGCGCATTACGCCCGCGGGCGCATGTTCACGGCGCACAGAGTGATCGAGCAGTGCCTCGCGCTCTGTGAGGAATACCAGCTTGGGGCGGTGGAGGCAGCCAACCGCTTCATGCTCGCGACCGTCAAGATCTACATGAACGATACGGAACGGGCGCTGCAGGAAGCGCTCGCCTCGGCCCAGCTGGCGTCAAAGGTCGGCCATGATCGGGCCGAGATCGTCTCGCGCCTGACGGCCGGCTGGATCCTTGTCTCCATGGGCCAGATGGCGGCCGCGCAAATCGAGATAGACCTCGGTCTTGCCACCGCCGCGCGTTTCGGCGCCAAGCGCTTCGAGCCCTTCCTCGAAGAAACAAGTGCCCGCATATGCCTGGCCGAAGGCCGGTGGGCTGAGGCGGTGGAAATCGCCGAGGGCACCCTTGTGAAAGTCCGAAACCTCGGCGCGATGTCGTTCATAGGGCCTTGGGTGCTCTCGACCGTTGCACGCGCAACTTCGGATCCGGCGCGGCGCCGGGAGGCCCTTGCCGAGGGCGAAGCGGTCCTCGCCACGGGAGCGGTTGGTCACAACTACTACCGTTTCTATCGCTACGCGATGGATGCCTGCGCTGCGGCAGGGGAATGGCCCGAGGTCCGCCGTTACGCTGATCTTCTGGCCGAATACACGGCCCCGGAGCCGACGCCTTGGTCGGATTTCTTCATTACGCGGGGGCGCGCGCTTGCCGACGCTGCCGAGGGGATCGATGCGCGCGACCGCCTTCGGCACTTGCGGGCTGACGCCGAAACCGCGTGCCTGCTCGCCGCTATTCCCGGCATCGACGCAGCGCTCGCCTCGGGTGAAGCCCCGTCGCGATCAGCGCGCGCCTAATTCTATCGCTTGACGCCGACGGGTTGTCCGCGGCGCAAAATGGAGGGAGCCTGATGAAAGTTGCAGTGATCGGTGGCGGAATTGGTGGCCTCGCGGTGGCCTATGAGCTGAAGAAGCAGGCGAAAAAGCTTGGCCTTCAGTTGCCCGAAGTGCTGGTATTTGAAGCCCTGGGCCGTTTCGGCGGCAATGCTGACACCATGCACTTCTCCTTCGGCGAAGGCCCGCAGGGCGAGATGCGCCGCTGGGCCGATCTCGGCGTCAACGACTTTAACAAATCCGCCTATAACGACATTGACGAGGTCATGACCGAAATCGGCTTCGTCGAAGGCAAGGACTATCGCAATCTGGAGGACACCACGAGCTACTATACCGGCGACGGCTCGCTGTTCTTTACCGACAACGCAACCCCTTGGTGGGGCACGGGTATGGACCCCAAGCTGAAGGCTTCGGTCGACGACTTCATGAGCGCCGGAGGCATGGACGGCGACAACCCCAAATACCACGAGTACACGCTCGAGCGATATATCGACGAAAAGTCGCAAGAGCGGGGATGGGATCCACGCCTCGGCCCGTGGGTCATTTATCCGCGCGTCAACGGCATGTATTTCACGTCGAGCGAACTTGGCCCGCGAAGGATGCCGTTCTATTCGGTCATGCACTATTACAAGATCCAAGAGGGCGCAGGCGGGAAGCCGGCGAACCGGATGTATTTCGTCGGTGGAACGAGCCACTGGATCGACCGGCTGACGGACTACATGGCGCAGACGCTCGGCGTAAAGCTCGTCACCGATTTCCCGGCTGTGGTGAGCCGTGACAGCACCGGCTGGAAAGTGACCAATAGCATATCACCAATGGAGCAGTATCAGCCCGACCTGGTGGTGATTGCGAGCCACGCCAACGATGCGCTGAAGCTTCTGAAGACGATCTCGCCTCAGGTCTCGAATATCATGTCGCAGATCACCTATGAGACGGCGATCAGCGTCGCACATGTCGACGCACGGCTTTTGCCGGTCGATCAGAATGCCTGGTGCACCTATAACATCGTCATTCATCAGCCCGGTTCGGTTGCGATGAAGCCCTACGTGATCAACTATGTCGCGAACCGCCACCAGAACGATGCAGCCAATCCCGAATATGACAAGTTCGGCCTGCCGCAATTCTTTGTCTCGGTGAACCCTCACCTGCCGATCCGCGAGGAGATGGTGCTGAAAGACGAATACCAGCGGGAGGCGTTTACCTATCTCCACCATAACGTCTTCGACTTTGCCTGTATCCAGGCGCAGGCCGACATCAAGCTGCAGCAGGGCAAGTCAGGCCTCTATTACGCGGGCGGCTGGACCTATGGCTCGGGTCTGCACGAGGAATGCTGGCAGCAGGGGATCGAGATCGCGGGCCTGATCCTCGGGCAGCTCTCAACTGGCAAGGAACCCGAGCATGCGCCTGTCAAGGCCTTCGAGCTCATGCACGAGCGACTTCGCAAGACGGCAACCGCCGCCTGAACGGGAGACGTGCGGCGCCTCGCAGGCAGGAACGCTTGTCCTGGCGATGAACTCATGAGTTCGACAGAAACGCGGTCCTGGTCCGAGGCCATATAGTCGAGTAGGCCCTGTTGCTGCGTTGCGTCGGGGCCCGCCAGATCGACTACGCCGGGCGTCTTGATCGGGCCGGGGCTGATGACGTTCACGCGAATCCCGCGGGTCTTAAGGTCGAGCGTCCAGCTCCGGGCGAAGTTGCGCACCGCGGCCTTCGAGGCGCTGTAGACGCTGAACGCGGGAGTGCCCTTGATGCATACGTTGGACGAGGTGAGGATCACCGAAGGCGCCGTCGACCAGGAGGGGCAGCGCCTTCTGCACGGTGAAGAGCAAGCCCTTCACGTTGGTGCCGAAGATCTGGTCGTAGTGCGCCTCGGTGATGGAGCCAAGGGGCAGCATCTCGCCCCCGCCCGCATTGGCGAAGAGCACGTCGATGCGCCCTTGCTGCTGCTTGATGGTGGCGTAGAGGCGATCGAGGTCGGCGAGCTTCGCCACGTCGCCCTGCAC
>NZ_JBBNAN010000413.1:0-7675 GCF_037994405.1 Phyllobacterium sp.
CTTTGTGATCGAAAAGATGGATGTGGGAACTGTCGCCCTTGACGGAGATCCGATCACCGACCTGAATTTCGGTCGTTCTCGGGAATTCGACAGTGATCAATTTTTCTGTCCCGGCGTCGAGATAACCAAAGGTCTGGCTTCCGAGCCTTTCCACCACCACCAGTTCACCGCTGAACCACGCCTCCGGCGTGTCACACACGGTTAGGTCTTCGGGACGGATGCCAAAGGTGATTGTCTTTGCGTCCCGGAATGCATCGTGCTGAACATCGAAAGCCGCGGTGCCTGCCGGAAGGTTTACCACAAGACGATTGGCGACGGATTCGATGACACTTGCCGGGAGGGTGTTCATCGTCGGGCTGCCGATGAAACGGGCAACGAATAGGCTGGCCGGTTTGCGGTAAAGATCGAGCGGATGACCGATCTGTTCGACGTGACCAGCATTCATCACCACGATTCGATCGGCAAGCGTCATCGCTTCCACCTGGTCGTGAGTAACGTAAACAGTCGTTGCCTGCATGCGGCGATGTAACTTGGCGATTTCAAGTCGCATCTCTACGCGCAAGGCAGCATCGAGATTGGACAACGGTTCATCAAACAGGAATGCCTTCGGCCGGCGGACGATAGCGCGGCCCATGGCAACGCGCTGGCGCTGGCCGCCCGAAAGCTGTGCGGGACGCCGATCGAGATAGTCCTGAAGTTTGAGGATGTCGGCAGCGCCCGCTACGCGCTGGTCAATCTCATTGGTGGGCTCACTGCGCATCTTCAGTCCGAATGCCATATTCTCTTCAACGCTCATGTGCGGATAGAGCGCGTAATCCTGAAAAACCATGGCGATGTCACGGTCCGACGGCGGCAGGGCGTTGACCAGCTTGTCACCAATCTTCAGTTCACCGGCGCTGATTTCCTCAAGCCCGGCGATCATGCGCAGGAGAGTGGATTTCCCGCAACCCGACGGACCAACAAGAACGAGAAACTCGCCGCTCGCAATATCGATGTCGACGCCGTGGATCACGGGAACCGTCCCGTAGAGCTTTTTGATCTGCTTCAGACTGATCGCTGTCATATGATTGTTCCTCCATTCAATATCTTATTGACTATCATTATCGATATCAATATCAATAATGATAATTGCGGCAATCATAAAGGAGACCTGCAGTGTCCGACTCCATCGCCACCCGGCCAGCCCGCTCGCCGCGCAATCCACTTGCCGCCAAAGCGTCCGTAGCGTTCGACTCGCTGAAGCGCGATATCATGCTTGGTGAGTTGCGCGCTGGAGAGCCGCTGACGGAGTTAGATCTTGCGGCCCGGTTTCAGTGCAGCCAGGGCAAAGTTCGCGAAGCATTGCTGCAATTACAGGAAGAAGGGCTCGTGCGGCGTCAGGGCCACCGCGGCACCCAGGTATCGGCATGCACTGTCGATGAAGCCGTCGAGATGTTTCGCGTCAGGCAACAGATCGAATGCAACGGTATCATCCGGGCTCTGCGCTATAAGAGCCGAACACTTGTCTTCGACCTGCACGAGCTTGCGAGCGATATGGTGGAAGCGGCAAAAGCTGATGACGAACTGCAGCTCGCGGCATTCGATAGGGATTTTCATCGGAGGCTTTTTCGCGATGCCGATCTTCCAGCGCTCGATCCAATCCTGCATCGGTGCCTCGTTCACAATCATCGTTTCAAGATTTCAAGAAGTATCGGTTCGCGCGATCTTATGGCGACGGCGTTACGCCATCGCGTCATAATCGAAGCAATCGAGCAGGGCGACGTTTCCGCAGCGACGCAAACCTTGCATCACCATATTGCGACGATTGTCGACTTCGGACCGACAGTGTTTCCGGATGCCGATCAATGAGCGTCGTTCACGGCCTTGCGAATGAACTTTCAGCGGAGATGCGCGCCGTGTTGCTGCGCGCCGAGCGCGAACTGGGGCCGCAGCCTGATCCCACATTGCTGTCACCGGAAGAGGGCAGGGCGCAGTGCGAACGTACCAACGAGCGCAATAATGTGAACCTGCCACCGCTTGCTCGGGCAAAAGACATCGTTGTGGCCGCCAATACCGAACTTGGTTCCCCAGCATGCCGTATGCGGGTCCTTGTTCCACATGATGCAGGCATCGGCGCCTTGCTTTTCGTCCACGGTGGGGGCTTCGCATTTTGCAGCCCTGAGACACATGAGCGATGCGCTCGGGTCCTTGCCAATGAGATTAAGCTGCCTGTTCTCGTTCCCGACTACCGCCTTGCCCCGGAGCACGCGTTTCCAGCCGGCATGCACGACGTTATTGCCTGCCTGCGCGCCGCTTTCACAGCGACGGTAGAGGCAGGGGTATCGGCGGGACCGATTCTTATCTGCGGGGATTCGGCCGGTGCCAATCTCGCACTTGCCGCGATCATGCACGAAATGGCGGCAGAACGCCCAATTCCGTCCGGCGCGCTGCTGTTTTACGGCACGTTCGGCGCCGATTTCACCACACAGTCATATGGACGGTTTGCCGATGGTCCTGGTCTGACTCGCGGAAAGATGCAGCGATACTGGAACTGGTACTGTGCAGATGAAAACGCGCGCCACAACCCGTTGGCCGCGCCGCTGCAGGCCGACGACAATGTCCTGCGTGCTTTACCGCCGCTTTATCTCATGGCCGCGGGTATCGATCCCCTCTTGTCCGATACGCTGCTCCTTGCCGACCGGCTTAAGGCAATCGGCCGCAGTGACCCGCTTTCGGTCGTGCCGGGGGTTACCCATGGATTTCTGCAAAATACCAATGAATTGGCCGCGGCGCGGGAGGCGCTTGCGGCTGCCGGTGAGGCTGCTCGAGGAATGATCCGCGGCGGTCAATGAGTCATAACAAAGGTGGAGGAAACAATGAGCATTTTCAAGAAACTGGGCATCAGTTGCGCGTTCCTGGCCGGCCTGGCAGTGGGCACTGCGAACGCAACTGAAACGGTGCGGTTCTGGTATCATTTCGACAATCCGGAAAATCCGATGTCGGATCTCGTGACGAAATTCGAAGCCAAGAACCCGGACATCAAGATCGAAGCAGAAAATGTTCCCTGGAACAGTTACTACGACAATCTCTACACCTCGCTGGTTGGTGGCAACGCGCCAGACGCCGGAATGGTGAAGCTTTTTGCCCAGCCCCGACTAGCGGAAATGGGTGCGCTCGAGCCAATTGGCGAGCGGATCAACGCCTGGCCGGGCAAGGCCGATCTTCTCGACAATCTGCTGGAGCTGAACAAAGGTCCTGACGGGCAGCAATATTATCTGCCAATCCAGTATGTGGTGCTTTACCTTTATTATCGTGCAGATCTCTTCAAGGAGGCGGGCCTCAATCCGCCGACAACATGCGAGGAATTCCGCACGGCGGCCCAGAAGCTCACCAAGGCGCCCGATACTTACGGCTTTGGCCTGCGCGGCGGCAAGGGTGGCTGGGACCAATGGGGAACATTCGTCTTTTCGCAAGGCGCTGAGCTGAAGTCGGGCGGTCTGACCAAGCCCGAAGCTGTCGCGGCCAATCAGTGGCTGATCGATCTATTCCAGAAGGACAAGGTCATCCCGCCATCGGCTCCCAATGATGGCTTCCAGGAAATCGTCGCCGCTTTCAAGGCTGGCAAGACGGCCATGACCATTCATCATATCGGCTCGTCCAATGATTTGGTCAAAGCGCTGGGTGAGAAAGTTTCCGCCGTGCCTGTCCCGAAATGCGGTGGCAATCAGTGGACCTCCTATGGTGACGAGTCCTTGGCAATTTTCTCATCATCACAGGTGAAGGACGCGGCGTGGAAATGGATTTCCTTCCTGGCGGAAGGCGAAAACAACGTGGCGTTCAACAAGGCGACTGGCCAGATGACCGTGACCAAGAGCGGCGCCGAACATTGGACGCTGCATGAACGCCGCTTTGTCGACGCAACTGTACAGTCACTGCCCTTCGCCCATGTGCTGCCCCAGAGTACCGCAACGGCGGAGTTCGTGAACACCGCATGGCAGACCGCGATGCAGCAGGCGCTGACGGGCCAGATTACCTCGCAGCAGATGATGGAGCAATTAGAGAGCCTGTTCGCGCAATAGCACGGACGGGTCTTCCATCCGATCGAGGAAAACTGGAAACCGTTTCATGTCTACTCTTGCGCCATCCGCACCAAACGACCTTACTCAGGTCCGTCCGCTTCGCAGCAGGCTGATGCCCTATGCCTTGCTGGCCCCTGCGGTAGTCGTGACATTGTTCATCGTGTTCTTTCCGATGATTCAGGCGCTCGTTACCAGCTTCTACGACGTAGTGCTGTGGAAGCCAAATGCCAATCGGTTTGTCGGATTTGGCAATTACATCAAGCTTCTGCGCGATCCGGTATTCTGGACTTCGCTTGGGCATACGGCCATCTGGATCGGCTTGACGGTGCCGCTGCAGATGGGGCTCGGTCTGGTCGCCGCCTTGCTGCTCAATCGTGACTTTCCATGGCGCGGTCTCGCGCGCGCCCTGGTCATCATTCCATGGGCCCTGCCAAGCGTCGTCATCGCCCTGATGTGGCGCTGGATCTACGATCCAACGACTGGTGTGCTCAACGATATCCTGCTCTACCTGTCGATCATCCACTCCACCGTGCCTTGGCTCGCCGATCCGCAGCTTGCGCTCTATGCGGTGATCGCAACGCTGACCTGGCAGGGATTTCCGTTCTTTGCAGTGATGATCCTCGCTGGCCTTCAGGGTATTCCGCAAAGCCAGTACGAAGCGGCCTCTATCGATGGGGCGAGCAGCTGGCGTCAGTTCATCCATATAACGCTTCCCGGCATTGCGCCGGTGCTGGCGACGGCCGGATTGCTGCGCATCATCTGGGTTGCCAATTCCATGGATGTGATCTTCGTCATGACCGGCGGTGGTCCAGGCTATGCAACGCATACTCTGCCGCTCTACGCCTTCATCAAGGCCCGCCAGAATCTCGATTTCGGCTATGGCACCGCCATCGCTGTGACCTTTACCATCCTGCTTGGGGCAGTGGTCGCAGCCTATATCGTCCGCACCCTGCGTGAGGTGGAGCGATGAACAAGCCGTCGACGATTCGCCGTATCATCACCACTGACATTCCGGTGGTCTTGATCATTCTTCTTGCCATTGGACCATTCGCCTGGATGATCCTGACGTCCCTGACACCGACCGCGCAATTATCGGCAACGGGTGTCTCGCTATCACCGGCAGGATGGAGCCTGGACAATTACATCCGGCTTTTGCAACAGACCTCGTTCCTCGGCAATATGCTGCACAGCCTGATCATCGCAGGTGGAACCGTCATCCTCGGGCTCGTCGTTTCAGTCACGGCCGCCTATGCCCTGTCACGTTTCCGGTTTGCCGGGCGAAAAGTGATCATGCTGCAGTTCCTGCTCGTCAACATGTTCCCGATCGTCCTTTTGATCCTGCCGCTCTTCGTGCTGTTCCGCAAGGTCGGCATTCTCGACACCCATATCGGGCTGATCCTTGCCAACTCCACCGTTGCCATCCCGTTCGCCGTCTGGATGCTGACGAGCTATATCGCAGCCATCCCGCGCAGTCTCGACGAGGCGGCAATGATCGATGGTTGCTCGCGGCTTCAGGCTTTGCAGCGTGTCGTTCTGCCCTTGGCGATGCCGGGGATCATTTCGACGGGCATCTATATCTTCATCACCGCGTGGAACGAGTATCTTTATGCCCTGACACTTGGCGGGCGCAATGTCCGCCCGGTCACGGTGGCGATCCAGACACTCATCGGTGAATACCAGATCGAGTGGGGTCTGCTCGCAGCCGGCGGTGTCGTCGGTGCCCTGCCTGCTACAATTCTTTTCCTTCTCGTGCAGCGCCGTCTGATCGGCGGCCTGACCCAGGGCGCGGTGAAGGGATGACCATGCCAATCAAAGAGGAACAATGATGAATCCCATCGGATTGATCTCCATGCAATATGCCCGGCCGTTCACCGCCGAGCACTTCCATCTGTTCAAGAATATGCGCGATCTCGGCTTTGACTTTGTCGAACTGCTCGTGCCTGAACCCGGCGAAATCGATCTTGCCGAAGCACGGCGTGCTTTGGACGATGCCGGGCTTGGCGTCGTGCTTGCTGCACGTGTCAACCTGCAACGCAATCTCTCCTCAGACGATAGAACGGCACATCGCGCCGGTATCGATTACCTGCGTTACACCGCCGATTGTGCAGCAGCGCTTGGCGCAACTGTTGTCGGCGGACCGCTCACCGGCAATCCGCTGGTGTTTGCCGGGCGCGCGCCTTTGCCCGTGCCAGAGGACGAGCGGCTGGCGCGAAAGGAGCGCTGTGTTACCGGTCTGAAGGAAGCCGGCGATCATGCGGCCAACTCCGGCGTCGTGCTCGCGGTCGAGCCACTCAATCGCTTTGAAAGCGATGTTTTGTGTACCACGCAGCAGGCCATGGAACTTCTCGACGCGGTCGATCATCCGGCGGTCAAGCTCATGCTCGATACTTTCCACATGCACATGGAAGAAGCGTCGATTGGCGATGCCATCCGGCTTGGCGGCAATCGCCTCGTGCATTTCCAGGCGAATGAGAACCACCGGGGCTTTCCGGGAACCGGCTCGACCGATTGGGTCGCGGTGGGCAGGGCCTTACACGAAATCGGCTACAACGGCCCGGTGTCGCTCGAACCCTTCCGTCGCAATGACGACCGTTTCGGCGTTCCCCTGGCGCAGTGGCGTGCTCCGCACGAGGACGAAAGCGAGCGCCTGGCGGCAAGCGCGGCGTTTATCAAATCCCATCTCACACTGACGGAATATCGGCGATGACATTGAAAATCGGCTGGATCGGTTGCGGCATTCACGCAACCCAAATGCTACTCCCCCAACTCGTACGCCATGATGTGGCCATCGTCGGGCTCTGCGATATTGACGGTAAACGTCTTGCCGATGCAGGCCGCCAATTTGGCGTTTCCCGTCTGACAAATGATGCCGAGGAGTTGATCCGCACGCCAGGCATCGATGCGATCGGCATGGCGGTTGGTCCAGACCAGCACCTGCATTTTGGCAAGCTTGCTCTTGAGCGTGGCCTGTCTGTCTTCATGGAAAAGCCACCATCAGGCACGGCGGAAGGCGCACGCGAACTGCGTGCCGCTTCCGAACGATCGGGCAAGCCGCTGCTTGTCGGGTTTATGAAGCGCTATTCCGTCGGCAACAAGATTGCCCATAACATTATCAAATCGGGGCGTTTCGGAGCAGTCCTCGGCCTCACAGGCTACTACATGACGGCGCCGGGATATTTCACGGGCAATGTCGACTACACTGGCTTCTTCCTGCATCACTGTGTGCACTACATGGATCTGGTATCGTTCTTCGTTTCGCCGGTGCGGACCATTTCTGCCAGAAAGGTCGAAAAGACACCGGGCAGGGTGCTTTTTCATGTCGGATTCGAGTTCGAATGCGGCGCCATCGGCAATATCGCTATGGGTACGATCCAGTCGCGCGGTACACCGGTCGAGCGTATCGAATTGATGAGCGATCATCAGCGTCTGGAGGTGGACGATGTGATCGAGGTGCGCTGGAACCGCAATCCGCCGTTCAAAGTGGACGATCCAGACGCGACGCTTGCCGATGATGTCGATACACTAACGTGGAAGCCGAATTTCACGGCAGCGGCAAATGAAGATCCGAAGGGCTATCATTCGCTCTTGGCCGACGTAGTGCCGGCGCTTGGCGGCGC
>NZ_JBBNAN010000414.1:0-7868 GCF_037994405.1 Phyllobacterium sp.
TTGCCGCCTCGACGAAATCCATGACATTAATATCGACGGCGACGGCGCGGGCGAGCCGGTAGACGCGGGTGGCGTCGAGCAGACCCATGACCAGAATAAGCGTGACTACATTTGTGGGAAGCACCGAGAGCACGACGAGCGCAAAGATCAGCGTGGGGATCGCCATGATCAGATCGACAAAACGCGACATGAGCTGGTCGAAGCGGCCGCCAATGACCGCCGCGGTAAATCCGAGCACCGAACCCAGAACGAAGGACAACGCCGTCGCCATGGCTGCAATGAAGATCGTGATCCGTGCCCCGTAGATCATCCGAGACAGGAGATCGCGCCCAAGATTGTCCGTGCCAAGCCAATCCTTGGCCGACATGGGTTCCCACACGTCACCAACCGTTTCACCAACCGAATACGGCGCAACCCAGGGAGCAAAGATTGCCGCGAACAAAAAGACCGCCGTGATGATCAGGCCGATCCATGCGCTGATGGGAATATTCTTAACATTCAGCATGGCGAGGCCTCACTTCGGATGTCTGAGGCGGGGATTGGAAACAATCGCCACGATATCAGCAACAATATTGAGGCTGATATAGACAGCCGCGAAAACCAGCCCACACGCTTGCACGACCGGAACGTCGCGCTTGGCAACATGATCGACCAGATACTGGCCCATGCCGGGATAGACAAAAATAACCTCGACCACGACCACGCCGACAATCAGGAAGGCGAGATTGAGCATGACGACGTTGACGATCGGAGCGATCGCATTGGGAAAAGCGTGGCGCGTGATGATCTGCAATGGCGTGAGCCCCTTGAGTTCCGCCGTCTCGATATAGGCCGACTGCATCACGTTGAGGATCGCGGCGCGCGTCATGCGCATCATGTGTGCAAGAACGACCAGTGTGAGAACGGTCACCGGTAGGGCGATGGCACTCAAGCGTTCGCCGAACGGCATGCCTTCGTACACGGTGGAAACACTCGGAAACCATTGCAGTTGCACGGCAACGAAATAGATCAGCAGATAGCCGGTGAAGAACTCCGGCAGTGATGTTGAAGCGAGACCAAGGCCGGAAATCAGCTTGTCCACGAACCCATTGCGGTAGCGCACCGCCAGCAGTCCGAGCCCGATCGCCAGTGGAATCGAAACCACCGCAGCCGCCGAGGCGAGAAACAGCGTGTTCCAAAGCCGGTCTTTCAGCGATGTAGCGATATCCTGCCCGCTGGAAAGCGCTGTTCCCAGATCGCCGGTCAGGATACCGCCGAGCCAGCGCAGATAGCGAATATAGGCTGGGTCGTTCAGGCCCAAGTCACGCCGCAGGTTTTCAAGTGCCTGTGGCGTAGCGGATTGTCCGAGTATCGATTGCGCGACATCTCCCGGCAGGATCTGCGTGCCGGCAAAAATCAGCACGGAGACAGCAAGAAGAAGGAGTGCGCCCATCGCAATGCGCTGGGCGACCAGTTTCAGGACAGGCGTACTCATCCGCCGCGATCCCTTAAGCGATCAGCCAGCAGCGCGACAATGCGTAACCGCCGCTCATCTCCTGATTGCCGTCCGGCACCCAGCCGCCGACCTTCTTGCTCGTCGCGTCGATGAAGTCGTTGAACATCGGCACGATGACGCCACCTTCATCGCGTACGATGACATTCATGTCGCGATACATCTGCTTGCGCTTGGCTTCGTCCAGTTCGCCGCGCGCCTGAAGCAGCAACTTGTCGAACTTCTCGTTGAAGAAGCGCGTGTCGTTCCAGTCAGCCTTGGAATAATAGGCCGTCGAGAACATCTGGTCCTGTGTCGGCCGGCCGCCCCAATAGGATGTCGAGAAGGGCTGCTTGTTCCAGACCTGGGTCCAGTAACCGTCACCTGGCTCGCGTTTGACTTCGATAGTGATACCGGCCTTTGCCGCGCTTTGCTGGTAAAGCTGCGCCGCATCGATAGCACCCGGGAATGCAACGTCGGATGTGCGTAGCAGGATCGAGCCGTCGTGACCGGACTTCTTGTAGTGGAAAGCTGCCTTGTCCGGATCGTATTTGCGTTGTTCGAGGTCGTCCGAGAACAGCGGATACGCCTTGTTGATCGGTGTATCGTTGCCCACAGAACCATAGCCGCGCAGGATCGTCTTCACCATGTCTTCGCGGTTCATGGCATATTTTAGCGCCAGACGCAGATCATTATTGTCGAAAGGCGCCGTGTTGCAATGGGCGATGAATACATAGTGCCCCTTGCCCGCAACGTTCTGGATGGTAACGCCCGGGACGCGCTTGACGAGATCGACGATCTTCGGCTCGACGCGGTTGATCATGTGAACCTGCCCGGATTGCAGCGCCGCGGTGCGGGCCGTCGCATCGTTGATGACGATGATTTCGATCTGCTCGGCGTGGCCGCGCTTGTCGCCGTTCCAGTAATTGGCGAACTTCGTCCCGATATGCCGTACGCCCGGCTCATCGGTGACAACCTTGTATGGCCCAGTACCGATACCGGCAGTCGGCTTGTCCTTGCCGCCATTCGGCTGGATCATCAGATGGTAGTCATCCATCAGGAAGGGCAGATCGGCATTGGCTTCTTTCAATGTGAAAACAACGGTGTCGCCGTCTTTCTTCACGCTCTCGATGCCGCCCATGATGCCGAGCGCACCGGATTTCGAATTGGCGTCCGAGTGACGTTCCATCGTGGCGACGACGTCGTCCGGGGTCATTTCCTTGCCGTCATGGAACTGCACGCCCTTGCGGATCTTGAACGTCCAGACCTTGGCGTCGTCCGATGACCCCCATTCCTCGGCGAGCTTGGGATTGAGCTTGCCGTCCGGTTGGATCTCGACAAGCTGTTCGCCCCATTGGCGGCCGAACTTGTATGGCACCTGGCTTTGCCAGCTTGCGGGGTCAAGGCTGTCCGTGGAGGCGCCGCCCTGCATACCGGCTTTGAGGGTACCGCCCTTGACTGGACCTTCCGCGAGTGCCGCGCTCGACAAAAGGGAATTGGCGAAGACTGTCGTGACACCGAGAGCGGCGGCACGGCCCAGAAAATCGCGGCGGGACAGTTGTCCACGTGCGACTTTGCGGCTTAGAAAATCGAGTTCTTTTGACATACCCATTCCCCTTTGTTGCTTGGGACGCCACGCGCCCAGATTTGATTTTGGTGAATAATGCGACTTGATACCCGTAAATTTCAACCCATTGATTCAGTAAAATGATCCTCCAACGGATGGCGCTGATTTCATATGCATTGGCGTTCGATTGTTTCGGCAAAGTCCCGTTCAAACACCACGTTGTCGTTCTCGTAGGCCTCGATGCGGCCCGTGAGATAGAAATTGTGCTTGTCCGATCGCATTGTCGTGAATGTTTCTGTGCGGAGCCGCCAATTATCGCGTCCGGATATCTCAGTCCAATGGGTTTCGCCGTAAGCAGAAAGCGGATCGTCCGCATGAATTTCCCAGCGCTCACGTACGATGCCGCCATGGATCAAGCCATGATCCTTGTCACGCGCCTCGCCAAAATCATCTTGGATCAACAGTGCAATCTTCCCACTGACCTGATCGTGCTCGATCCAGCGCCTGTTGCCGCCCGGCCGTAGCGTTTCAAGCTGCCACGGCGATGCGGCTTCCGGCTCCGGAAAAGTCCATTCATCGCCGGTTGCAATTTCACGCGAGGGAACGCTGATGCGCCCAGCCTCAATCGTGAGGTTTACATGTGCCGGTGATGGCCAGACCATGGGCCAATAGGATGACGAAACGGCGACTCGCAATGTATGGCGCGCCGGGACTCTGTAAGCAATATCGTCGAGCTTGAATCTGACAGTGATGGCTTCGCCCGGAACTAGCGGCTTCGCATTGTCATGACCGTCGCGGTGGCAAAGGTTGAGAACACCATAGGTGATGCGTGTCGATGCACCATCCGGGTGCACGTCGCACATGCGAACTGCGACCATCGCGACCGGCCGGTTGCTTGACAGTGTCAGGGTGATTTCGGGTGCGCCGACAATATCGATGGGCTTTTCCAGGACCGTATCGTAGCACACAGAAAGTGCATCATCGCGTCGCTGATCGTCCGGCATTTCTGGTCCGAGCCAGATTGCACAATATTCGCCGCCCATCATGCCGCAGTCCTGCGGCGAGGCAACGAGGTGGTTGAAGCTGCCGGATGGTTCAGCTGAAAGCGACTTGTCCTCCTGCAGATGCAGAACCTCGGTAGCGATATTCTTTGACGGCCATTGCTCTTCCGCAATCCAATAGCCTGGTCGCTCGGTGTACCAGCTCTTGGGGCGGACAGAGTCCATCAGATACCCGCGATAGGCCGGATCGTTTTCAACGCCGGTATCGATATCCTTGAGCCAGCGGTCCCACCAGCGTAGTGCTTCCTGCAGGAACCCGATTCGGGGCTCCGGTACCGCAAAGTGAGGATATTTGTGCACCCACGGACCGATGATTCCTTTGACCGGCGCGGTGATGCCCTGCATCAGGCGTGGCACAGCATTCTTATATGCATCGCCCCAACCGCCGATGGCGAGTGTGGCAGCCTTGATAGCAGAGAAATCCTCGCAGATTGAGCCACGCTGCCAGTACGCATCACGCGTCTGGTGCTTTAGCCACACCGCCGGCAAAAATGGTTCATTATCGAGCCGGTCGAGCCACATCTTTCGCCATTTTTCGCCGACGAGCGCCGGATCGGGCGCACGCGAGGAATAAGCGAGCATGGTTGCACCCCAACCGAGATTTTCGTTGAGCAGCAAACCGCCTTTGTAATGAATATCATCGGCATAGCGGTCGTCAGTGGAGCAGAGTGTGATGATTGCTTTCAACGCTTCCGGTTGAAGGGCAGCGACCTGCAACGAATTGAAGCCGCCCCAGGAAATGCCCATCATGCCAACTTTGCCGGTCGACCATGGCTGTGAGGCGATCCACTTGATCACCTCGCAGGCGTCAGCCAGTTCCTGCTCGGAATATTCATCTTCCATCAAACCCTCAGAATCGCCATTACCGCGCATGTCGACGCGCAGGCAAGCATAGCCGTGGCCGGCGAAATAAGGATGGGTGAGGTTGTCCCGGGCGGTTGTACCGTCGCGTTTGCGATAGGGCAGGAATTCGAGAATGGCAGGAACCGGGTTCCTATCTGCATCGTCGGGCATCCAGACCCGAGCCGAAAGCCGGCAACCGTCGGGCAAGACTATGCCCATGTCGGCTTGTTCTGTGATCCTATGCTGAAAAGTCTCGACTGTTCGCATTAGCACCTTTCAACCTCGCCACGGAGTCGAAAACAGATAATGCCCGCCGGCGTGCCGCCATGCGAAAACATGAATCCCATTTTCTCGTCTTTGCGAGGCGTTCCTTTTGCCCACACTATGCGCATCTGCCCAACGGCACGCACTAAACACCTGCGACATAAGTCGGGCAATTTGCGTCACCGCACGAATCTTCATCCGAGTTTCGACGGGATCAGTCTTTCGACACGCCGAAACAGAAAAACGATGATACCTGTGATAACCAGATAGCCTGCCGCGAGCAGCAGCAAGGGCTCATAGGTGATAAACGTATCCTGACGGACGCGCGACGCCACCGAATAGAGATCAACGACTGTAATCGTGGCGACCAAAGGGGTCGATTTCAGCTGAAGCACCGCTTCGCCCGCGAGCGTTGGCAATGCGCGGTGTATGGCTTGTGGCAACCAGATACGGCGGAAAATGGTAAAGCGCCGCATACCAAAAGCGCGCGCCGCTTCCAACTGGCCCTTGGGAACACTCGCAAAAGCCCCGCGCATCACCTCGCCTTCATACCCCGCATAGGAGAGTGTCAGAGCCAGCACCGCATAAGGCCAGGCCTGCCGCAGATAAGGCCAGAGCTCCGAACTTCGAATCCAGGGATACTGCGGAAAAAGCGAGCCGAGACCGTAGTAAAGCAGCCAAAGCTGGAGAAGAAGCGGTGTGCCGCGAATGATTGTGCAGAACACTTTTGCGGGCACCGCAAGGATAGCGGGTCCGGACGCCTGTGCCAGCCCGAGTGGCACCGCAAGCAGGAAGCCAAGAAATACCGTCACACACAGAATCCAGATCGTCCGCCACAGGCCTTGCAGGATCAAATCGCCATAATCCGGCAGCCAATCCCAGCGGAGGAAGAAGATGGCGGAGGCGAGCAGGGTCAATCCGATGAGGATAAGGACGATGCGATGCGGCGGCAGTCTGCTCGCCCGACTACCCGCATCCGCCTCCTTGTGAATCGGAAAGGTTTCGATCGGTACTTCGATGGGCGTCTCGCTCATTACCGAGCCTCCTTCACCGAAGGCATGCCGCGTCGCGCCGCTTTTTCGACCCGACCTAGTACGACGTTTGACACCAGCGTAACCAGCAGGTAGAGCGCACCCGCCCCCATGTAGAAGAGAAAATAGGCCTTCGTCGCCCCCGCTGCCTGACGTGTTTCAAGCGCCAGTTCACTGAATCCAACCACCGCCAGCAGTGCTGTATCCTTGGTTGAGATCAGCCAGAGATTGGCAAGCCCGGGTAAGGCATGCGGCAGCATCGCCGGGAGCGTAACACGGCGCATCATGAGCACTGGCGACATGCCATAGGCCCTTGCCGCCTCAATCTCCCCTTGCGGGATTGATTTGATCGCGCCCCGCAGGACTTCTGTCGCATAGGCGCCCTGAACAAAGCCGAGTACCACAATACCAGCAACGAGCCCGTTGATATCGATGCGCTGATAGCCCATGCCTTCAAGCACACGATTGATCATGTCGGTGCCGGCATAATAAAGGAGCAAGATCAGCACCAGCTCCGGGATAGCCCTGACGAGCGTCGTATAGATAGCTGCAAGGTCACGGACGACAGGCCCACCATAGAGCTTGCCATAAGCGCCGATCGTCCCAATAACCAGCCCCATGCCAAATGCGCCGCAAGCAATCTGCAGGGAATGCATCAGGCCACGCAGAAGATTGCCGCCCCAACCCGGCGGATTTGGAGAGAGGAGCGCGAACATGCCGGAAATGCCGGCAGGAATAATCGATGCGTCGGCCAAGCCGTCCTCGATTCAGCGTCAATAAGAAGGTTTCATCAGGAAGTGAGCCGGAGCGGGCACCCCCCACTCCGGCAAGAACATCAACCGCCGTAAATATCGAAGTTGAAATATTTCTTCGAGATTTCGTCATATTTGCCGTTCTGGCGGATATTCTTGATGGCGGCGTTGAGCTTGTCCTTGAGTTCGGTGTCACCCTTCCTGAGCCCGACACCCACACCCGGTCCAAGCACTTCGACATCATCCGCAACCTTGCCCTTGATCTCGCAGCAAGCCTTGCCGGCATCCGTCTCGGCAAAGGTTTCGAGTGCCAGCGAATCCGCCTGTGTTGCGTCAATACGTCCGGCAGCCAGATCCTGATTGGCCTCGTCCTGCGTCTGGTATTCCTTGATTTCCTCAGCAGTGTCCGCGAAATGCTTCTTGGCGTATACCTGATGCACAGTCGAAACCTGCACGCCCAGGATCTTGCCTTTCAGGCCCTCCGGCGTTGGTTCCATTTTCACACCCTTAGCGCCGAGGATAACGGTTGGCGTATTGTAATACTTGTCGGAAAAATCGATTGTCTTCTCGCGCTCGGCGGTGATCGACATCGATGCGGCGATCATATCGATTTTTTTCGTAGTCAGAGCCGGAATGATGCCATCCCACGAAACAGGCGTGATGACGCAATCGAGTTTGGCCTGCTCGCACATCGCCATTGCAATTTCCACTTCCCAACCTTGCCATTTGCCAGACGCGTCGGGCGAGGCAAACGGCGGATAGGGTTCGGCTGCTATACCGACCTTCACCTGTTCGGCGCTGGCTGCGCCTATTCCGGCGACCACCAGAACAACAGCTGCAACCGTTGTTTTCAGAAAAGACTTCATTCTCATCTCCATT
>NZ_JBBNAN010000415.1:0-4739 GCF_037994405.1 Phyllobacterium sp.
GTTGCTGCCCGAACCGTCTTTGCAGTCCTACCACCTGCTGCCTGCCATTCGCGGCGATCTCCTCGAGAAGCTCGACCGCAACGATGAAGCCCGCACAGAATTCGAACGCGCCGCCAATCTGACACGAAACGCGCGTGAACGAGCGCTTCTCCTCGATCGTGCCAAGGCATTGACACAATAAGCGTATAACGGCTGTGCAGCCGATCCATTTTCTTTCCGTCCAGGCCAACATGTCTCGCAAACTGGCGCTGCGCCGATTGGGCGTCTTTTCCATATTTCTCGCACCAAGCCGCTTGCGGGCCTTTGCGCGCAGTACCGAACTCGGCCTTGTCCTCGCCGCGGCGTTGATAGGCCTTGTGTCCGGCGGCGTCGTAACGGCCATGAGCCTGATTTCTCAGACGATGCACCAGCTGATTTTCGGGCTGGACGAAGGCGAACGGCTTTCCTCGATCATAACAAACAACCATGTCCTGCTGCTCGTCGCGCCCATAACGGGTGGGGCAATCATGGGCTTGATCCTGCTCGTCCTGATGCGGTACCGCAAGCGGCCGATGGTCGATCCCATTGAAGCCAATGCCCTGCACGGCGGCCGCCTTTCGCTCAATGACAGCCTCATCGTCGCGGCCCAGAACCTGATCTCCAATGGCTTCGGCGCGTCGGTCGGCCTGGAGGCCGGCTACACCCAGCTGGCGTCCGGCCTCGCCTCGAAAATCGGCCTCTCGCTGAAGCTGCGCCGGTCCGATCTGCGTATTCTTGTTGGCTGTGGTGCAGCCGGCGCGATTGCAGCCGCTTTCAATGCACCTTTGACGGGCGCGTTTTATGCATTCGAGCTTATCATCGGTTCCTATACCATCCTCGGCCTGACCCCTGTCGTTGTCTCTGCCCTGGTGGCGAACCTGGTTGCGCGCATGCTTGCTGGCAATAATTTCGTCATCGACATTGGCCATTTCGGCTCGGTCGTACCGGCAGATTATGTGCCGGCTCTGCTCCTCGGCATCTTCTGCGCGCTCGCTGGCATTCTCCTGATGAAGGGCGTCGCCTTCGTGGAGCAGATGGCGCGCAAGAGCTTCATTCCGTCTGCCCTCAGGCCCATGCTCGGCGGTGCTGTGGTCGGGCTGATGGCGCTGGTCACGCCGCAGGTCCTTTCCGGCGGACATGGCGCCTTGCATCTCAATCTCGACACCACGACTGCCATAGGTGCCCTGCTCGGTTTGCTGCTGCTCAAGTCAGTGGCTTCCGCCATATCCATCGGCTCGGGCTTTCGAGGCGGTCTCTTCTTCGGTTCGCTGTTCATGGGTGCACTGCTTGGCAAGCTCTTCGCCTATTCGGCACCCTATGTCTTTGCACACGCGACCTTGACGCCTGTCATCTACGCCGTCGTCGGCATGAGCGCGCTCGCCGTGTCGGTGATCGGCGGTCCTTTGACCATGACGTTCCTCGCCCTGGAAATTACTGGCGACTTTCCGATCACGGTTCTGGTTCTCGCCGCCGTCATTGCCGCCTCGCTGACAGTGCGCAACACCTTCGGCTATTCTTTTGCCACCTGGCGTTTCCACCTCCGGGGCGAAAGCATCAGGAGCGCGCATGATGTCGGCTGGATTCGGAATCTGACTGTCAGCAAGCTCATGCGTACCGATGTGCGGACGGCACCGATGCATCTCAGCATCAGGGATTTTCGCCGCGAGTTTCCGCTGGGCTCGACCCAGCGCGTGATCATCGTCGACGACAACAACAAATATGCCGGCATGGTTCTTGTGCCCGAGGCTCATGCGGGTTTGACGGAAGGTGCCGACGAGGGGCAACCGATCACTGACCTGATCAAATACAGAAACGACTTCCTGCAGCCGCAGATGAACGCCAAACAGGCCGCAGCGATCTTCGACAAGACCGAGAGCGAAGCACTGGCCGTGGTCAATGACCTCGTCGAACGGCGTGTGGTCGGCCTGCTGACTGAGAGCCACACACTCCGGCGTTACAGTGAAGAACTGGACCGGCAGCGCCGTGATGTCTCGGGCGAAATCTAGGACCAGATCAACAGGTCCTGACCCTAGAGCATTTCCAATGGCCGCTTCCGGCGTGGCGCCGGAAAGGCCTCGTCCAGGATCGCAAGCTGTCCCGGTGTGAGTTGCAAATCGACAGCGCTGCGATTCTCCCGGATATGCTGCGGCGCGCTGGACTTCGGTATCGCAATTACGCCGTCATGGCTGATGACGAAGGCGAGCGCCACGACCGCCGGCGTGGTGCCGCACTCCCTTGCGACACGTATAAGCGCCGGGTGTGCCAGCATCCGTCCCTGTTCGATCGGCGAGTACGCCATGACCGGTATGTTGCGGGACTGGCACCAGGGCAACAGGCCATATTCGAGACCGCGCCGGGTCAGATTGTAGAGGACCTGATTGGTCGCAACAGCATTCCCGCCATCGATGGCCTCAAGCTCTTCCAGATCATCCGTATCAAAATTGCTGACGCCCCAGTACCGGATTTTTCCAGCCCTGATGAGATCCTCGAAGGCGGCAATTGTTTGCGCGAGTGGATGCCCACCCCGCCAATGCAGGAGATAGAGGTCGATCGTCTCACACTTCAATCGCTTCAGGCTGCGTTCACAAGCAAGCAGCGTGCCCCTGTGCGAAGCGTTTGATGGCAAAACCTTGCTCACCAGGAAGACCTCGTCGCGGCGGCCATCAATCGCTTCCGCAACGACCTCCTCCGCGCCGCCATTGGCGTACATCTCCGCCGTATCGATCAGTGTCATGCCGAGGTCCAGGCCAAGCCGCAACGCATTGGCTTCCTTTTGAAATTGACGCCGGTCCTCGCCCATGAACCAGGTGCCCTGGCCAAGCACCGGAACCTGTTCGCCCGAAGGGAGGGCTGCAGTTCTCACATCTTCATGCTTCATCATGATTTACCCTGCAATGCTCATTTGAGGCGGTTGCTCGCCTCGGCGCTCCTTCTGAGCCCAGTCCAGCATTGATCATGCCCTGGTGCAAGGTCCAGCGGTCGTGCCTGTTCGGACGCCGGGGCTAGGAGCTCCGCCTTATTTCCGTGAGCCTTTCGGCAGCGGCGGCAGCAAGATTGGTGAATATATGATCCAGGTCTTCGGCGACCTGATAATACGACTCCGGCAGATCATCGAGTTCCATTTTCTCGACGATTTCCTCCATGCCGCGGGCATGGCCTTCCAGAAATTCATAGAGCTCAGTGGCCTGCTCCAGGGTCAATGTTTCATGCGCCAGCATCTGGGGAATTTTCTTTCCCAACATGCCAGCCAGCTCGTTCTTCTCCCGCAGAACGTTCAACCAGTTTGCCACTGATTTGTTATCCTCCCCGGTCTAAAGGTCGCAGAGGAACCAGTGGACATCAACTAGTTCTTTAGGTTTATATATGCTCTTCAACTTCTAATAGATTTAGCGTATTGTGCAGTGCATAATATTCATTCGCATTTGCGAAACGTCTCGCAGCAGCATGTTTGACCCTATCCAAGGAGTGCTTGATGATATCGGAATTGCTGCAACAACTTGTCGATGACAGCGCGGCAGAACAACACGTGGCCGAGCCGGAAGCCGTTGAACCTCGGCTGCGCGGCCGGACGCCCGCCCACACCACGGTCATTACCCACTTCGAACTGGCGCGAACGCTGGAACGTGCGAACCGGCGCTTTGCGACATTTCTGCAGTCCGAAATGACAAAGCAGGGTGTGCGAGAGATCGGCCCCGCCCACGCCATGCTGCTCCTGACAATCGGCAGTGACGAGCTCTCGGTGGGCCAGTTGATGGACCGCGGCCCGTATGGCGGCACCAATCTTTCCTATTATCTCAAGCAGCTTGGTGAGTGCGGATATATCGAACGCATCCCATTGGCCCGCGACAGGAGAACCGTACGCATTCGCCTTACCGAGAAGGCGCGGGAACTTTGCGCCGACCTGAACGAGGTTGCAGCCAAGTATCACCGCCTTGTTGCCGGTGATCCGGAAAACATGCGCAGAATGGAAGTAGCTTTCGAAACGCTTGACCGGCTGGAGCGGGCGTGGGCGACAGCTGCCATATTTGGACCGCCCGGTGAACGCTAGCACGCCGTCTAGATCACGCTGATCCGGTCGCGTCCTTCGAATTTGGCCCGATAAATCCCTTTGTCGGCGCGGGCAAAAGCCTCTCGCGCTGAATCGCCGGGCGTGAGTTCCGTTAAGCCGGCACAGCATGGGTAGGAAAATTCCGGGCACGCCTTCAATGGCCGTAGAAGGCGGGTCCGGCCGAACACCTGTTCGAGGATCCGGATGCCGGCAGCAAGACCCGTATCCGGCAATATGAACATGAATTCCTCGCCGCCTATCCTGCCGAAACAATCAAGGCGCCGTAAAAATGAGTGGGCATGCCTGGCCAAATCAAGGAGCACCTGCGCATGATTTCGCCCCAGCTAAGCTGCTCACTAGGGGCGAGATGATAGGCTGAACGAAAGCTCGCATTGGCGTAGCGCAAAATATCATCCTGATCATAGAGCGCGATCAGGACAAGGCTGTCGCCTGCAATGACAGGAGATTGCCGATGATTTCATCTATTTCTTTGGAAGGCTGCATGCTTATCGCGTAACCAACGACCCAACGGTCGTCAGGCAATTGGGTAAAAATCTCACTGACATTGTCGGGACAGCCAGTTTCCAACCGTCCTTGGGCCAGTCTTCAGCAAGACTTTGAAACCAATGAGAGAAAAAAGTCATGGAAATCAACGGACAAACTGCTCGCTCTT
>NZ_JBBNAN010000416.1:0-7941 GCF_037994405.1 Phyllobacterium sp.
GGCGACTGGTTTTATGGTATTTCCCGACAGATTGGGAGTTTATAGCTGGGTGTTCAACACAATTGTCTACCATCTAGACGGCTGAGAAATGTTACCCTTGATTCAGCGGAGGCCTGGCGCCTCCGCCCCCCGGCCCCCGGCCCCCGACGCTGGGTCTCTTTAGACATGCTTCGGCGGTTCCCGCACCTCATCTGGATTTGTCAAAGGCGTCTCATCCGGCAATTGAATTGGCGGTGGCTCCTTCATTGGAGGTATTGGTCCAGGTTCGGGATTGGTTACAGGCGGCTCGCCAGGCAATGGCGGTTTCGGTTCTGGCTCCGGACCAGGTATTGGATCACCATATCGATTTCTCCATATGACCACCTCTTAACTGCTGAGTGGCAAAAAAAGTTCCTGTTTTGCCGTGCCCGGTGAGAGTTGTTATTGAGGCAAGCCGACATCAGTTTCTTGAAATTTTTGTCGCTGGATCTATCAACGGCACGCTAGTTTGAGAGATGCTAACTGCTCTCGCCATCGGTCGAGGAGGAGCTATCATGTCACTGCATCTTTTTGGCCAACTCACCTACAGCGAAGAAGATTGGCAGATCATGGAGATCGCTCACATAAGGGTGCGAGCGATGAACCAACCGCCAGCTTCTTACGAACACAATGACCGTTTGGCGCGAACAATAATGAAACTCTTCGATCAAGGTACACGCGATTATCAGATACTTGCAGCGATAGCCGCATATCGTGAAGCAGTCATGGTTCGTCGAACATCGACGCATCGTTGATCAGCGTAAACCCAAGGCGGTCAGTGTGGCGTCTTTGAAATGCATGAAGGGCAGATCATTTGAAAGGACTAATGCCGAACGAAGGCGATTGCTCTGCGGCTGTTGCGCGCGTGGCATTTGTCGAGGCTGTGAGGGAAGCCAACATCTTCATTGAGACGACGCCACGGCCGCCACCGACTGGAAAGCTGACACGCTGGCACAAGAGCAAGCCGAAGCGAAGGACTTGAAAGGAATAATCAACTACATGCGGAGCGTCATAAGTAAAGTATACACAATCCAAGGCATCACGTACTTTGCGGGTCTGATTGAGATTATAAAAATTCTGTACGTAAAATAAAAAATCGAGACGACCGGATGGACGTGTCGCCTGGCATAATTTGATGCCACTAATAGGCCGAAGATATAGCAATACAAATTTTCACTCGTCCAATATTAAACATATTGCTTTTATAGATGGGGCCTGATCAGTAAATTTTTCCCCCGCGTCGCATCAAAAGATTAATTGACTCTGCTTGTTGATTGGAGGACATTATTCTTGTGGTTAAGTATTGCTTGGCTACCGGCGCCTAAGAGATGGAACGCGCTCCCGCCATATGGGGAGAATTCAATGCCCATTCCAGGCTTTGATCATATTTATTCCGAAGATGATTGGCGGATCTTGGAAAAGGCTTATCGCAGGGCATGCGTATTGCTTGACCGCGATCCGAAGCTGCATCCGCTGGCAGCGCGCGTTGCAAGGAGCGTGATGGTTTTCTTTGATCGCGGTGAAAGAGATTTTGGCAGGCTGGCTTCAATGGCAGCAAAACGCGAATTCAACTTGATGAACAAGAGGGGCAAACCGGAGGAGGAAGCTACCCTTGCGCCTCTGCCCGCATATCGACCGTGGACAATCGCTGCATCACCGCAGATTTCCGAGCCAGTTGCACATGGTAGACAAACTTCCAAAAAGCAATTGCGGTTAATAGTATTCCGCTTAGCCCCTTGGCGATAACCCACCAACCTGATTGCCGCGCGGCCGAGCCGAGAGCTATCTCAAGCAGAACAGAATTTATCTGCTGGTTCCCCCTGGCAAGGGGCCTGGTTCACTGCTCGCCATGGGTCGAACGCCGGGCCTCATCTGCGGTTCTCTAAATTGCTCCCTGATGGCTTTCGCCCTTGATTTTTCCGCTCTTCCTTGGTTATCGGCCCTATCGATCTTTTGGCCAGAACCGCCGTCCCGCGCTCGGCTAACCCCAGAAGGTGATCAGCATTACATAGATGTTTTGAACGGCCCGCCTGTCAGTGCAAATATAGAGGGCGAATCCAGCGAGGAACATCGACGCTATCGCGATTTCGTCTGAACCGATGTCACCTCTAAGCAAGCTGCGTTCGAAGAGGATCATGATGGTCAGGGCAACGCGCTCGGCCTGCGGATCAAATTTCGGATCGCGGTCGAGTAACGCGTAGGCTTTGCGGTGCGCCAGTTCCAAAATACGCCAGTCGGCCTGGGAATAAACTGTATTAAAGTTGGAAAAACGCACGACGTGCTCCTCCCTCACAATTGGCGGGAGCACATTCCATCTCTCAAACGCCAGCGGCCACAAGCATGCCTGACGGCCGTAAAGTGTCTCCCAGTCTAGCCCGCCGCTAGCGAGGCCGAAGCGCTTGCCAAATCTGTCAGATCGAGCTCGGCGTAATGCCTGCAGGGACGGGCTTCGCAATAAACAACAATGCGGTAGCCGTTATCGATCAGCGCGCCTATCGTTCCGTTGTCGCTATCCATGATCACAGCTGCACCGGTCGCCAAAGCGTCAAGCGCAATTTCGCCGCATCGCGGCGCTTACGGTTCCTGGGATGCTGCAACGCATGAATCATCTGCGGTCTTGCCTTCAAACCGCGCTTGAGCGAACTTCTCGTGCCGTGTATTTATTAGGACTGGCATTGATTAATCCTTGGGAAGAAGAATGACTTTCGATGAACCGCCGCTCAGCACCGTCGGTATTGAACCCAAAGACGGCAAATGGTTTGTAACGATACACGAGACCGGACAAGTTAAGCAGCGTGCATTTGGTACGGAGGACGCCGCGAAGGAGTTCGCCAAACAGGAAGAAAAGCGCCTGGGTTTGCCGACTGGCCGTGATTAGGTGAAAGGGGTATCTTTCGTGCGGCACACACCTTGGGGGAGCTGCACAATGTCCGCATACCTAATTGCCGATGTCGACGTCAGGACGTGGCGGCTTGACCAAAGTTCTCGAAGGCGACTGGAAGCCGCACCGCCTCGTTGTCGTGGAGTTCCCGGATATGGCTTCGTTGATGAATTGGTACAACTCACCAGAATATAGTCGCCTCAAGTCAATCCGCGAACGGTGCGCAAAGACGAGAATGATTGCATTGGGAGGTGTCTAGAAGCATGGTTGCGGCAGATCGAATTCGAACCGACGATCTGCTGATATGAACCAGACGAGATGACCACTTCTCCACTCCGCATGGAACATAAATGTCTGAGCACCGTTTTGCACCCAGCAAACGGAGGATTGCTCCAATGTCAGACGACAAATCAAAAAGTGACTATCGCGATCGCTCGAAAGTTTCGGCCAGCTCGGACTATGAAGTCCAATATCTCATGCACAAGTATGACCTGAGCAAAAACCGTGCACTTGAGCTGATAGCTAAACATGGCGGCAACCGACAGAAAATTGAAAGCGAATTGGACGCCGTTAACATCTAGAATTTGGTGAATTTAATTCCATAGCGGGAAGCCGTAAAGCTCCCCATGCGCGGCGAGTATTCTCTGTCCCTAGGGGCCGCTAGTGAGCGCAGAACCTCGTGACCACCACCTTGGCGAACGACTGCGGTCCAAATTAAATCAGGTCTTGAGACGTGCAATTATTCCTTCTAGCGTCTGGACAGCACGTTTCTTGTCCAGCCTGTGCAGATCGAGGAGGACTTTCAATCCGGCTTGCTCCTCACGGATTACTTTCCCCTTTTCGACCATGTCGTCGATCCGTTCGAGCACCCGGTAGTTTCGCACCGGCTTGGCTATGCCCTTGGCCCGTATCGGCTCCCGCTCCTCCGCCAAGACCCTTTCCTTGACCAAGGAGTAGGTGGCGTGACTCAAAAGAATACCGCCTAGCTCCGCATGCGATTGCAGCCTGGAGGCCAAGTTCACCTCTCCGCCTATGATCGTGTATTCCATACGGTCTTCGCTGCCGAAATTGCCGACGGTGCAATAGCCGGTATTAATGCCGATCCGCAGTTGAAACGGCTTCTGATATCCCCTGTCACGCCACTCGGTTTGCAGGTCCCACATGCGCCGCTGCATTGCGATCGCCATGTTTACACAGGCCATCGCATCTTCCTTGACACCCCTTGTTTCAGGATCGCCAAAGAACGCCAGGATCGCATCGCCAATGTATTTGTCCACGGTCGCGCCGTGTGCCAAAGCGATCTTCGTCATCTCCGTCAGGTAGTGGTTGAGCAGAGCCGTCAGTTCCTCGGATTCCAGATCATCTGTCGTCTCGGTGAAATCGGCGATGTCAGAGAAGAATATAGTGAGCTTCTTTCGGCTTGTATCTATCCTTACTTCCTGTGTACCCGCGAATATCGATGAATAGACCTGTGGTGACAGATATTTCGAAAGCTTGTTCGATAGGGCTTCGAGCGTCCGGTTCTTTTCGGTGACGAGGGCATTCGCCTGCTCCAGCTTGGCCTTGGAGTTGCGGATCTTTGTTTCGGCCTGCTTGATTGCCGTGATGTTCGTGTAGACGGCGACGGTTCCGCCCTCGGTCGTCTTGCGCTCGTTGATTTGAATCCAGCGGCCACTGGCGCGCTGTTGTACATGGGGTTGGCCCGGTTGCCTGTGCTTGGCCAATCGCTCGGCGATCCACTCGTCGACCCGTCCTTTCGCGTCCTCGACAAGGCCTTGTTCCGCCGCGTTACGGATCAGCATTTCGTACGGCGTGCCCGGCGCTGGCGTGCCCATTCCCGGATAGAGGAGTTCGCCATAGGCGCTGTTGCACACGATCAGCCGGTCCTCCGCGTCGTACAGCGAAAACCCCTCCGAGATTGATTCGATCGCGTCCGTCAGGCGCTGCTCGCTGCGCTGGGAAACGATCTCCGCGTGCTTACGCGCGGTCACGTCACTCCACGAGCCGATGACTTCAAGCGGCTGGCCGTCCTTGTCGCGGACCAATTGCTGTTCGTCATTCACCCAGCAAAAACTGCCGTCCTTCGTGCGGAATCGATACTCGACCGTGTGGCGGCCTTTCTTGTACAAGTGGACGGACTCGGCCTCAACCGCGGCCAGGTCGTCGGGGTGCACCCGGTCGCGCCAGAAATCGGCGTTCTCGAGGTATTCGCATGGCTCATATCCGAGCAAGCTCTTGATATTCTCGCTGATGATGATGGGTGCGTAGTCGCCGGTCGCCTTGAAGCTGTAGATCACCGCGGGCGCAGACGACAACACGCGCACAAGGCGGTCCTGGGAGGCAACCAAAGCTTCACTGATCTGCTTGCGCGCGGTAATGTCGTTCCACGCCCCGACCACCTCGATCGGATCGCCCTGCGCGTTACGCTGCAGTTGCAGATCGTCACTGATCCAGCAATAGTTGCCATCCTTCTTGCGGAACCGGTACTCGTTAGCGATACGACCCTCCTCGAAAAGCCTCGCATAATCTTTCTCGATGCGCGGCAGATCCCCGGGATGCACACGGCTGCGCCAGAAATCCGGGCTTTTGAGATATTCCTCACGCTCATATCCGAGTAGGTCCTTTATGTTCGGGCTGATGAACGTCGGCCAAAAGTCGCCGGTTGCTTTGAAGCTGTAGATCACTGCCGGCACGCACGTGAGTAGATATGAGATGCGATCATGGGCCGCCGCTGCGGCTTCTTCCGCTCGCTTGCGATCGGTGATGTCGCTCCACGAGCCAACGATTTCCACCGGTTGACTGTCTGCGTCCCGGATCAAGTGCTGTGCGTCATTTACCCAGCAGTAGGTCCCATCCTTCTTGAGAAATCGATATTCGACCGTATGGTGGCCTTCCTTGAACAAGTGGATAGACTCGGCCTCCACCGCAGCAAGCTCATCGGGGTGCACGCAGCGCCGCCAGAAATCCGCGTTCTCCAGGTATTCCTGCGGCTCGTAGCCCAATAAGTCCCTGATGTTCTGACTAACAAAGGTCGGCGCAAAATCTCCCGTAGCCTTGTAGCTGTAGATCACAGCCGGTGAACTGATCAGCAAGTTGGACAGGCGGGCGTACGCAGCCGCCTTCGCTTCCTCCGCCGCCTTGCGCGCTGTGATATCGCTCCATGATCCGACGATCTCCAGCGGACGGCCCTCCCTGTCATGGATCAGTTGCTGCTCGTCATTCACCCAACAATAGGAACCGTCCTTGCGCCGGAAACGATACTCGACTGCATGAACACCGTTCTGGAAGAATTGGGAAATCGCCTCCTCGACACGTGTGAGGTCGTCCGGGTGAACATTGTCGCGCCAAAATTTCGGGTCCTCGAGGTACTCCCCTGGCGCAAAGCCAAAAACGGTCCTGATATTTTCGCTGACGAATGTGGGTGCGAAATCGCCGGTCGCCTTGAAGCTGTAGATTACTGAAGGTGACAAACGCAACAGCTGGGTCACTCGCTGCTGCGCGGCCGCCTGCGCTTCCTCCGCCACCTTGCGCGCCGTTATATCGCTCCATGATCCGACAATCTCCAGCGGCTGGCCCTCCCTGTCACGGATCAATTGCTGCTCGTCATTCACCCAGCAATAGGAGCCATCCTTGCGGCGAAAGCGATACTCCACCGTGTGCATTCCATTCTGGAAGAATTGGGCAATCGCCTCCTCGACCCGAGTTAGATCGTCAGGGTGGACCCGGTCGCGCCAGAATGACGGGTGCTCGAGGTACTCGCCCGGCGCATAGCCGAACACGGTTCTGATGTTCTCGCTTACGAATGTGGGGGCGAAATCACCTGTCGCCTTAAAGCTGTAGATCACGGCAGGTGACGAACTCAGCAGCCGCGCCAATCGCTGCTGCGCAGCCGCCTGCGCTTCCTTCAATCGTTCGCCGACCCTGCCATCGCGGTCGCGCGTGGCGTCTCTTATGGCCTGCTCGATGACGGCGGCGGTGCCGTCGTCATCGAACGCGTCCACCGGGAGGTGTAGGATATGATGAAGAACGGCCGTCGCGTTCTTGGCGTATTCCCTCGCGGTCATCATGGTGCGGAACCCCCATTCAAATGAGGCGTTGGGGTTAAATTCTAGCACACGCGGTTCGTGTTAGTCTGTAGCGCGAAGTGGTTAGCTCCAGTGCCCACGCATATACTTCATCTTATGCCGCTGGAGTGAGCCGAGTTGGATGAATTCTACTGGGGCCATGCGAACGAACATCTCGATGAAGTTTGAACTTCATGCCCAGCAATCGCGATGTGGACGCTTGGAACACTATTCTGTCCAATCGCACTCTGAGGGACACCGTTTGACGGTTATAGGCCCCGCAGGTGCCTCCGGTGAACAATACATCGTCGCTCGACAGATCAGCAAGCGTAATACCTTCAATGAAGAAGCCGTTGGCGTCGCCTTCAAAGCTTACAAAAACACCCTCCGAAGTATCGCTGGAAGCGGCAATAAAGGTGTCGAACTCGTAAATAGTGCTGTCGGACGTGATCCCTTGCAGACGGATCACATCGCCCCCTCGGTCAAAGTCGGATATGATCAATGCCGCCATTTTGTTCTAGATTTATGTTCCAGCCAAAGGTGTCGGCGTCGGCCCTACCTTCCAGAGTGTCTGCTCCAAGATTGCCTTCGTGTATGTCGGCACAGGCCCCCCTCAATTTATCTGCCGCTGTCGAGCCAAAGAGTTGGTCATCGCCTTCGCCACCGAGCAATTCATCATTCCCGGTTCCGCCCATTAAGAAGTCGTAGCGTGCCCTCAGAAAGTCATTGCCGGCCCCGCATTCGATGTGATCAGCCCTAGCGGCGCCATGCGAGGGACGCATGGTAAGACGGAGGAAGGTGTAGTCATTAGTGCCTAACCCGACCGGGTGAAAGGTTTGCCCCCCTGACGTGATATCGTCTCTGCGCGGGTCATTTCAAATGACCTTGGGGGGAGTTGGATGCGCAAGACATTGCTTGGTATGGCTTCGGCATTGTTTTTGTTCGCGGCCACGTCGTATCAATCGAGCGCTTGTGTTG
>NZ_JBBNAN010000417.1:0-12428 GCF_037994405.1 Phyllobacterium sp.
CAGCAATGCTTATGGCGGCTTTACCCACTGCAACCAATGTCTTCGTCATTGCCCAGCAGTATGGCGTATGGGTCGAACGGGCCTCCAGCAGCGTGCTGGCGACGACCTTGTTTTCGATCCTAACCTTAACCCTCTGGCTCTATATCATGACACATGGGGTGATCCGATAGAATTGAATCAGGGGTAGTTCCAACCTGTTGTGTATCCGCATCAATTCAACAAGACCCAGACGCTGCCGCTGATCCGCACGACAACCCGCAGCCGTCATGCTGATTCCGATTGCCGCAAATCTGATCTCGCATGCTTCAAACTCACGCAATCCGAGCAGGAATTTGCGATGAGATCGAGCACGGCCCTGAACTAATGGTCCGTGGCAGCGTGCTTGCGCGAAAAGCGGAAGCCGCTGCCGGGACGCAAGCCTTCACGCATTACAAAACCACGCAGTGGCGAAAAGGCACGCAACAGCTCCAGCCCGCCGCTGCGCACCATCTGAACCGGCAGAAAATCCGACAGAAGCGACCTGTTCAGAGCATCCACCGCTCCGGTACGCGCGATAATGTCCGGGCTACGCTTGCGGTTATATCTTGAAATGACGCTCGATGCGCCAAGATCGGTGCCATCATTTGGCAGCGTTTCCAAGAGGGTCTCAACATCCCTGACGCCGAGATTGAGGCCCTGCGCTCCTATCGGCGGAAAGACATGGGCGGACTCGCCAGCCAGAAACACCCGGTTGCGGGCGAAGGATGTCGGGACGAGACCCGAGAGCGGCCAGCTCTGCGGGTCAATATCGATGGTCACCGCGCCAAGCATCGACTGCATGCGCTCTTCAACGCGCATGGCGAGCTGATCTCGCGTGAGTTCCAACAGCTCCGCCGCATGAGCCGGCGTCGTCACCCAGACAAGGCTCGAGCGCTTGCCAGGCAGTGGAACCTGCGTGAACGGACCGTGTTCCGTATGAAATTCCGTTGAAATATCATGATGATCCCGCTTGTGGCTGAAGCTCAGGACGATTGCGGTCTGATTGTAACTCCAGGTCCTTGCCGATATTTTTGCGGCCTCGCGCGCAAGTGAAGAACGGCCATCGGCGGCGATGACAATATTGGCGGAATACATGGAACCATCGCTGGCCTCGACGGCGATGGCATTTTCGGTAGGGTGATAATGACTGGCGGAGGCGGCAACATGTTTTACCGTCGAGTCCTTCAGGGCAGCGTCCAGGACTGATGTCAGAGTGACATTGGGAATATTGTAGCCGAAGGCGGGTTCGTCGATTTCGCTGGCCTCGAACGTTACGGCCGGGCTCCTGATGAGCCGGTTTGTGCCATCGATGATACGCATTTTTGTGATTGGTGCGGCGTGCGGCTCGATGCTCTCCCACAGGCCAATCTGCTCGAGAAACTTGATGGCAGGCACCATCAAGGCGGTTGTACGCTTGTCATTGCCCTCAGGTACGACGCCGAGGCTAATGACATTCTCGAAATTCTGGCCAATGGCGATCGCGGCGATCAATCCAACGTGCCCAGCTCCTGCGATGACAATCGGATCTGTTCTGGTGCTGGTCATCTTCGCCTCCGCTTCCGAGCCCGGTTCGAGCTTTCAACAGGTTATGTCAACTAGATTGCTTGCGCTTTGAGCCATTTTCAAGAAAAGCTGATCGCAAATCGTTCGTCCTTGATAGGATACATCGGCGAACGATGAATTATCATGCAGCAGATTGGCGCGGACCGTGAAAAAACCAACCTTGCCCAAGGGCGTCATGCCCAAGAAAGTGACGGCACCGCAGGCGAAAGCATTTTCCGTGCATCTGCTAACGGCGTCCGGTTCCTTCCTGGCCTTTCTGTCGGTTGTGGCGGCGAGTGAGGAGAGTTGGACAGCTATGTTCTGGTGGCTGGGTCTCGCACTGTTTGTTGATGGCATCGATGGGCCCATCGCGCGCAAGCTCGAAGTCAAATATGTGCTGCCGAACTGGTCGGGGGAACTCCTTGACAATATTATCGACTATATGACCTATGTCTTGATCCCCGCCTTTGCGCTCTATCAGCGCGGCTTCATGGGTGAGGGCCTCTCCTTCTTGGCAGCCGCAATTATCGTCGTATCGAGCGCCATTTACTATGCAGATACCGGTATGAAGACCAAGGAAAACTTCTTCAAAGGGTTTCCGGTCGTCTGGAACATGATTGTTTTTACGCTGTTCATTGTGCGCCCCGGAGAATGGGTGGCCTTTGCCATAGTCCTCGCCTCCGCCATAGTCTCCTTCCTGCCGATCTATTTTCTGCATCCGGTGCGGGTGCAGCGGTTGCGGCCGCTGAATCTGGCGATATTCTTCCTCTGGTGCGGCTTCGGCGCGATCTCGCTGTTCCAGGAGCTGGATTCGCCGCTCTGGGTGCGGATTGGGATTTCGGTGACAGGCATCTATCTCTTCTGCATCGGCGCAGTCATGCAGGCATTTCCTAATCTTGGACGTATGGAGAAATCGTGATGGTCAAAGCGGTTCGTATTCATCAACTCGGTGGGCCGGAAGTGCTGACCTATGAGGACATTTCCATTGGTGCGCCGGGACCTGGCGAAGCACATATCCGCAACGAAGCGATCGGATTGAATTTCCTTGATGTCTACTACCGGACCGGCCTCTATCCATCGCCAAGTGGTCTGCCGCTAATCCCGGGTCATGAAGGCGCGGGCGTGGTGTTGGCCGTGGGGCCGGACGTTAAGGATCTGAAACCGGGAGATCGCGTTGCCTATGCCAATCCGATCGGCGCCTATGCCGAGGAGCGGCTGATTCCTGCTGATCGCCTTGTCAAAGTGCCCGATGCGATTCCGCTGCAGCAGGCGGCATCAATGATGTTGAAAGGCATGACTGCCCAGTATCTGCTGCGCCAGACATTCCCCGTGAAGCAGGGCGATACGATCCTCTTCCATGCGGCAGCAGGGGGTGTCGGTCTGATCGCCGGTCAATGGGCAAAACATCTCGGCGCGACCGTGATCGGAACTGCTGGCTCGGATGAAAAGGTCAAGCTCGCGCTCGATCACGGTTATGACCACGTCATCAACTACAGCACCGAGAACTTTGTCGAGCGGGTCAAGGCGCTTACTGGCGGCAAGGGCGTTGATGTCGTCTACGATTCAGTCGGCAAGGACACGTTTGACGGCTCGCTCGACTGTCTGCGCCCGCGCGGCATGATTGTGTGTTTCGGACAATCTTCCGGGCCGGTTCCGCCATTCGATCTTGGCATCCTGTCGCGCAAGGGTTCGCTCTATCTGACACGTCCGACGCTGTTCGTTTATATTGCTGCCCGCGAGGCACTCGAGAATGCAGCCAATGAGTTATTCGATCTGGTCGCAAAGGGTATCATCCGTATCGATATCGGCCAGAACTACGCGCTGAAAGATGTTGCAACGGCTCATCGCGACCTCGAAGCGCGCAAAACCACCGGTACTACGGTGCTCATTCCTTAAGCCGCTGATATTGATGCACGAATAATGTGCGCAAATGGCCGCAACCATACGTTTTGTGCTTTCCAAATTTGGTGAGGCTGACGTAGGATCGAATACGGTCTTTGGCCGCGGGGAACCATGAAAGAAAAAACAATAGACGGCTCTGAAAAACCGCTCCTGGAAGCTGACAAGCTCACCAAAATTTTCGGCACACTCAAAGCCTGCGACGAAATAAATCTGACCATTGGGACGGGCGAAATTCATTCGCTGCTCGGCGAGAACGGCGCGGGCAAGTCAACGCTCGTCAAGATGCTGTTCGGGGCGTTGCAGCCGACGTCCGGTAACATTTCATGGAAAGGGCAGCCTGTTACAGTTACCAATCCTGCCATGGGAAGATCGCTGGGTATCGGCATGGTTTTCCAGCATTTCTCTCTTTTCGATGCGTTGACTGCAGCAGAGAATATTGCGCTGTCGCTGGATGAGAAAACGCCGCTCGATACGATTGCAACCCGCGCAAGGGAGATTGGCCAGACCTATGGTTTGCCGGTAGACCCGGAGGCGCTTGTAGGTGACCTTTCCGTGGGCGAACGTCAGCGGATCGAGATCATTCGCTGTCTGTTGCAAAATCCCGACCTGATCATCCTGGACGAGCCGACATCGGTTCTGACGCCGCAGGAAGCTGACCTGTTGTTTGTAACGCTGGAGCGGCTGCGATCGGAAGGAAAATCGATTCTCTATATCAGTCATCGGCTTGAAGAAGTTCGGCGGCTTTGTGATCGTGCGACAGTGCTGCGGCACGGCAAGGTGGTGGGCCAATGCGATCCGCGTGCCGAAACGGCCGCGTCGTTGGCGCGCATGATGGTTGGCAGCGACATTCATGTCATCGACCGGCATCCAGTCGAAGCGTCCGTATCGGTGCATCCCGTGCTGATTGAAGTGAACGGTCTGTCGCAGAGACCGCGCGGGCCATTTTCTGTGTCGTTGCACGCCATCCGCCTTTCGGTACGTGCCGGCGAAATCCTCGGGATCGCGGGAGTCGCGGGCAATGGGCAAGGGGAACTGTTCGAAGCGGTATCCGGCGAAGTGTTACAGGCACGTCCTGACATAGTCCGTATCCGCGGCGCTGATGCAGGACGGATCGGCATTTCGGCACGGCGAAAACTGGGCGCGGCTTTCGTGCCGGAAGAACGGCTCGGGCATGGTGCGGTACCGGATATGTCGTTGACCAACAATCTGCTGCTGTCGCGCCATTCAACGGATCGCAAGGTCTTCCTTTCAGGCGGTGTCCTTAAGCTGGTCGCGGAAACGAGCCTTGCCTCTGCAGCCAAGCGCATTGTGGCGCAAATGGATGTACGCAAGAGCGCAGAAAATCCAGACGCGTCAGCACTTTCCGGCGGAAACTTGCAGAAATTTCTCATCGGCCGTGAACTTGATCGCAACCCCTCTGTGATGGTCGTCAACCAGCCAACTTGGGGTGTCGATGCCGGCGCCGCAGCGCATATCCGGCAAGCCTTGGTTGATCTTGCTCGCAATGGTTCGGCGGTCATCGTGATCAGCCAGGATCTGGATGAGTTGTTTGAAATCTCAGATCAGATAGCGGCGATGGTTCATGGGAGGCTATCCGAAGCTGTGCCGATCGAAGCAATGACGAGAGAGCGCGTCGGCTTGATGATGGGCGGCGCAGATCAGTTGGCGCCGCCGGCCAGTGCAGGGGTGGCGTGATGCGGATCGAAATTGTCAAACGACCGCAACATTCGGCGCTTTTCAGCGCCTTGTCGCCCTTTATTGCCCTGTTTCTTACGCTGATTGCCGGAGCGATCCTGTTTTCCATTCTCGGGAAGAACCCGATTTCGGCGCTGTATTCCTACTTTGTCGAGCCTCTGACCGAGGTCTGGTCTGTCCATGAATTGCTGGTCAAGGCGGCGCCGCTGATCTTGATCGCCGTGGGACTCTCCGTCTGTTTCCTGTCTAATAACTGGAATATCGGCGCCGAAGGGCAGCTTATCGCCGGTGGCATTGCCGGATCGATCCTGCCAGTCATGTTTCCGGATTTTCAAGGCTGGTATGTCCTGCCAATCATGCTGCTGTTCGGTATGGCAGGTGGTATGGCCTATGCGACGATCCCAGCATTTCTGAAAGTCCGTTTCAACACCAATGAAATCCTGACCAGCTTGATGCTGGTCTACGTGGCGCAGCTTTTCCTCGACTGGCTGGTGCGTGGGCCGTGGCGCAATCCGCAAGGTTACAATTTTCCGGAAACGGTTCAGTTCAATTCCAGTGCCATATTGCCGGAAATCTGGTCGGCTTCCGGCCGTGCGCACTGGGGATTCATCCTCGCGCTGGTTGCAGCGGCCGTGGTCTGGTTCATGCTGTCACGTACCCTCAACGGTTTTGAAATCAAGGTACTTGGCCGGAGCTCAAGGGCAGGGCGCTTTGCCGGTTTTAGTGCAGGACGGCTGACGTTTTTTGCCTTCCTGGTATCGGGCGCGCTGGCAGGCCTGGCCGGCATCGCCGAGGTTTCCGGTGCTGTTGGGCAGTTGCGAACCAGCATTTCGCCCGGATATGGCTTCACCGCAATTATCGTGGCGTTCCTTGGACGGCTCAATCCGTTGGGGATAATTGCCGCCGGACTTGTGCTGGCGCTTTCGTATCTCGGAGGCGAAGCAGCACAGATATCATTGGGGATTTCGGAAAAATCAGCGCGCATCTTCCAAGGCATCATCCTGTTTTTTGTCCTCGCCAGTGACAGCCTGATTTATTATCGCATCCGGATCGTGTCGCGGCTCGGCGACACCGCATTGAAGGGTGCGTGAAATGACGATGTTCGAGGCCATACTCCTGACGGTTGCGACGGCGGCGACGCCACTATTGATCGCCGCCTTGGGTGAACTCGTCGTGGAGCGTTCCGGCGTACTCAATCTCGGCGTTGAAGGCATGATGATCATGGGCGCGGTTTCTGGCTTTGCCGTCGCACAGACAACCGGTTCGGCATGGCTTGGCATGTTTGCTGCCATCTTCGCCGGGGCGGCATTTTCGCTATTGTTCGGATTTCTAACGCTGACGCTGGTCACCAACCAGGTGGCAACAGGTCTCGCGCTGACGCTGCTCGGGCTCGGCGCCTCGGCGATGATTGGCGAGAGTTTTGTCGGTCTACCGGGAATAAAGATGGGATCACTGTATATTCCAGGCCTTACGGATCTGCCTTACATCGGCAAGTTCCTGTTCGGGCAGGATCCGATTTTCTACATTTCCATCCTGCTGACCATCGGCGTGATGTGGTTCCTGTTTAAGACTCGTGCAGGCCTGACGTTGCGTGCAGTCGGCGACAACCATACGTCGGCACACGCACTAGGTGTGCCAGTTGTCCGCATTCGGTATCTGGCCGTGCTGTTTGGTGGCGCCTGCGCCGGGCTTGCGGGCGCACAATTGTCGCTGGTCTACGTGCCGCAATGGGTGGAAAACATGACGGCCGGGCGGGGCTGGATTGCGCTGGCGCTCGTGGTTTTCGCATCCTGGCGCCCATGGCGTATCCTTGCTGGCGCTTATCTGTTCGGCGCTGTGACGATCGGTCAGTTGCATGCGCAGGCGCTCGGTATTGGCGTGCCTTCACAGTTCATGTCATCGCTGCCTTACCTCGCAACGATCGTCGTGCTGGTTTTGATCTCGAGGAACAAGAGGCTGACATTGATGAACACGCCGACATCGCTCGGCAAGCCCTTCGTGCCTGATCGCTAAGGCCTGGCATAAAGTTAAAAAGACAACGCAATCGGATTAACAGAGAGGTGAACTTAGATGAAAAAACTGATGATGGCGCTGACAGTAGCGGCCAGTTTCGCCGTGGCCGGTCCCGCGCTAGCCGCGGAAAAGCTGAAGGTAGGCTTTATCTACATCGGACCACCCGGTGACTTTGGCTGGACTTACCAGCATGACCAGGGCCGCAAGGAGCTGGAAAAGGCACTCGGCGACAAGGTCGAAACGACCTTCCTCGAAAACGTGGCGGAAGGTGCTGATGCGGAACGTTCGATCGAGCGTCTGGCTCGTTCAGGTAACAAGCTGATCTTCACAACGTCGTTCGGCTATATGGATGCCACGATCAAGGTCGCGCAGAAGTTCCCGGATGTGAAGTTCGAACACGCGACCGGATACAAGACCGCTGACAATGTTGCGGTCTATAATTCGCGCTTCTATGAAGGCCGTTATGTGCAGGGTGTGATCGCGGCAAAGATGTCGAAGACCGGCGTTGCCGGTTACATCGGCTCCTTCCCGATCCCGGAGGTTGTCCAGGGCATCAATTCCTTCATGCTGGGTGCACAGTCGGTCAATCCGAACTTTAAGATCAAGGTCATCTGGGCGAACTCCTGGTTTGACCCGGGCAAGGAAGCCGATGCGGCCAAGGCACTGATTGATCAGGGCGTTGACATTATCACACAGCATACGGATTCGACGGCCCCGATGCAGGTTGCAGCGGAACGCAAGGTCAAGGCATTTGGGCAGGCTTCCGACATGATCAAGTTTGGTCCTGAGACCCAGCTGACGGCGAATGTCGACAATTGGGGACCATACTATATCGAACGAGCAAAGGCCGTGCTTGATGGCACCTGGAAAACGCACAATGTATTCGAGGGCATGCATGAAGGCCTGGTCGTCATGGCGCCTTACACCAACATGCCAGATGACGTGAAGAAGCTCGCTGAAGAGACCCAGGCGAAAATCACATCCGGTGAGTTGAAGCCTTTCACCGGCCCAATCAAGAAGCAGGATGGTTCCGAGTGGCTGAAGGCTGGTGAAACGGCCGACGACAAGACCATTCTCAGCATGAACTTCTATGTCGCGGGCGTTGATGACAAGCTGCCGCAATAACAACGGAAATGTCTGAAAAGGAAAGGGCGCCAATGGCGCCCTTTTTTGTAACGGAGATGGATCTGATCAATCGACTTCGTTGGCTGATGCAGCGTTGAGCTGGCCGTAGCGTTCGACACCGATGGCGTTGAGAAGATCGATCTGCGTTTCCAGAAAATCGATGTGACCTTCTTCGTCCTTCAGTAGCTCATCGAAGAGTTCCTTCGAGACGTAGTCGCCAAGCTGATCGCAGATCTCGCGCGATTTCTTGTAGGATTTGACCGCATCATACTCGCCTGCAAGATCCGCCTCGAGAACTTCCTTGATGTTCTGGCCAATACGCAAAGCGCCAATCGACTGAAGATTTGGATGACCTTCAAGAAAGATGATGCGCTGGATGATCTTGTCGGCGTGATGCATCTCCTCGATGGATTCTTCACGCTCCTTCTTGGCGAGCTTTGTGTATCCCCAGTCATCCAGGAGACGATAATGCAGCCAATACTGGTTGACGGCGCCCAATTCGAGAAACAGTGCCTCGTTAAGCCGCTCGATGACCTTTTTGTCGCCCTTCATGTCGTGAACTCCCGTATTCGTGACGCAATGACCGGACACGATCGATAAACGAAACTGCGTCAGAATCGTCTGGACCGTGGCGGAGATGATAATCTTCCGTCACCTTTATGATGGTTTCAACGACATTTGGGAAGCAGCCACAGCAGCGGCCGCGTTTCTTCATGGCATGGTAAACTTTTGCCGGAACGACGAGTTGCCACGGATCGGCATCGAGAAGTTCAATGATAGTATTCTCGATCTCTTTCTGGGTGATGATGTTGCAATGACAGACTAACATTTTGCGCCGGCGCCATACTCACGAGAACAAACGCGCACGACATTAGATGCCGCCTGGGCATCAAACCTTGTATAAACCACTGATTTAAAAGCGTTTTCTACGCAAAGACCAACAGTTACTGTCCCGTGACCGGGTGATACTTTCGAACCAAACAAAGGTTCCTCCAATCGCATGGGTTCAAGGCCCAGACATTAAAGGTCAAACGTTCTGTAAACACTCCAGTCATAAAAGCTGTTCGCCGCTATGCTGTCAAATGCATATGGTGATAATATGTCATGATTTCAACTAGTTAGAATAATTCTAAACTAGCGAAATAACCTAACCAATTCAATCAGGTTTGGCACTGCGATGTCTCAACGAGGCCAATTGTTCGTCTTGGAGAGGCGTGTGTCATAACGTCTCATCAACGCCACCGCAGCAGCGAGCCATACGCGTCCTGCAACGACGCACAAGCAATTTGCAACTCAGGGTACAGAATCTTGTGCAATAATCGCACTTCTTTGTGCAGGATTCGGCGATACTTGTGCGGGTTTTGAAGATTTTTGCGCAAGAAGAACCCGGAATTCGCAGCGACTCCTCGAAAAGTCGAGGCGCGCATTATTCAAGCCAAACAGCAACGCAAGATGCCACACCTATGGTGCGGCATCCCGGATTAACTTGCTGTCGCAAGACGCTGTTCGAGAATGTCGATCCCGAGGAGGGCGCGCACGTCGCGCTTGTCGACAATGTCCTCGATGGAATATTGGGCGAGCACTTCGAAGAATGCGTTGAGCGCTTTGCGCAGCGCCGAGTTCAGACCACAGCTATCGATAAGCGGGCAATCGGCGGCGTCATTTTCAAAGCATTCGGCCATGGCGAAGTTTTCTTCTGTCGCACGCACGACATCAAAAAGCGTAATGTCCTTTGCCGGTTTACCCAACTTCACCCCGCCATTGCGGCCGCGCACGGTTTCAATGAAACCATTCTCGACGAGGGGCTGAAGGATCTTGAAGAGGAAGAGCTCGGATACCGTGTAGGCTTGCGCGATTTCACCGATCCGGCTCAGATGGCCATCATTGGCAGCACAATACATGAGGATGCGGATGGCATAATTCGTCTGTCTGGTCAGTCGCATGGGAATATCTCTTTCAACCCGTTGCCGGGCATGCACATTCAATTCGAGCGCAGTTTAGAATTATTCTTGATAAAGTAAACGATAATATGAAGCCCGGCTTCATATTATCAATGCACTGAAAATTATATGAAACCGCGGGGTTTACCGAACGAGAACGACGACGGAGGCGGTGATGAGTGATGTCGCAACCAGCAATAGCAGCCCGTACAGGCGGGGCTTGTCGAAGAGCACGGCGAAACCGGCAGCCCAAACGACGATCGCTGCACCCAGGGCGTAAAGGAAACCGGCCTTGTGCGCCCATGCAATATGGACGGCCATCAGACCGCCGATGATGAGGGCGCCAAATACGACCATCAGTGCCAGGGCGTATTTTTCAAAATTGTCCATTCAGGCAACTCACTCTCAATACCTGCATTGCGGAAATGCAGACAGTTGGGCTTCGGACCTGACCGGCATTGATCAAGTCGACAGCGCAACCTTCATAGACTGTTCGCCCCCCGGAAAGCAACACGAGAGCACGCCCAGTGGTACTTGGTCAGGCGGATGTGTGCTATAGGCAACAAAAAAGGCCGGGAATTCCCGACCTTTCCGAATTCACCTCGACACCCGTGCCAGTACATCCGTGGTCAAAAGCGGAAGCGAATTTCTGATCCCAATATGGGTAGCATGTCCAAGGCTTTCAAGGCCTGGAGCAAGTTTTGCCTACCGGAGCGCTTCTGCCGGCGGCAATTCGTGGACTAAGGCAAAGCTTGCGCTAGCGCCGATAGGCCCCCAAGCCGGCAAGCAGACCAAGCCCTGCCACCGCGGAGATAATTGCAACTGTGGCAATCGGGTTCTCGCGGGCCTTTTCGGCCACAAACTGAGCCTCGTCGCCAACGAAGCGGGCGGCCTTCTGGCCGTTTTTCTTTACGGTCTCAAAGGCAGAATTGCCGTCATCAACAATTTCATATCCCTTGTCGGAAAGCGATTTGCTGATGGATGCAAGCTGCTTGCGCAATGCCGCAATCTGATTTTCCAGGTCCTTTTCGGACATGTTTTGTACTTTGGTCGCATTCGTTGCCATTTCCAGTAATCCTTTCCCATTGCAGAGAAAGGGGAACGACACCTGTTGCGTTTTGGTTCCGATTCATGCCGGCAAGCCAGTTGCAAGGCTCTATTTCCAGCAGCCGTTGTTCTGACCGTTGAGATTGTGCGAGTCGATATCGATGCCGGCGGAGAAGTCATTTTTTGCCAAATACACTGCTGTCTCCGGCTTGATGCGGATCCGGTTCCAGCCAGCGCAGCTGGACGTGCCCGCCGGTTTCTCGCTCATCCAGCGCATGGCACCACAACCGGATGTTCCAAGTACGCAGGGCAGGAGAAAAGCCAGAGCCAATTTCTTCATCATTTTACTCTTTCGATGCGACACGGAATTCAATCGTCGTTGCTGGCGTTTAATTCCTGCGGCGTCATTCCTTCCGCCGCTTTCGCACTCAAAGACTGCGCCAGGATCAATCGGCTCGATTTGAGCAGCGGCGCATTGATAGCGCGGAGCTTGGGCATGCGCGGATTGTTTTCATGCGCGGTTACCGCTGCTTCATTCGCATAAAGCTCGTTTACGATGACCTTATTGGGAATGGGTGTTCCATTGCGCTCGATGGGTTTGATGACTTCGAAACGCAAGCAGCCGGGCTCTTCTTCAAGGGTCTTCCTGGCATGCTCACGTATAATCGCGGTGAATTCCTCTTCGCAGCCTTCTTTTGTCTCGAACTCAACAATAATAGTCAGTGCAGTCATAAAATTTGAGCCTCCCATTTCCTCAAGAGGTGTATCAGCCGCCACATGACAAATCCATACATAAGGCGAAATGGAGGAGGATTTGCAACCATTTAGCCCATGTGCGGTCAGCTTCTCCTGACCGAGAAGAGCAGGCCAACGCCGACGACAATGGCCAGCAGTCCTATATAAATCCAGCGCGTTTGGCCGACCATAAAACTTCCGCCAATCAGGCTAAGACCCTGAAGCGCCCAAACTGCCCCCATGATGACCAGGAGCAGGCCTAGAATGGACAGCACGATTTTCATAACGGGCTCCTTCATTTGGCTAATCGATGTATCTACCGAGTCTCGCACCGCAATTGCCCAATGGAAAGAAAAATCCGGGAACTGGTCTCCTCCGGCTGCGTTAGTCCCATATGGGTTGCTTCTGTAC
>NZ_JBBNAN010000418.1:0-1562 GCF_037994405.1 Phyllobacterium sp.
TAGGGCATATGCGGCCTGTTCAAAAATCCAAGCCAACCAGGAAGCCGACAATGAAACTGTATGAGAATGAGATTTCTTCCGCGACGTCCCGCGTGCGCATAGCGCTGGCCCTGAAGGGGGTGGCAGTGGAAAAGCTGCCAATTGCGATCCTTGGCGCGGAAGCCGAAAACCGGCAGGCCGGCTATCTGAGGGTCAACCCGCTGGGACTTGTCCCTGCACTGTTGACGGATGAAAGGGTGTTGATCACGCAGTCGCTTGCAATCGTCGAGTACCTCGACGAACGGTATCCCGAGCCACCCTTGTTGCCCGGAAATCTCGAGGATAGAGCGTATTCGCGCTCCATAGCCCTTGCAATTGCATCCGAGATCCACGCCCTAATACCTCCAAGAATAGCTGCACATCTGAGCACAATTCCAGGGATGGACAGAAATGGAGTTGCTGACTGGAATCGTCATTGGATCAGGGAAGGCATGACCGCAGTTGAGGCGCTGATCACGACCCGGAGAACTGGTGCGCTCGTTGTCGGAGATACCCCGTCCGTAGCGGATATTTTTCTCTTTCCGCAGGCGATTGGCGCCCAACGCATCGGCTTGGATCTTGACCAATGGCCCAATATTGCCGACATCGTATCCAGTCTCCGCACAATCCCGGCATTTGCCGATAATGCGCCCGCTGCGAGAAAGTAGAGCGGCGCGAAATCAGCGATAAGAACTTTTGGCCCCTTTGACGACGGAACGTGTCTTCCGGGCTCGAAACTGCTACAAATCACATATCAATCAAGTGGAGAACACCCAATGACCGAAGAACGTGCAGTTCTTGCAGGCGGTTGCTTCTGGGGCATGCAAGACCTCATTCGCCGCTATGACGGCGTGAGTTCGACCCGCGTCGGGTACACCGGCGGCGATGTGCCGAATGCGACTTACCGCAATCACGGAACCCATGCGGAGGCCATCGAGATCATCTTTGACCCCGCCAGGATCAGCTACCGGAAAATTCTCGAGTTCTTTTTTCAGATCCACGATCCAAGCACGCGCAACCGTCAGGGCAACGATATTGGAGTGAGCTATCGCTCGGCAATCTTTTACACCAGTGAAGAACAGAAACGGATCGCCACAGACACGATCGCCGATGTCGATGCGTCGGGACTATGGCCTGGCAAGGTCGTGACCGAAGTTACGGCAGCTGGTGATTTCTGGGAGGCCGAACCCGAACATCAGGATTATCTGGAGCGGATCCCGAATGGCTATACCTGCCATTTCATCCGGCCGAACTGGAAGCTTCCGGTCCGGGAGAAGTCCGCCTGAAGGGCAATGTCATTGATGGATAAAGTAAAAGGGTCGGTGTTTCCACCGGCCCTTTACTTTATACGCAGCCGAGACAGAAAACCCACCCGACACGCGGGCAGGCCCTTTCTACGAGAGGTCCGCCGCATCAAACCAGATTAATCACGACGTCGATGTTGCCACGCGTGGCTTTGGAATACGGGCACGTCTGGTGTGCGGCTTCCGCCAGGCCTCAGCCGTTTCGCGGTCCAACCCCGGCAGGCTGACATTGAGACGAGC
>NZ_JBBNAN010000419.1:0-2233 GCF_037994405.1 Phyllobacterium sp.
GGAAGTCGATGCCGAAATCCTGTTGGCCGCTGCTCTTGGCGCGCGCGTCGAGGCGGGCCGTAGGACGGCCGATGATGCGGAAGTCCTTTGGATTTTTCAGCGTCACCTTCTCGGGTACGGGCAGAGCCATGGCGGCCTCGGCCAATTCGCCATAACCAAGCTTGCGGCCGTCGGAACCAAGTACCGCGCCGGCCTCAGTGCCCAGCGTTGACACGTCAACGTTCCAACGCGCCGCCGCCGCACTGAGCAACATGGCGCGGACGCGCGCGCCGAGTTCGCGATATTGCGTAAAGCTGTTCTTGATCGTGTGCGAACCGCCAGTGAGATGAATGCCAAAGAGCGGGTCAACATAGGCCATGTCATTGGTGCCGAGCTGGCTGCGCACCAGGCTCCAGTCCGTGTCGAGTTCCTCGGCAAGGATCATGGGCAAGGCTGTGTGTACACCCTGGCCGAACTCAAGACGATTGATTATTACAGTAACCTCGCCATTGGGCGCGATGTGCACAAAGGCGGATGGCTGTTCCGCAGGCTTGAGATTGCTGGCCGTCTCGGCAGCAGCGCTGGACTGCGCGGTGGCGAAATGTGGAAAAACGCCAATTGCCAGTCCGAGTCCTCCAGTCAACTTGAGGAAGCTGCGGCGCGCCAGCGCGTGGTTGGTCGTGGATCGGCCTCGCTCGAGCATGTGCTGCAGTGCGCGTGGCAATTCGCTATAATCGATGTTGGGCAACATAGGACGTCTCCTTTAGACGAGAGTGCTGGCGGCGTCGGCGATAGCGGCGCGGATACGGACATAGGTTCCGCAGCGACAGATATTGCCTTCCATCGCAGTATCGATTTCAGCGGTCGTTGGCAGAGTACCTGCGGGCAGCGATGCAAGAAAAGCGGTCGCGCTCATGATCTGACCGCTCTGACAGTATCCGCACTGCGCCACGTCGTGTTTAACCCACGCAGCGTGCACAGCGGCGCCGACACGGTCGGTGCCATCAGTCACTTTTTCGATCGTGGTGATTTTCAAGCCCTCGGCGGCAGAGATGGGCGTGCTGCACGAGCGGGTCGCCTCGCCATCCAGATGGACGGTGCAGGCGCCGCAAAGTCCTGCGCCGCAGCCGAACTTGGTGCCGGTCATGCCTAGGGTGTCACGCAGGACCCAAAGGATCGGGGTCTCAGGGTCGGCGTCGGCCTCGTGCTGGCGGCCGTTGATATTCAGTACGATCATGGCTGGTCGGTTCTCCTGGTTTGTTCCAAAGGAATGCGCGCGAAGCGCGACGCCTCCGGTTTTTTCGCCGGCCGCGACGACCCGCGATTTTTGGTGCGATGGCGATTGGGTGCCAGTCTTCAAACCCAGACACCGTTGATCCGAGTTCTGCTCTTTGCGACGATAACCCGCCTGACAAAGCGGGATTAGATGGCGTAATCTGCATGACCTTAGAAATGTTATTTCTAAATGCGCATCGAAAAAGCGAGCCATCCACATTCCTGCGGCGACCAGGTGTGCCGCTAAACTCGATGTTCATTCCATTCAGTCGCGAGCCATCTCCGCCTACTGCGACAAGGATTTCAGGTATGCGATAATATTTTGCCGATCCTCAGGCTTGGGCACACTCACTGTCATCGTCGTTTTCGGAACCACTTCGCGGGGAGATGTAAGAAACCGATCCAGCGTTGCCTCGTCCCACACCAATCCGGAGGACCTCATGGCTGGTGAATACCGGAAGCCCTCGATGGAGCCGGCCGGGCGCCCGATAATGCCGCCCAGGGCGGGACCGGGTTTTATCTGATGGGTCGAATGACAGGCCGAACAGCGCTGAAATGCTTTCTGCCCCAAGGCAACTTCCTCCGCCAGGGCAGGAGCTATCATTGAGAGAAGAACCAGTGCAGAGGACGCGACATAGGCCCGGATTTTTTTCATGGATGTTTTTCCCGATTTGGCAATGCGCCTGAAAGGATGATTGGGGTTGTATGGGCCCGTATTTGGTTGCACCTTTGGCTCACGGATACCGCTGGTTGCTCCGGAATGGATCGGGTCGCGGCTCCGACTTGCTCTGCAACGGCGATAGTTCGCCTGCCAAAGTCATCTTCAGCGCCTTCAGCAGCATAGTTAAGGATCGTCTCGAAGCTGCCGGCGATCGCTTGAGGCTGCTGCACCTTCCTGCGGAACGGCAGTTTCACGTTGGTTGCCCACATCAGGCTCCTTGGTTCTTGTTGAGCGGTTGATGTCAGCGGAGATTTGAGG
>NZ_JBBNAN010000420.1:0-3705 GCF_037994405.1 Phyllobacterium sp.
AGGCTCGCCCCGAGATAGTCCTGGCGTACCGCCGCGCTACTGCAAAGGGAAGCGAGCGGCAGCGACACGAGCTCGGCAAAGGCGTCGAGATCCTTCGACTGGCCCGAAAACCGTTCCCCGAAAGTCACGAGATGCAGAACGCTTCCCTCCTCCCGCAAGGCTTCGCCGAGCCGCGCGGCGAGAGCGACTGACGCGGATGAAGCCTCGTCGACGACGAGCGCCACGCATCGTTCCGTCGCGGCGGCGGGAAAGACAGATGGCGTGTTGAACAGCTCACGATAGAAATCGCGCGGCACGGCGGCCTGCGCCCGAAACCGGTCACGTTCGCCAGCACGCCAGAGGGCGCGGCTCTCGCGCGTCGCCACATTGTCTATATCGCGCTGCAAGGAAGCAAGGCCCTCGGCCGCCGGCCGGGGCGTTTCGATTTCCTCCGCACAGCCGATCTCGAGGTTAAAGAAACGACCACTGAGCGGTTTAACGGTGTGCCAGTGATTGCCGTGGGCGAACCCGCCGTCCGGAAAGTGATGTGCCAGCAGCGCGCCGGCCTCGATGGCCAGAATCTGAGCAGTCTCTGGCAGGGACGGGATGTACTGCGCCGTTAGACGGCTGGCCGAAACCGAGGTCCAGCTCAGCGTCCGAGAGGTTGAGGAGCGGATCGCAATCGAGCAAGCGGCGATCGTTGCGCTTATTACCGCACATTCCAGCCTCCATAGCAGGCCGGCGAGCAGGCGCCATCCCTCCAGAGTATCGTAAAGCGTTTGATCCATGAGGACTAGGTGGCCCGGGCAGAGACCGTAGCCGGGTCGCTCGACGGCCCGCAACAGGCGGACAAGATAGTGGTCAAGCGTCATGAGCTGGCCATGTCCGACCGCCGTCATGCATCGGACAAGACCGGTATCGGGATGATAGATGGCGTAACGCGACCGCGCCTCGATCTCCATGCTCAGCACGGCCTTCACGTTGTAGAGCCCGGAATGCTTGCCCCGGATATAGGCGAGGATCGGCGCGAAATCTCGTTCCGCCTCGACGAGCATGCTCTCGCCGCGACGACGATAGCGAAAGCCGGCGTCCGGTACATGGACGCCGCGAAATCCCTTGCCGAGCCCTTGCAGCCAGAAGTCCCAATCCTCGACGCCCTTGCGCATCGCCGGGTCAAAGCGGATGCCAGCGTCGAGCATGCGTCGCGAGACCGCGCTACCGGCCTCGCAGAAGCTCCGGAACAGATGTTCCAAGGGCGAGTAGGCGCCGGACGTGTCGTGAAAACTTGCAAATCCGAACTTGTCGACATCGGCATAGGCCCAGCCGACCGTCTCATCCGACGACCGCAGCGCGTCGACCATGCGCTGCAGGAGGAGAGGACCGATGTGATTGTCGCAATCAAGGAAATAGACTGCCTCCAGCGCGGGAAACGCACTAAGGGCGAACTCGATGCCCGAATTCCGCGCTGCGCTGAGGCCCCCATTGGCCTTCTTCAAATAAAACACTTTGCCCGGGTAGGAGGCCGAGAAGTTGAGGCAGACATCGTGTGTTTCCGGCGAGGGACAACCGTCGTTGACGACGACGACCGCGAAGGCGTAATCTGTCCGTTGCGCGACGGCGGTATGAAGCGCCTCGGCAGTCAGCGAAGGCTGGCCATAGGCTGGTACAAGGATGACCGCGCGCACTTCCGTTTCTGCCATGGTGCTCACGCCCCCTCCCGTGTCCTCGAAATCGTGCGCTGCATTAAAGAAACGACGCTTGCCTTCTCCCGGCCATCAATTAGGAGGTACGTCGCAGGCCGTCAAGCCAAACGCGTGACGGCTGGGCAGCCTGCAAGCCTCCGAAAGGAGGGATGTCGCAGCGTCTCATCACCGGGCACGTTCAATGCAACGGCCGTAATGAGGGGTCTGAGGTCGCGGGTACCCGCCGGCGTTGCAGCTTCCGACCGTCTTTTACGCCGCTACATGCCGCCAGCCCACACAATGGATGGCGGCATCGTCATAAGATTAACCGTCGCTGTCTTTGGTTGATAGAGGCGGCGCGTCTGTGGCAACCGTTCTTGTTTCTATCAGGTAACAGCTAACTACCCCAGACGACCGATTGCTCGTGGCGCTTGATCAGGTGCTTCAGATTGTCGAAGCCGGTGCGGACGTGTCGGGCGAAGTGGTCGACGGCTGGGGAGCGGGGCGCGTCGGAGCGTTTCAAGAGGCCGAGCGCGCGTTCGGGATGGGGGATCGGGACGGGGAGCGCAGTGATCGACTTTTCGTTGCGCAGCGCAAAGACGACGCTGTGCGGCATGATGGTAAGCGCGTCGGCCGCCTTCATGTAGTTGATCACGCTCATCAATGAGCCGCCCGAATAACGGATCTTGATTTCTGTGGCCCCGAAGGAGATGAGCATGCCGCGCAGGTCGGCGAGCAACGGGCTGCCCGGCGGCGGCGCGACCCAGGGAAAATCAAGCAGATGCGCCGGTTGCGGCCGCCTTTTCAGAAGCAGCGGATGCGTGACGCGGCATGCGATGACGTTGCGGCCGGGCAGGATCTGATGGAATTCGAGCCCAGAGCCCTCGTCGAGAATATCGATCGGACAGATGGCGAGATCGATCTGGTCGGCATTGAGCGCGGCACGCAGGTCCTGGAAATAACCATAGGTCTGGTCAATGCGCACATCGGGATGCAGGTTCTGGAACTCGGCGATCATCCCGGCGATCAATGCGTCCATGAAAAAGGGCGTGCCCCCGACGCGCACGACGCCGCTCTTGCCGACCATGAAACTCTCGACGACATCGGATGCCTTGCGCGATGCAGACAGCATGGTCTGGCCGTGATCCGCCAGCGCCCGGCCAAGCTGCGTCGGCTGCAGCGGCCGGCGTCCCTTAATGAAGAGCGGCTCGCCGATGCGGGCTTCGAGCATGGAGAGCGTGCGCGAGACTGCCGGCTGCGATAGGCCAAGCAGCGCCGCACCCTCGGTGACGCCGCCGGTCTTCACGACCGCTGCAAGCTGGACAAGATGGCGTTCATCTATCTTCATAACGATATGATATATTAAATCGGAATAAAATCATCATCGGCATCGTGATCCTGGGCTAAATTAGTTTCAACCAGCCAATGCCCTAAAGGAGACGCATGATGCCGGGTCCGATGGCGCTGAATTTCAGCGAGGTCACCTCATCTGACATATTCGCGCAACGACTTCCGCAATCGAAAGACGATGCGCTACCGCACATCCTGGCGGCGGTGGTCACGCATCTCCATGCGGTCATCCGCGAGTTGCGGCCGACCCAGGCCGATTGGCGCAAGGTCATCGAGTTCCTGACCGATGTCGGCCATGCCAGCGACGAGCGGCGCCAGGAATGGGTGTTGCTGTCGGATCTGCTCGGCGCCTCGGCGCTGGTCGAGGAAATCAATTCGCGCCGCCCGAAAACAGCGACTCCCAATACCGTGCGCGGCCCCTTCTTCCGCGCCGACGTTCCGCAACTGGCCTTGGGTAGCAATATCTCCCTCGATGCTATCGGCGAAAAGCTGGAAGTCTTTGGACGCCTGCAGGATCTGGATGGTGATCCAGTTGCGGATGCTGAGATCATCACCTGGCAGGCCAATGCGCAGGGGTTCTACGAGAACCAGCAGCCGGACCTTCAGCCCGAATTCAATCTGCGCGGTCGTTTCCGCACCGATGCGGAAGGCCGTTTCCACTATTGCACGATCAAGCCCTGCGGCTACGGAGTGC
>NZ_JBBNAN010000421.1:0-3158 GCF_037994405.1 Phyllobacterium sp.
GATAGGCCCCGTGCAGCATGAAAATGGGAAGAGGCTTCGGCTTCTCTGGCACCTTATAGAAGACGTAGGCGTGATCTCCGTGCAGGCTTTGGCCTTCGGCCGAAGGCGCGTTGTTGTTGTAAGTTCCCGGCGTGGTCGCCACGCTTCCGCCAACGGCGAAGCTCCCCTGATCCTGGATTACGAGAGGCTCCGGTTTCGATCCGGTCTGCGCAAACGCCGATCCGGCGACGAGCTGCGTCGAAAACATGAGAGCTAGCGCGAAGGTCTTCATCGGAGACTTCATATTCATCCTTCTCGTAGTTGAGTGGATGAAGCCTACGCGAAGCTCTTTATGAGCATTAGCCACCTATTTCCGATTGAAGCCATTAGCCTGGCTTCTTAATCACAAACGGTTGATGAGCACGTCATCCCTTAAACCGAAGGGCCTCCAGGACCAGGGCAAATGCTGGAGAGGCGTGCCGGCGGTTCGGGTAATAGAGGTGATAACCCGGAAAAGGCTCACACCACTCCTCCAGCACGCGGACGAGTTTATTCTCCTTGATCAGGTCCTCGACCTGGTCTTCCGGCATGTAGGCAAGGCCGAGGCCTCTCAATACCGCATCGCGTCGCATTGCCATGTTGTTGAAGACGAGCTGTCCATCGACCCGGACCTTGAGTTCGTATCCATCTTTTTCGAATTCCCAGGGGAAGATGTTTCCATAGGTCGGCATGCGAATCTGGATGCAGTTATGTGCAGTCAGGTCCTGCGGTTTTTCGGGCCATGGATTGCGATGAAAATAGGACGGCGAACCGACGACGGCCATGCGCATCGGCGGTCCTATTCGAAGAGCGATCATGTCTTTCGCGACCTGCTCCCCGAGACGGACACCTGCATCATATCGCTCGGCGACGATATCGGTCAGACCGTAGTCAACGGTGATCTCGACATTGATGTCAGGGTTGTCGGGTAGGAACTTATCGAGCGCAGGGGCAAGGACAGAGATCGCCGCATGCTCGCCAGCCGTGATGCGGATCGTGCCGGCAGGCTTGTCGCGCATTTCGCTCAGGGCCGACAGCTCCGCCTGAATTTCCTCGAACCGCGGGCCTGCCGTGTGAAGGAGCCGCTCCCCCGCCGGAGTGGGCGACACACGTCGCGTTGTTCTCGTGAGCAACCTGATCCCGAGCCTTTCTTCAAGGCTGCGAACCGTCTGGCTGAGCGCCGACTGGGAGACACCGAGCTTCACCGCCGCCCGTGTGAAACTCTCTTCGCGAGCAACGGTGACGAAGGCGACGAGATCATTGAAATTTTCCTGCGGCATTCATTATCCCAGCTTATAGGTTCATGCCGATTATAGGCACTAATCGAAAGCAGCCGCAAACGCTAGATTCCAGTCAGTCAAACGGGTGATCGACAACAGTCCCCCTCGCATCTGAACTGGAATACGCATGCCCCATGCAATCGAGACCCCAAACAAGAAGGTAATCCTCGCGATTATCCTCGTCAGCTACGTGATGATCGTCCTCGACATCTCCATTGTGCTGACGGGTCTCCCGAAGATACACGCCGAACTCGGCTTCACCGATGCCGGGCTGTCGTGGGTCTCCACCGCCTACACGCTGGCTTTCGGCGGCTGCCTTCTGCTCGGCGCGCGGGCTGGCGACATCTACGGGCGGCGTCGCATGCTTCTGATCGGGCTGGCGATCTTCTCACTCGCCTCCCTGATTATTGGCGTGGCGCAGACCCCGGCGATCATGATCGCGGCACGCGCCGTCCAGGGACTTGGCTCGGCGATACTCGCCCCTTCGACCCTGGCGCTGCTTCAGAACAATTTCGAACCAGGCCCGGAACGCACACGCGCGGTCTCCTACTATGCGGCAGCCGCCGGGGTCTCTGCGGCTCTTGGTCTCGTGGTCGGCGGTCTTCTTGCCGACTGGCTTTCCTGGCGGGTCGGTTTTTTCATCAACCTGCCGATCGGTATCGCCATGATGCTGGCCGCAAAACGGTACGTTGTGGAGACTGATCTTGCGCCGGCGCACCTCGACATGTTTGGCGCTCTGACATCGACGCTAGGGATGGTCTTCCTCGTATATGGCGTTATCCGCTCGGCCTCGGTGGGATGGCACGATCCTGTGACATGCATCTCGGTCGGTTTTGGTCTGCTGATGCTGGCGATATTCATTCTGGTGGAATCGCGGGCATCCCAACCGATCATGCCGCTGACGCTGTTTTCCGACCGGGAACGTGCCGCAGCCTATGCCGCGCGTGCCCTGTTCCTCGGTGCCAATGTCGGCTTTTACTTCTTCGTCGCCCAGTTTCTGCAAAGCGTGGTCGGACTGTCGCCGGCGGCGGCCGGGATCGCCTTCCTGCCGACAACCGTCGTCAATTTCGTCGTGGCAATGTCCGCGCCTGCCTTGATCGGAAAATTCGGCTCCGACCGCGTCCTGACGATCAGCATTTTCGCAGGCCTGATCGGCATGGGCTGGCTGAGTCTTGCCATAGAAGGATCGTCCTTATGGCCGCTCCTGCTTCCGATGATGCTGATCGGTGCGGGTCAGGGTGGAGCGCTGGGCCCTCTCACAGCATCCGGGATCGCGCGGGTGCCGTCGGAGCGGGCGGGAGCGGCCTCCGGCGTTGTCAATGTCGCCCACCAGCTCGGCAGCTCTCTCGGTCTTGGTATTCTTGTTTCGGTCTCGGCGCTCGGGTCGGAAGGCCTGTCAGGCACCACACTCCTCACGCACCGCGTGGGTCTGGCCATGGAGACGGGAACAGTCCTGATCGCCCTGACGCTCATCCTTACGCTTGCCTTCATCGTCGGTCGCCGCCACGAAATCTCTCCCGTGGCGGCGACTGAAGCGCCGTGACCCACCAGATACATTCCTATGAACGGAGATAAGACCATGAAAAAACGAACACTTGGAAGCGGGCTTGAAGTATCCGCACTCGGCCTTGGCTGCATGGGCATGAGCGCAGCCTATGGTCCTGCGGCCGACAAGGGCGAGATGATCAAGCTGATGCGCCTTGCCAACGAGCACGGGATCACGCTGTTCGATACGGCCGAAGCCTACGGTCCGTTCGTCAATGAGGACCTGGTCGGTGAAGCGCTCGCGCCGATCCGCGACGATGTGGTCATCGCCACCAAATTCGGTTTCGAGATCGATCTCGAAACAGGCGCGCGCAC
>NZ_JBBNAN010000422.1:0-17358 GCF_037994405.1 Phyllobacterium sp.
GATATCGACATGGAAGCGGCCAATGCCTGCATGCAGAAAGGCATCAAGATCCTCGCCGACGGCAACAACGTCTTGCCGTCAATCGAGCAGGCGCTTTCCTCGGATGCTCAAGGTCAGCTCGAGGATCTGAACACGGAATTCTTCGCCAACAAGGACATGACGATCGAGGATGCCCAAGCGCGCTTCGTCGAGATCATCAGCGAAGCCAAATAACACTTGAGCCTATCGCAATGAGATATGCCGGTCCGTTCGGGCCGGCACGAGCCGAGAGGTTTGGAGATGTCCGTGAGCCGACGCCCATTTGCCCCCCTACGCAATTTGAACGCCAAAGTTGCTGCGGTGCCGATGATCGTCACCGTGCTGGTTGTCTTTGTCGGCTGCACGCTGTGGACCGTGGTCTATTCCTTTACGTCCTCGCGCTCCCTGCCAACGCTGGATTTCGTCGGAGTCGATCAGTATGTGCGACTTTTCCGTACCTCGCGCTGGACCGTTTCCCTGAAGAACCTGGCTATTTTCGGCATTTTATCGCTGACCTTCTCACTCGTACTGGGCTTTATCCTGGCCGCGCTCATGGATCAGAAGATCCGCTTCGAAAATACGTTCCGCACCATATTCCTTTATCCGCATGCATTGTCGTTCATCGTCACCGGCCTGGTCTGGCAGTGGATACTGACTCCCACCTATGGCGTACAGAAAGTCGTTCGCGATCTTGGTTTTGAGACCTTCAATTTCCCGGTCCTGACCGATGGCAGATATACGATCTATGCCATCGTCATCGCTGGCCTCTGGCAAGGTACCGGCCTGGTCATGGCCTTGATGCTGGCGGGCCTGCGCAACATCGATGACGAGATCTGGAAGGCCGCACGTGTTGACGGAATTCCTGCGTGGAGAACCTACCTCTTCATCGTCATCCCAATGATGCGACCGGTCTTCATCACAACGCTCGTCATCATCTGCGCAACCATCGTCAAGGTTTATGACCTCGTCGTTGCGCTTACCAATGGGGGTCCTGGCATCTCGTCTGAAGTACCTGCCAAATATGTCTACGACTTCATGTTCTCGCGCGGAAATCTGGCTCAGGGCCTTGCTGCCTCGACAATCATGCTCACCACCGTTCTTATCATCCTCGTGCCTTGGGCATTGCTGGAGTTCCGTCCGGAAAACCGTCGAGGTGCCTCGAAATGAGTTCAAGTCTCCCAAGCTTTGAACCGCGTGGACGCCGTCCCAAACGGCTCGTGTCTCCAACCTCGATCATGATCTATTCGGTGCTGCTGGTTGCGGCGATCTACTATCTGATCCCACTCTACGTCATGGTCATGACATCCCTAAAGGGCATGCCTGAAATCCGCCTCGGCAATATCTTCTCCCCCCCGGTTGAAGTGACGTTCCAGCCATGGGCGACCGCCTGGAACAGTGCGTGCACTGGTCTTTATTGCGAGGGGATCAAGGTCGGGTTCTTCAACTCGATCAAGATCCTGATCCCAAGCGTGATCTTCTCGATCATCATTGCGTCGGTGAATGGTTATGCCCTGTCCAACTGGCGCTTCAAGGGTTCGGAGTTGTTCTTCACCGCGCTTATTTTTGGTGCCTTCATTCCCTATCAGGTGATGCTCTACCCGCTGGTGATCATCACGCGGAATCTCGGCATCTTCGGCACACTGACTGGCGTAATCGTCATCCACACCATCTTCGGCATGCCCATCCTCACCCTGCTCTTTCGCAACTATTTTGTCTCGCTGCCACCGGAACTGTTCAAGGCGGCGCGCGTCGATGGCGCCGGCTTCTGGCGCATCTTCCTGCAGATCATGTTGCCGATGTCCCTGCCGATTTTCGTGGTCGCGGTGATCCTGCAGGTGACCGGCATCTGGAATGACTTCCTCTTCGGCGTGATCTTTGCCGGGACGAAAAATTTTCCAATGACGGTTCAGCTCAACAACATCGTCAATTCGACTCAAGGCGTGAAGGAATACAACGTCAACATGGCTGCGACCATTCTCACGGGCGCGGTGCCGCTCCTCGTTTATTTCTTTTCAGGCAAGTATTTCGTCAGGGGCATTGCCGCTGGTGCCGTAAAAGGATGACCATTTTGCACAGCGTTTCGATCAGGGATCTTTCCCTCAATTTCGGCTCCATCAACGTCTTGAAAAACCTCAATATTGAGGTCACGGATGGTGAGTTCCTCGTGCTTCTCGGCCCATCCGGCTGCGGCAAATCCACCTTGCTCAATTGCATTGCAGGTCTTCTGGAAATTTCCGATGGCCAGATTTTCATCAAGGGCAAGAATGTCACTTGGGAAGAGCCAAAGGATCGCGGCATCGGCATGGTGTTCCAGTCCTATGCTCTCTATCCGCAAATGACGGTTGAGAAGAACCTGTCCTTTGGGCTCAGGGTAGCCGGACTGCCTGCTGCAGAAATCCAAAAGCGCATCGCTCACGCTGCTGAAATCCTGCAGATCGGGCCGCTGCTGCAGCGCAAGCCTGCCGAATTATCGGGCGGTCAGCGGCAGCGCGTCGCCATAGGCCGGGCACTGGTGCGTGATGTCGACGTGTTTCTGTTCGACGAGCCGCTGTCCAATCTCGATGCCAAGTTGCGCTCGGAGTTGCGTGTCGAAATCAAGCGCCTGCATCACAAGCTCGCCAACACGATGATCTACGTCACCCACGACCAGATCGAGGCGCTGACTCTGGCGGACCGTATCGCGGTGATGAAGGGCGGCCTGATCCAGCAGCTCGATGATCCGCTGACGATTTACAACAGGCCGCGCAACCTCTTCGTTGCAAGCTTTATCGGCTCGCCAGCCATGAACTTCCTCAAAGGCGAGATTACCGCAACGAGCAGCTCACCCGTCTTTCGGACCGGCGATCTGGATATTTCCCTCTCGGCTTATGCGGCGCAAAAGCCCTTGGCGCCAGGTCATTCCGTCGTCCTCGGCTTCCGTCCGGAACACATCAGCATCAGCGATCAATCCGGACCCGCCGGCCGATCCTGCGAAGCCGTCGTCGATATCGATGAGCCGATGGGGGCAGATAGCCTTGTCTGGCTCAAGGTCGCGGGGAAAGCCATCTCGGTACGAGTCGATTCAGGCAGGCGCTACCAGCCCGGCGAAAAGGTGTTCCTGACTTTCAATCCCGCCATGGCCTCGCTCTTCGACGCCGAGACCGAAAACCGTCTTTAAACTTCCCAAGTATCACGGAGAAATCAAGTGACCGACCTTTCCTACCAGCTCTACAGTTCCCGCAATTTCCCACCCCTTTATCAAACACTCGATATGTTGAAGCGCAATGGCTATGCGCAGGTTGAAGGCTATGGCGGGGTCTATTCTGATCCGAAAGCAACGAAAGCTGCGCTTGATGCCAATGGCCTGGCAATGCCTACCGGTCATTTCAGCATCGATTTTCTGGAAAAGGAGCAACAGAAGGTTCTCGACATCGCTGGGACGCTCGGCATGAAGGCCATTTATTGCCCGCACCTCGCCGTCGATCAGCGCCCTTCTGATGCCGCCGGCTGGTCAGCTTTTGGCGAGCGGCTGGAAGCGGCGCACGCCACTTATAGCAAGGCTGGATATATTTTCGGCTGGCACAATCATGATTTCGAGTTCAAAGCACTTGCTGATGGCTCGATACCGCAAAAACTGATCTTCGATGCAGCCCCGAGCATATCTTGGGAAGCGGACATCGCCTGGATCATCCGCGGCGGCGCCGATCCATTCCAATGGATCGAGAAGTACGGCTCGCGCATCAGCGCAGTGCACGTCAAGGACATTGCTGCCGCCGGTCAAAACGCCAATGAGGATGGTTGGGCCGATGTCGGTTATGGAACCGTGGACTGGAAATCCCTGATGACGGTCCTGAGGGGCACACCCGTCCACTTTTTCATCATGGAACACGACAATCCATCGGACGATGAGCGGTTCGCTCGCCGCTCCATCGCGACTGTCAAGGCATTTTGAAGAAAGACACAGACATGGCTAAAACACTTGGGATCGGCATTATAGGTGCCGGCAATATCTCCACGACTTATCTAAGACTTGCCCCGCTCTTCAAAGGGATTGAAATCCGCGCCATCGCCGACATCAACAAGAAAGCGGCGACTGGACGTGCATCGGAATATGGCATCGAGGCGCGCAGCATCGATAGCCTCCTGGCCAGCGATGACATCGATCTCGTCGTCAACCTCACAGTCCCCGATGCTCATTTCGATGTTTCGAAGCAAATCCTTTCCGCAGGCAAGCATCTTTATTCGGAAAAGCCGTTGACGCTTTCGCTGAAGGACGGACTAGACCTGCAGAAACTTGCCGAGAAGAAACGCTTGAAAGCAGGCTGTGCACCCGACACTTATCTTGGCGGTGCTCACCAGCTGGCACGCAAACTGGTCGATGACGGTCAGGTCGGCACGATTACCTCCGGCACGGCGCATGTAATGAGCCACGGCATGGAGCATTGGCATCCCGACCCGGGTTTCTTCTTCCGGCCGGGCGGCGGCCCTATCCTTGATCTTGGACCCTACTACATCGCCAATCTGATCAACCTCATTGGTCCGATCAGGCGTGTCGCTGCGCTGACATCGATGGCCACGCCAACCCGCACCATCTCTAGCGAACCGCGCAAGGGCGAAACCATCAAGGTCACCACGCCGACGACAATTCAGGCACTGCTTGAATTCGAAAGCGGCGCTTCGGTCACCCTGTCGGCGAGCTGGGACGTCTGGGCCCATCACCATCCCAATATGGAACTCTACGGTACCGACGGTTCGCTTTTCCTTCCGGACCCAAATTTCTTCGGCGGCGAGGTCAAACTGGCGAAGCCGGGCAAGAAAGCCAAACCGGTGAAGGCCTGGGCACATCCTTTCGGCACGCCGAACCAGAAACACTCGGCCGGCATGATGGCCAATTACCGCACGGCTGGCCTTGCCGATATGGCAGTCGCCATTTTGCAGGGACGCGACATACGCTGTTCGCTCGAGCGCGCTTTGCATGGCGTCGATGTGATGGTTTCAATTCTCCGCTCTGGCGAGGAAAAAAAGTTCATTGACATCAAGACCCGTTGTTCGCGACCCGAGGCTCTCGGCATCAAAGAAGCCAAATCGCTGTTGAAAAAGACATAGGTCGAAACCTCCAAACGATTGCGGTCATGCTCGGGCGGTCCTATGGTCGCCGCCCGATCATTTTTAAGAGAATGCCCTGTGACTGCAAACATCGCCAATACTGCCCGCATCGCTCGCCTCATCGCAGCCGAGATCAACGCCAGGCCAGAGCAGGCCAATGCCGCGATCGAACTCCTCGATGGCGGTGCAACCGTGCCCTTCGTTGCGCGCTACCGCAAGGAAGTCACTGGCGGACTGGATGATACGCAGCTTCGCACGCTCGATGAACGTCTCATCTACTTGCGCGAGCTCGATGCGCGCCGCGACACCATCATTGAGTCGATCCGCAGCCAGGGCAAACTGACCGATGAGCTGGAAGGCAAGATTGCTGGCGCAGTCACCAAGGCCGAGCTCGAGGACATTTACCTTCCCTACAAGCCCAAGCGGCGGACCAAGGCCGAAATTGCGCGCGAGCGCGGGCTCGGCCCGCTGGCGGAAACAATCCTGGCCGACCGGCGCGCTGTTCCGGCCGAACTGGCGAAGAACTTTCTCTCTGATGATGTCCCTGATGTGAAAGCCGCGCTCGACGGCGCTCGCGATATTCTCGTCGAAACCTTCTCGGAAAACGCTGATCTCGTCGGCCGCTTGCGCAACTACATGCAGGATCGCGCGGTGCTTCGCGCCAAGGTTGTCGAAGGCAAAGAGGAAGCCGGCGCAAAATTCTCGGATTATTTCAATCATTTCGAACGTTGGGCAATCGTGCCGAGCCACCGGGCACTTGCCATGCTGCGCGGTCGCAATGAAGAAGTGTTGTCGCTCGAAATCGAAGTCGATGCCGAGGATACAGGCGCGATCAAGCCGGTCGAGCGAATGATCGCCGACGCCTATGCGATCCCGCCGACTGGCGGTCCTGCTGATAGCTGGCTGTTGGAGGTCGTGCGCTGGACTTGGCGCATCCGCCTGTCGCTCAACCTCTCCATCGATCTCATGACCACGTTGCGCGAACGCGCCGAGGAGGAAGCGATCCACGTCTTTGCCCGCAACCTTAAGGATCTGCTGCTGGCGGCACCCGCAGGTTCGCGCGCGACCATGGGACTTGACCCAGGCATCCGCACAGGCGTCAAGGTTGCCATCGTTGATGGCACCGGCAAGCTGCTTGATACGGCGACTGTCTATCCTTTCCCGCCACGCAACGATGTGCGCGGGACGCAGGCCGAACTGGCAAAGCTCATCATCAGGTACAAGGTCGAACTCATCGCGATCGGCAATGGCACCGGCAGTCGCGAGACCGAACGTCTTGTTGCGGACATGCTTTCCGACATGCCCTCGCCCAAACCGCTTAAAGTCATCGTCAGCGAGGCTGGCGCTTCAGTCTACTCCGCCTCGGCCACGGCAGCAGCGGAATTCCCCGGGCTCGACGTATCGCTGCGCGGAGCAGTTTCGATTGCCCGCCGTCTGCAGGATCCGCTGGCCGAGCTGGTCAAGATCGAGCCAAAATCCATCGGCGTCGGTCAATACCAGCATGATGTCGACCAGTACCGCCTTGCCCGCTCGCTGGAAGGTGTAGTCGAGGATGCGGTGAACGCTGTAGGCGTCGATCTGAACACTGCATCGGCCTCGCTGCTCGCCCGCATTTCCGGTCTGGGCAGCTCGCTCGCCGAAGCAATCATCGCCTATCGCGATGATGTCGGCCCGTTCAAGACCCGGCGAGATCTGCTAAAGGTCGCCCGGCTTGGACCCCGCGCCTTTGAACAATGCGCCGGCTTCCTGCGCATTCCGGACGGCACCGAGCCGCTGGATGCTTCAGCCGTCCACCCCGAAGCCTATGGCGTTGCCAAGAAGATCGTCAGCGCCTGCGGTCGCGATGTGCGTTCGTTGATGAATGACAGCAGTGCCTTAAAGGCGCTTGATCCGCGCGTCTTCGTCGACGAGCGCTTCGGATTGCCGACGGTGCGCGATATTATTGCCGAACTCGAAAAGCCCGGGCGCGATCCCCGCCCGGAATTCAGGACAGCATCCTTTGCCGATGGTATCGACAACATCAAGGATTTGAAGCCCGGAATGCTTCTGGAAGGGACAGTGACGAACGTTGCCGCCTTCGGCGCCTTCGTCGATATCGGCGTGCATCAGGACGGCCTCGTGCACCTTTCGCAGCTGGCGGATCGCTTCGTCAAGGATGCGCATGAGGTGGTCAAGGCCGGCGATGTGGTGAAGGTGCGGGTCGTCGATGTCGACGTGAAACGCAATCGCATTGGCCTGACCATGCGCAAGGATGGCGGTGGATCACAACCGCCACGAGGTCCGCGTCCAGACGACAGCCATCATAGGCCCCGGACGACGCAGGCGCCAGCGCCCAAGCCGCAACCGGCGGCGCAGGGCGCATTCGGGGCAGCTCTTGCGGATGCGCTTCGAAAGAAATGAGATTTCCGGCAAGCTTCGAGAGTTTGCTGCAGATAGAGACATTTAGGAGGACGATTTTGGATATCCGCAAAATAGGCAAAACGCCCCTTGCTGTCACGCAACTCGGCTTTGGCGGCGCCGCCATCGGCGGGCTCTACCGGGAGTGCACGCGTGAAGCAGCAATGGAAACGCTGCAGACAACCTGGGATGCCGGATTGCGCTATTTCGACACCGCGCCCTTTTACGGCTTTGGCCTCTCAGAACGGCGGATGGGCGACTTTCTGCGCAGCAAACCGCGTGAGACCTACGTGCTCTCGACCAAGGTTGGCCGCCTGTTGCGGCCTGTTCCGGAAGACCAGGTTCCGGATCATTCCTATGTCAATCCGCTGCCGTTCACTGTCGACTATGACTATACTTACGACGGTATCATGCGGTCGTTCGAATTCAGTTATGCCCGGCTCGGTTTGAACCAGATCGACATTCTCTATGTCCACGACATTGGCGCCTACACGCATGGCACTGAGAAGAATGCGGTTTATCAGCGCCAGTTGCTCGACAGCGGCATGAAGGCCCTGGACGAACTAAAGTCTTCCAGCGCGATCTCTGCCTACGGCCTTGGTGTCAATGAGGTTGAGGTCTGCCTCGACGTGATCGCAAGGCATCCGATCGACTGCATCCTGCTCGCCGGGCGCTATTCGCTGCTGGACCGCTCGGCTGAGCGGGGCTTGCTTGAATTATGCCGCGAGCAACAGATTTCACTGGTGATCGGCGGTGTGTTCAATTCCGGGATCCTGGCAACCGGACCGGTTCCCGGTGCGAATTTCGATTACGGTCCAGCCTCGGACGATATTCTTGGCCGGGTTCGCGCCATGCAGGAGATCGCTGAAGCCAATTCCATTCCGCTGGCCGCTGCGGCCATGCAGTTTCCGTTGCGTGAACCGGCGGTCGCCAATGTGCTTATCGGCACGGCCAAGCCGTCAAGCCTGACCCGCAACATGGAATTGATGAAGGTGAACGTGCCCGATGCGGCTTATGCAGCATTTGAACCATTCACCATTCGATGAAGAGTCAGGCGTGGCCGTTCAAGCGGCCACGCCTGACAAAATTACGCTGCCAGACGGCGGCTATTGACCAGTTCCACAAGCTTCATCGCATGGGCAAGGCTATCGGCCTGTTCGTTGGCAAAACGCTCGCCGGTGATTTCCATGATCAGCATCGTATCCGGCAGGAATGTGAGTTCGGAGAAGATTTCTTCCCACGGAATGTCGCCCCAGCCGATCGGCAGATGCAGGTCCCCAATACCGAGCGCTGTTGCTTCCGCCGGGTGATAGAACTTCGTCATGCTGTAAGGGCGGCCGAAGCTGTCATGGACATGCAGGTGGCCGGTAACCGGAGCCATCGCCCGGATCTGCTCACGCCAGTTGAGGCCAAGGCGCGTGCATTCGATATAGGCGTGACTGAAATCAATGAGGCCGCAGACGTTCGGACTGTTGACCGCCTTGACGGTTTCACCAACCTTTTCCGGGGTCTGACGATATTCGTTATCGCTTAGCGCAAAGATGTTTTCGAGTGCGATCCGGACCCCATATCCCTTGGCAATTTCCGCCATTTCGGCCAGCGCATCCCGTTCCATTTGGTCAAGATCGCTAATGCGCGTCAGTGCCGGCATTTTTGTCTGGCCGCAATGATGGACGAGAATGCCAGCTTCAATGCGATTGCACAGTTCAAGCATGGCGCGGACCACGGCCTTCTGCAGGTCGAGATGGTCGCGATCCATGAAATTGGAGACGATCTGCCCGTGCACGCTGTAGCGCAGATTGAATTGGCGGGTGATTTCAAACAGGCGTTCCGCGCGACCCGGAATGATGCGTCCGCCGGAAATCAGCTCTTCGCCATAAAGCGACAGTTCAGCAGCAGTAGCGCCGAGATCGCTGATCGTGCGCAGCGAATCTTCAAGCGTGCTGAAATTGCCATTGCCCGTATAGGTACAAAAGCCAACGGAAGAAATTGTAGGGGCTGAGCTCATGATCGGTCCTTTCAAGCGGGTTAAGCCGCCACGGTGGTTTTGATTGTACGCTTTACTGCGAGCACGTCATCAAGGCGCAAGCCGGTTTCCAGCGAGAACAGGTGAATATGTTCGGCAGGCAATTGCAGGCCAACGGTTGCACCCGCTTCGAAGAATTGCCCTTCGTCCATGGCAACAGCAAAATTCTGTCCATCGATCTCGACATGAACGATGCGGCCAGAACCCAGTTCTTCGACAAAATCGACAGTCGCCGGAACGCTGCTTGCGGTTCCAGCAGCAACAAGGCGGCAATGTTCGGGCCGGATACCAACGGATACAGTGCCGCCGGCGTTGTCGCGGCCTAACGCCGGATCAATCGCCACCTGTATGCCGTCGAGCAGCACGAAATCTCCGGTCGACGCTATCGTGCTGTCAAAGAAGTTCACGGCCGGGGAGCCGATGAACGAGCCGACAAATCGGGTGCGGGGCCGGTGATAGATCTCCAGCGGCGTACCGACCTGTTCGACATGGCCCTTGTTCATGACGATTAGCTTGTCGGCGAGTGTCATCGCCTCTACCTGATCGTGAGTCACGAAGACCGAAGTGGCGGACAGCCGTTTATGCAGGCGGCGGATTTCAACGCGCATCTGCACGCGCAGCTTGGCATCCAGATTCGAGAGCGGTTCGTCGAACAAAAAGACTTTGGGCTCGCGAATGATGGCGCGACCCATGGCGACGCGCTGGCGCTGGCCACCAGAAAGCTGTGCCGGTTTGCGGTCCAGGAGTTCCTCAAGTCCTACGATACGTGCAGTTTCGACGATGCGATGCGTACGCTCGGCGCGCGGGACACCGGCAACCTTCAACGCATAACCAATATTGGCAGCCACATTCATATGCGGATAGAGCGCGTAATTCTGGAAGACCATCGAGCAGCCGCGGTCGCGCGGCTCAAGGTCGTTGACGACGATGCCATCGATTGAGATTTCCCCTGCAGAGATTTCCTCAAGCCCGGCGATCATGCGCAACAAGGTCGACTTGCCGCAACCCGACGGCCCAAGGATCACGACGAACTCGCCCGATTTGAAATTGAGGTCGACACCATGCAGGATTTGCGTTCGGCCGTACGACTTGCGAACGTCCTTGATGTTGATTTCGGCCATGGTTTTTCCTTTATTTCTCGGTCGAGACGAGGCCGCGTACAAACCAGCGCTGCAGGACAGCGACGACAATCAGCGGCGGCGACATGATGATGAGGGCACCGGCCATGGAGATATTCCACTCCGGCAGGCTGTTAACCGATGGCACGAGCGTGCGCATCGCCACCATTGCAGTCTGGTAATTTGCCTCCGTGGTCATCAGCTTTGGCCAGAGATACTGGTTCCACGCATAGACAAACATGATGGTTGCCAGTGCCAGCATATTGGTGCGCGACAGCGGCAGGAGGATATCGATGAAGAAACGCAATGGCCGCGCTCCATCCATTTTGGCCGCCTCAGCCAGTTCATCCGGCAGGGTCATGTAGAACTGCCGGTAGAGGAATGTGCCTGTCGCTGTCGCGATGAGCGGCAGAACGAGGCCTGAATAAGAGTTCAGCAAGTTCCACTGCAGTGACAATTCAATGCCGGTCAGTGTCTGGATGAGCCAGCGCACCGGGTTGAAAACATCGGCCGCAATATTGTAAGTCGGGATCACGCGCACTTCGAGCGGCAGCATCAAGGTGAGAAACACCATCCAGAAGAAGACGTGACGCAGCGGGCTGCGGAAATAGACAATGGCAAAGGCGCTCAACGCTGCAACCATGATCTTGCCAGTCATGACCAGAACCGACGTGATCAAGCTGTTGAACAGCGCCGGTCCGAGATTGGCTCTCTGCCAGGCAGCCTGCAGATTGGGCAGGAAATCCGCGCCCGGCATAAAGTTGAAGGGCACTGTATTGACCTGTGCCAGTGACTGAGTCGATGCCGCAAAGATCATCCAGAACGGCCCGAGAATGAGAAGCAGGCCCAGAAACATGATGAAATAGGTGATGGCATTGAGAATTGGAGTGCGTTCAATCATCACCGGATCCTATTTGTAGTGCACGCGCCGCTCGACATAGCGGAACTGGATGAAGGTGAAGAGCATGATGAGGGCGATGAGAACGAGGCTCTGTGCCGCCGCGCCCGAATAGTTCAAGCCGCGAAACGCCTCGCTGACTATGCGATAGACCATGACATTGGTTGCCTTGTTCGGCCCGCCTTCGGTCGTCAGGTCGACAATGCCGTAGGTATCCGGACCGACAAAACTCTCGGTGAGATTGAGAACCAACAGGAAGAACAGGGTCGGGGCAAGCAGCGGGATCTGAAGGTCGAATGCCCGGCGGACCGGACCTGAGCCATCCATCGACGATGCTTCGATCAGACTACGCGGGATCGACTGGAGCCCGGCCGTCATGAAGATGAAATTGTAGCCAATCCACTTCCAGGCAAAGCAGATGATCACCAGGATCATTGCGTGACTGCCGAATTTCGCCGGGTTCCACAAATCGGGTGACCAGGTGTTGACCACCGCGATCAGACCGCTCTCGGGAGCGAAGATGAAACGGAAAGCGAGGCCGACCGCTGGTGCGGCAATGGCATAGGGCCAGATATAGAAGAACCGGAACAGTCCTGACCCCCTCAGCTGGCGGTCAACGCAAATGGCAAGCACAAAGGCGATGAACATCGAAAGCGCCGTCGCGCTGAAGGCGAAAAAGAGGCTGAGTGAGATAGACTGCCAGTACTCGCTGTCGGCAAAGACGTCCCGAAAATTATCCCAGCCGACGAACAGCCGCTCGCCTGCCCCGCCGAATGCCGGTTCAAGCGAAAAGGCCCAGGTGAGAACTGACATTGCCGGCCAATAGAAGAAAAAGAAAATCAGCAGGAGTTGCGGCAACCCGAACAGGATTGGCAACCACCAGCTTTTGAAAACAGCGCGCTTGTTCATGGGATCAGCCGGACCTGTCTTTAATCGAATGCAACAAAAGCAGTGGCCCGTTCGCGCCTGCGCTCCGGGCCATTGCCAGGTTATCCTCAATCCAATGTGCGACCCGCGTAGGTCTTTTCAAAGCGGCGCAGAATGGCGTTGCCGCGTTCGACAGCCTGGTCGAGACCGGCCTGCACAGTCATCTTGGCGAAGAAGATACCTTCCATAGCATCGGAGATTTCCTTGCGGATTTGCGGGAAACCACCAAGTCGAATACCGCGCGTATTGGCCGATGTCGGAGTGAATGTCAGGCTGGCAATGGCCCTGTCACGGCCCTTATAGGCTGGCTTATCGTAGAAGCCATTACTCTTCATGGCTTCAAAGCCTGTCTTGGTAACAGGAATGTAGCCGGTGACCGTCGACCACCACTCAACCATGTCTGGCTGCGCAATGAAGTTGAGGAAGGCTGCTGCGCCCTTGTATTCGGCTTCCGGACGATTGTTCAGAACCCAGAGCGACGCACCTCCGACCAGTGAATTCTGGCGCTCCGTACCTTTCCAGACGGGGAGCATGGTCACATCCCACTTGGTGCCCGGCTTGATGGTCTTGCCGATCGTGCCGTGATCGGCGATTGATGACTGAATCATCTGGCATGTCTCGGATGTGAATGCCGGGACTACGTCCATGCCAAGCTGTTTGGTCTTGACAATGAACAGACCTTCATCGGTCATCTTCTTGAAGAACGTCAGATGATCGACGAGTTTCGTCTTGTTGATCACGAGTTCTGTGTCGAGCCCGTCATAGCCGTTGTTCTTGGTCGCGATGGGTTGGTTATGGATAGCGGAGAACTGCTCGACTGTTGCCCAGGTATCGAAGCTGAACCCGAGCGGACAGGAATAGCCGGCGGCTTTCAACTTGCGTGCAGCCGCTTCTACATCTTCCCAAGTCTGCGGGGCGCCTTCGATGCCGGCCTTGGTGAATGCATCGACATTGTAATAGAACATGGCGGTCGACGAGTTGAACGGGAACGAATAGAGCTCACCCTTCGAATTCGCGTAATAGTTGGCGATACCGCCGAAATAGTTGGCCCAATCGATCTTGTAGCCATTGTCTTCCATCAGCTTCTTGGCCGGGACGAAAGCACCCGAAAGCATCAGGTCGAGTGTACCGCCATCGAACACCTGCACGATAGCCGGGTGCTTCTTGGCACGGTATGCAGCGATCGCGTTCTGGACCGTCTCGGGATAGCCATTCTGACTGGTGCAAACGATTTCGTAGTCCGCCTGTGAGTCGTTGAATTTCTTGCATGCGTCTTGAACACGTTCACCGAGATCACCGCTCAGCCCATACCAGAATTCGAACTTAGTTTTTTCTGCAAGCGCAGGCGTGGCAGCGAGGCCAATGGCCAAGGCAGCTGCAGCCAAACTGAATTTGACACCAAGTGTTTTCATCTGAAGTCCCCGTTCCAATGAGTGGCAATGGTTTTTCGGGCAGTTCCAGGGGAGCCCAGAACGCCTCGATCGGGACTATGTCTAGGGTTGCAATGTGAAAGTTTGATCGATTTGATACGAAAGTATTATGACAATGCACAGCTGCGTAACACCGCTCAATAAGCCGGCTACGAGTCCTGATTTTGCATCTATCAAACCGCGCTTGAAATCATACGGCTTTCTCCTTCATAAGCAATTGCTGCCACATTCCCGTGCTTCGCTGCGGGCTGCCTCAACACCGAAACAGGGAGATCTTCATGTCCTTCGAACTCTATTATTGGGATGGACTTCAGGGCCGCGGCGAATTCGTCCGGCTGGCACTTGAAGAGGCTGGTGTGGATTATGTCGATGTTGCGCGCAGGCCGGACGGTATGGCGGCTATGATGAAGCTGCTCAAGAGCAGAACCGAACCGCACATTCCTTTTGCGCCGCCGTTTTTGAAGGATGGCGATCTCATCGTCTCGCATGTGGCCAATATCCTTTTCTATCTGGGACCAAAACTTGGCCTGTCGCCGGAGGAAGAACCGCTGCGTTTCATCGCCAATGGCCTGCAATTGACAATCACCGACTTTGTTGCCGAGGTGCACGACACACATCACCCGCTCTCGACAAACCTCTACTATGAGGGTCAGAAGGAGGCAGCGAAACAACGCTCGGCAGATTTCATCACACATCGGATTCCAAAATTTATGGGCTATTTCGAGCGCGTGCTGGAACAAAATCCGGAAGGCAACAAACATGCCGTCGGAAGTGAGCTAAGCTATGTGGACTTGTCCCTGTTCCAGATAATCGAAGGGCTCCACTACGCCTTTCCGCGCGCCACCAAAGATTTCGGCAAACATTATCCAGCGCTGACTGCCTTGCATGATGCAATTGAGAAGCGCCCTAACATAGAGAAATACCTCGCCTCCGAACGCCGGCTTGATTTCAATGAGTCCGGCATCTTCCGCCACTATCCCGAGCTTGATCAGGACGCTGGCTAAAGCCGAACATCACCCCTTCTGCACGGTGATGTCACTTTTGCTGGACATGCCGTGCCGGATTGGTTCCATTATACCAACCTGTCATTATCCGGAGGAACGACCATGGACTATCGCTCTATGAAAGCTGGCGTCTTCGCCGTAGCGTTGAGTGTTGGCCTTGCACAGGCTGCCGCTGTGTTTGCAGCGTCGCCGGAACCGGTCGAGGCAGACCACGGTATGGTCGTCACCGCACAGCATCTTGCGTCGGAAGTTGGTGTCGACGTTCTAAAGAACGGCGGCAATGCGGTCGATGCGGCCGTTGCCGTCGGCTACGCGCTGGCTGTTGTCTATCCCACGGCCGGCAACATTGGCGGGGGCGGCTTCATGACCATTCGCCTGAAGGACGGCAAGACAACGTTCCTCGATTTCCGTGAACGCGCCCCACTCGGCGCGACCAAGACCATGTATCTCGACGACAAGGGCAATATGGTCAAAGGTCTGAGTACGGATGGCTTTCTTGCGGTCGGCGTGCCTGGCTCCGTGCTTGGCTTTGAAACAGCAAGAACCAAATATGGTACCAAGCCGCGCGAAGAACTGATGGGGCCGGCAATCCGCTTTGCCCGGGATGGCTTCGTGCTTAACCAAGGGGATGTCACCTCGCTGCAGGGCGGCGCCAAGAAGCTTGCGAAGGACAGAGCCGCCGCCGAAATCTTCCTGAAGCCGGATGGCAAGACCTATGCCATTGGCGAGACCCTGGTCCAATCCGATCTGGCGGCGACGTTGTCGAGCATTTCGGAAAATGGACCGGATTCGTTCTACAAGGGCGCAACAGCCGAGGCTATCGTCAAGGCCAGCCAGTCAGGAGGCGGTATCCTCGCCAAGGGCGATTTCGAACAATATTCCGTCCGCGAACTCGACCCGGTCAAATGCAATTATCGCGGCTATGACATCGTCTCCTCGCCGCCGCCGAGCTCGGGTGGCGTGATCATCTGCGAGATCCTGAACATTCTCGAAGGTTACCCGCTCGGCTATCTCGGCTATGGTTCCGCCGAGACCGTCCACGCCATGGTCGAAGCCATGCGCTACGCTTACGTCGACCGAAATGCATCGCTCGGCGATCCGGACTTCGTGGAGAACCCGGTCCAGAAATTGCTCGACAAGCAATATGCCAAGGAAATCCGTGAGAAGATCAGCCCATTCAAGGCGGGTGTGTCGCAGGAATTGATGCCGAAGGGTTTTGGTGAGAGCAAGGAAACCACCCACTATTCCATCATAGATGACGAGGGTAACGCTGTCGCCGTCACCTACACGCTCAACGGTTCATTCGGTGCCGGTGTCGTTGCACCGGGAACCGGTATCCTGCTCAACAACGAGATGGACGATTTCACCGCCAAGCCCGGCGTTCCCAATCTCTACGGGCTGATTCAGGGTGAGGCCAATGCCATTCAGCCGAAAAAGACACCACTTTCCTCAATGAGTCCGACCATCATCTCCAAGGATGGCAAGCCGTTCATGGTCATTGGCAGCCCGGGCGGAGCGCGCATCATCACGATTACTCTTGAAGCAATCATCAATGTCATCGATCACGGCATGAACATCCAGGAGGCTATCGACGCTCCGCGTATTCACCATCAGTGGCTGCCCGATAGGGTCTACATGGAGCCCTATGCCCTGTCCTCCGACACGCGCAAAATCCTTACCGAAATGGGGCACGACGTCGAGATCGACAAGAACTGGACGATCTGGGGTCAGGCAGCGGGCATCCTGGTTGGCGGCAAGAGTCTTGCCGAAATCGAGAAGGGCGGCGGTGCACGCTACAACGGCGCTATCGACAGCCGATCCGGATCGGGCGAGGCGCTGGGGTATTGATCATAAGTGGACGCTGGCGGTCTTGATCGCCAGCACTCCCTCACAGCCTGAAATCCATCATCCGGGCACGTAATTGCCGGATCGTTACTGCATCCGCGTTGGCAAAGGCAAAGCGCAGGAACCGGGTATGGCGGGCGCCGAAATACTCGCCAGGGATAGCCAGAATCCCTGCGCGCTTGGCCAGATATTCGGCCACTTCCGTCGACGAGCGACCCTCAAATGGATGGCGGACAAAGGCGAAATAAGCGCCGATCGCCTCAAGCTTCCAGCCCCCAAGATCCGTCATCACTTCGCGCAATGCGTCGGCACGCGCCTCGATTTCGTGCCGGTTGCCAGCCCGCCATTCAGCCAGTGCCGGCAGAGCCCGCGCTACGGCACTTTGTGCAGCACGCGGCGCGCAGATCTGCAGATTGTCCATGATCTTGGCGATTTCTTCGACGACGTTTTCACCTGCGGTCAGGGCACCGAGGCGGTGCCCTGGAATGCAGAAAGATTTGGAGAAACTGTAGAGCTGGATCAAATTGTCCTGCCAGCCCTCCTCGCCCAAGAGACCATGTGGCGCACCAAAATTCTCCGGCAGAAAATCGCGATAGGTCTCATCGAGGAT
>NZ_JBBNAN010000423.1:0-5569 GCF_037994405.1 Phyllobacterium sp.
TGGCCCCGTATTGACTACAGCGACTGTTGCCGGATGACGCCCTGATTATATCGGAAGAGCAAAGGCGGAGGGAGAACCGCTACTACCGTAACGACAGAGGGAGGAAGCGATGACCTGGTCTATTAGAGCACATCCATTGATCGATGAATCGATTGTGAAGTGACAGCATGATGTTTGTCTGATTCAAGGTCTCCAATGATGGAGGGCTTTGATGGGACGGGCATTGAGCGGTGATCTACGGGTTCGCGTTTTGAAGGCATCGAGCGAGGGCTTGTCGGCGCGTCGTGCGGCGTCCCGGTTCGGTGTGGCGGCTTCGACGGCGATCCGCTGGATCGCGCGAGCGAGCGAGGGCGAGTTGGAAGCGCGGGCGACGGGACGGCGGCGCGGCTCAAGCCTGGATGCCCATGAAGGTTTCATCGTTGGCATGATCGAGAAGCGAAAGGATATCACGCTCAACGAGATGGTCACGCGCCTGGTGGACGAGCACGGCGTGCGGATTGGCCGGAGTGCGCTGAACAATTGGCTGCGCGGGCGCGGCTTCACGTACAAAAAAAGACCGCACATGCATTGGAGCAGGAGCGAGCCGACCTTCTGAAACGGCGTCAGGACTGGTTTGATGGGCAGCTCGATCTCGATCCCGCCAAGCTGGTTTTTATCGATGAGACTGGCCTTTCCACGAAGATGGCTCGACTGCGCGGCCGATCCCTATGCGGAGAACGCTGCCGGTCGGCCGTTCCCCACGGACACTGGAAAACCACGACCTTTACAGGCGCGCTCAGGCTTTCCGGCATGACGGCACCGATGGTCCTCGACGGCCCGATGAACGGTGCGGCATTCTTGGCCTACATCGAACAGGTCCTCGCGCCGACGCTCAGTTTGGGTGATACTGTTATCATGGATAACCTGCCTGCTCACAAAGCCGATGGTGTCCGCCAGGCTATCGAAGCTGCTGGCGGCAAGCTGCTCTATCTGCCGCCCTACAGTCCCGATTTCAATCCCATCGAGATGGCATTCTCAAAACTCAAGGCCATCATGCGCGCAAAGGCCGAACGCACCATCGACGCCCTATGGGAGGCTGTCGGCAAGGCTATTGCGCTCTTCAAACCGCAGGAATGTGCAAACTACTTCGCGGCATGCGGATATGATCCATGATAAAGTGGACGTGCTCTAATTCCAAAAATCCAACAGAAATCGGGAATCCATCAACCGTCAGGCGCATAACCTGAAGGGTGAGTAGGCAAAGCCGGTCAGTCAGTCCAGTGGACTTACTTAAGACGTACCCCTGCGGTGAAGTGCGGTGAAGCTTGCAATTACCCATAAGTGGCTGACTCATTTACGGAAAGTTTTCGCTGAAATCTTGAATCGAAAGAATCACTTGTGATTCTGTTTCGAGCACCTGATTCGTTTAAGGCGGTGCTTGATGTCAGTTCGAGACGATGTGATGGTCGATAATGAGGGCCATTGGAGCAAGCAGGCAATAGACGTAAGGTCGTTCAAGGATGCGCGTCTTGGCCGACGCTGCACGGAGCTTTTGCGACAGCTTGGAGAGCATATGGGCGGATCTATTCCTTTCGCCTCCCAGGACTGGGCCAACACAAAAGCGGCGTATCGGTTTTTCTCCAACCCGAATGTTGAGGAGGGTGATATCCTCAACGGCCATTTCGCCGCGACAGCTCAATGCTACGACGCTTCCAGTGGTCCGATTTTGGTTTTGCAAGATACGACCGAGTTTACCTATCAGCGCCGCAATCCCCGACCCACCACCAGGAAACACAGTCGCCTGGCGGGGCCTCAGGCGGCTGACCAATATTCGCCTCGGAACCGAAATCGCCGGGACGCTTAAATGTGGGTAATTGCAAGCCTCACCGGATGCGTACCTTAAGACCCGACGGGCAAACCTGTCCCCGCAACCAAACTTTCCCCTCAAAACCAGTTTCTCATGCACCAATCCGCCAAAAAAACCCCGCCAAAAGCGGGGTTTTTGCGTTTTGGGGCTTCAATAAAACGTCCCGAGTTCAATCGAACTTCACAGCGGTCGTATTGGCGCCGCAGACGAGGACAGCCACGCGCTCATTCGGCCCGGGCGCATATCGTCCGGACAGCAGTGCGGCGAGAGCCGCAGCGCCACCAGGCTCGGCCACGATACGCACCTTGTCCCAGAGCGCATGTTGTGCCGCTCGGATATCATCGTCGGCAACCAGCACCGAGCGCTCGACGAAGGCCTGGGCGACCGGAAACATCAACTCGCCCACGCGCTTCGGCGCCAGCGAATCGGCGGCAATGCCTTCCGCCGGCGCATCCACCGGTTCTCCGGCTGCCAAAGCGAGGTGCAAGGTCGGCGAGCCCTCCGGTTCGACGGCGACGATCTTCACCCTCCCGCGGAACCATGCAGCGATGCCGCCAATCAGGCCGCCGCCGCCAACCGCCACCAGGAGTGTCGTGATATCCGGCAGATCGGCTTCGATCTCCGCGCCAAGCGTTCCCTGGCCCAGCAAGGTTTCGGGCTGATCGAAGGCGTGAATGGCAAGGGCGCCGCTTGCTTCGGCGAATCGTTCGCTCGCCCCCAGCGCATCGGCATAACGCTCACCGCCGATGACCAGATTGGCACCGTAGCCGCGAATGCGTTCGGCCTTGGCGGGTGAGGTGACGCTTGGCACGAAGATCGAGGCGGGCACGCCCAGCCGCATGGCGGCATAGGCAACCGCCGCACCATGATTGCCGCCGGAAGCAGCCACGACGCCGGCTTCCGGCACTGGCCGGGTCAAAAGATTGGTGAAGGCGCCGCGCGCCTTGAATGACCCCGAATGCTGCAGGCATTCGAGCTTCAGATCCACGGGTCTGGCCGCAAGGCCGAAATCGGCCATATCGACGCGCAGCACCGGCGTGTGACGGATATGCGGGCGGATCAGCCGTTCGATCCCGGCGATGCGTTCAGGCGTAATCTCACGAGACATGGGGGAACTCGGGTGTTGAGGAACTGGGCAAGCTTAGTTCCTGCGACGCGCCAAAGGCAAGCGGCGATCGCATGACGGCATTTTGAAAGCGCCGCGTTGACAGGTCAAAAAACTTCTGCTTATCTGAATTCACAAATGAGCAAGATTTGCACTTTTATTGTTTTGCCGAAATCTGAGTCGTTGGGGAGGAAAACCATGCTCAATCGCCGTCGCTTTCTGTCGAAATTTGCCTTTGCCGTATCTGCGCTATCGCTCGCCGCAGGCTTCGGCGTGTCCACGCCTGCCGCTAATGCCGAGGGCTTGAAGATCGGCTTCAGTCAGGTGACGTTGCAGTCGCCATTCTATGTGCAGCTGAAGACGGGCGCCGAAGTTGCCGCCAAGGCGGGTGGTGACTCGCTCGTGTTCCTTGATGCTAATGGCGATGTCAGCAAGCAGAACAACGACATACAGGATCTGATCACGCAGGGCGTCAACGCGCTGATCATCAATCCGGTCAATCCCGACGCGGTCGTTCCATCGCTCGAGGCCGCCATTGCCGCCGGCATTCCGGTCATTACCGTCGACCGCAGCGTCAACGGCAAGGGCGTCACAGCCCATGTCGGCCGCGACAACAAGAAGATGGGCCAAATGGTTGGCGAAGCCGTGGTGGCGCGGTTGAGAGCCGACGGCATCGAAAAGGCCAAGATCATCGAAATTCAGGGCGATGCCGGCGGTGCCGTGATGATGGATCGCCGCGATGGTTTCCATGCCGCGCTCGAAGGCTCAGGTCACACCGTCGTCGAGGGTCCCTATGCGGAATATATCCGTGCCAATGCCGTCACCGCCATGCAGGATCTGCTCCAGGCCAATCCGGATGTGAAGGTCGTCTATGCGCATAATGACGATATGGCGCTCGGCGCACTACAGGTTCTGAAGGAAAACAGCCGCAACGACGTGCTCGTTGCCGGTGTCGACGGCCTGTCGGAAGCGCTGAACATCATTGCGGAAGGCGGCAACTACATCGCCTCCACGCTCAACGATCCGAAATATCTCGGCGATGTGACGATCCAGGTCGCGCGCGAAGCGGCCGCCAAGAAGGAAGTGGCAAAGTTCGTCGATGCAGGATCCACCTTGGTCACCTCGAAGAACGTCGCCGATTTCCCGCGTGAAGGATTGTTCGCCGAATATCGTCCGCAAGTTCTCGACCAGTAATCCTCCCGAGCCTGCGGGGCAGGGCACATCCTGCCCCGCAGTTTCTTTGCTTTATCCATCCAGGGATTCTTTAATGCGTGCAGCAGTGCTTTATGCCCCCGGCGATATTCGCCTCGAAGATGTTCCGGTTCCGGAATTGGCCCCCGGCCACGTCCTTTTGCGTGTCGCCTCGGTCGGTGTTTGCGGGTCAGACATGCCGCGCATGCTGATCAAGGGTGCCTACAAGATGCCGCTTATTTGCGGCCATGAGTTTTCCGGTCACATCACCGGGATCGGCGACGGTGTTGAAGGTTTCGAGGTCGGTGAGCTGGTCGCCGTTCCGCCCATGCTCCCTTGCTTCAAGTGCGACCAGTGCCAGAAGGGTCAGTTTTCGCGCTGCCGGGACTATGATTATTTCGGGTCACGGCGGGATGGCGCCTATGCGGAATATGTTTGCGTCCCGGTTTCCAACCTGCTGAAGACGCCGGAAGGCATTGATCCGCGTGCGGTCGCCATGACGGACCCGGCTTCGATTGCGCTCCATGCGATCTGGAAGGCCGGCGGTATCGGGATGGGCCAGCGCGGCGGTGTCAGCGGCTGCGGACCGATCGGGCTCTTCGCCATCCAGTGGATGAGATTGATGGGTGCCAGCGAAGTTGTCGCCGTGGATGTCTCCGAAGAGAAGCTGGCGATGGCGCGGCGCGCGGGCGCGAAACACACTTTCCTTGCGGGCGGTGATATCCCGTCGCATCTGCTTTGTGACACGATCATCGAAGCCGCCGGCCATCCCTCGTCGATCAACACGGCGGTGACGATGGCTGCGCCCAGCGGCCATGTCGTCTTCATCGGCATTCCGGTTGCCGAAGTCATGCTCGAAAACAAGACCTTCCAGCATTTTCTCAGGCAGGAAATCTCGCTGCACGGATCGTGGAATTCGTTCGGCGCGCCCTATCCGGGGCCGCAATGGACGGTGACGTTGGAGAAGCTGGGCTCGGGAGAGCTTGAATGGGAGTTCATGATCACCCATGATCTCGATCTTGCCGAACTGCCCGGCATGTTCGAGAAATTTCAGACCGACAGGTCGATGTTCTTTTCGAAAGTGATGTTCCGCCCCTAATGGCGGGACGGGAGGATTTTTAAGGAATGACACTTGTCCTGAACTTCGATCTTGGCACGGGAGGTGTCAGGGCTGGAGTCTACGATGTGGAGCGCAGGATGATGCTCTCCCAGTCGGAAGCCAGCTATGCCACCACCTATCCGCGCGCCGGCTGGGCAGAACAGCAACCGGAAGCGTGGTGGAACGCTGTTGTCGTCGCCGGGCGCAACGCTGTTGCGCAATGCGGATCAAGCGGGATCGCCGCTGTCTGCGTGGCGACGACGGCGTCTTCCGTGGTGATTTGCAACGCGCGGAGCGAGCCGCTCTATCCGGCGATCCTGTGGATGGA
>NZ_JBBNAN010000424.1:0-3725 GCF_037994405.1 Phyllobacterium sp.
CTTCGAAGGCCATGTCGCCAAGTTAATGGGCGACGGGGTGCTCGCCTATTTCGGGTGGCCGAGGGCGCACGAGGACGAGGCCGAGCGCGCCGTGCTGGCCAGCCTTGCGGCCGTCGAGGCGGTCAGACGTCTGGCAACCCCGACCGGCGAGCCGCTCGCAGCCCGGGTCGGCATCGCCACAGGCGTGGTCGTCGTGGGCGACCTTATCGGCGAGGGCGCGGCCCAAGAGGAAGCGGTCGTCGGCGAAACGCCGAATCTTGCTGCCCGGCTGGAGACGCTTGCGCGGCCCAACGAGGTGGTGATCGGCGAGGGTACACGAAAGCTTCTAGGCGCGTTGTTCGAGGTCGAGGATCTCGGGCTCCGGCCGCTCAAGGGACTAACGGTGCCGGCCCGGGCGTTCCGTGTGCTCGGACCCGGCTACGCAGCGAGCCGCTTCGAGGCACTCCATGTCAGGGAGCTGGCGCCGATCATCGGTCGTGACGCGGAGCTGGCGCTGCTTCTCGAGCGCTGGCGATGGGCCAAGGCGGGGGAGGGCCAGGTGGTGCTGCTTTCCGGCGAACCTGGAATCGGTAAATCGCGGATTGTCCTAGCGCTACGCGAGGCGCTCGCCCAGGAACCGGTCGCCGTGCTGAGCCATTTCTGCTCGCCCTACCACATGAACAGCGCGCTCTTTCCGGTGATCGGGCAGCTCGAGAGGGCCGCCGGATTCGCTCGCGAGGACGGGCCGGAGGAGAAGCTCAGCAAGTTGGAAACATTCCTCAACCCTTATGCCGAGCGCCTCGACGAAGACGCGACGGCGCTCATGGCCGCCCTGTTATCGCTGCCGGTCGAGAGCTACACGGCTCTGGATCTGACGCCCGAGCGCCGGAAGCAGCGCACCTTCGAGGTCCTGCTCCGGCAGTTTGAAGCCCTGTGCAGCCAGCAGCCGGTCTTGGCCGTCTATGAGGATGTGCACTGGATCGACCCTTCGACGATGGAGCTTCTGGAGCTTCTGACCGAACGCGTGCAGGGCCTGAGGGCGCTCATGGTGATCACGTTCCGGCCCGAGTTCAGCCCTCCCTGGACCGGCCACGCTCATGTCACCTCCTTTTCGCTTCCTCGGCTCGTCCGCGGCGACGTGGCGATGATCGTCGATCGCGTCGTCCGCGGAAAGGCGTTGCCAGCGGACGTCCTGGCCCAGATCACCAGCAAGACGGACGGTATCCCGCTGTTTGTCGAGGAGCTGACCAGGACGGTTCTAGAATCCGGCCTGTTGCGAGACCTCGGTGACCACCTCGAGCTTATCGGCGTGCCGGCGGCGTTCGCCATTCCCTCGACTTTGCAGGACTCGCTCATGGCCCGGCTGGATCGACTGGCACCGGCCAAGGAGCTGGCGCAGATCGGCGCCTGCATCGGCCGCGAGTTCGATCACGATCTCTTGGCCGCGGTGTCGCCGCTGCAAGAGCCGGCGTTCAGCGAAGCGCTGGTTACGCTCGTTGGCTCCGATTTGGTTTTTCGGCGCGGCCAGCCGCCCAACACGACCTACACCTTCAAGCACGCGTTGATCCAGGATGTCGCCTACGCGACCCTCCTCAAAAGCCGGCGAGTGGAGCTTCATGCGCGTATCGCCGCTGCGCTCGAAGCGCAGTTCCCCGCTGTCGTTGAGCGCCAGCCCGAACTCCTGGCCCGTCATCTCTCGGAGGCCGGGATTCACGACCGGGCCGTAGATTGGTGGCTGCTCGCCGGCCGATTGGCGCGGCAGCGCTCGGCCAACAAGGAAGCGATCGGTCACCTGACGAGAGCACTCGCCATGCTCGAGGACGCACCGCCGAGCGAGGCGCGCGAGCGCCAGGAGCTCGAGGTCCAGGTGGCTCTGGGACCGCCGCTGATCGCAACCGAGGGCTTCGGTGCACCCCAAGTCGAGGCGGCTTACGCCAGAGCCGAGGAGCTCGCCCGCCGGCAAGGGCACGAGAGCTATCGCGCGCGAGCGCTGCGCGGCTTGTGCCACGTCTATCACGTACGCGGTCATTTGACCCACACGGGCGAGCTCAGCGCTGAACTGCTCGAGCTGGTCGAACGGGGCGACGACCCCGTCCGCCAGGCTGACGCCCATCATGCGCTGGGATTCAACCTGTTCCATCTGGGCCAGCATGGCCTGGCCCTGATCCACTTGGAGGCGGCCCGCAGCAAGATCGAGCGTGCCGGTGATCCCGCCAACGCGTTCGCGGCTGGCGTCAACATCCACGTCCATGGCCGCGCCTATGCTTCTCATGTCAACTGGCATCTCGGGTTCGCGGATCGTGCACTCGTGGCCATCGGCGAAGCGATCGAGGTGGCGCGACGACTCGACCACCCGTTCAGCCTCGTCGTCGCGCTCGCCTACGCCTCGATGCTGCACCAGTTTCGCCGCGAACCGGCGCTGGTGCGCGTGCATGCCGACGCCGCTTACGCAGTCTGTGCCGAGTATGGGTTCAGCTATTATCTTGCCTGGGCCACGATCATGGACGGCTGGGCGTCCGCCGAGGAGGGTGATCTCGATCGGGGTATTGTGCGCCTGCGCGATGGTCTGCGAGATCTGCGCGCGACCGGCGCCGGACTCAGGGTGCCGCACTATCTTGCGATCCTCGCCGAGCTCTACGTCAAAACGCAACGGCTGGAGGAGGCGGGCGCCGCCCTCGCTGAGGCCGACGCCGTCGCTGAGCGCCACCGGGAATCGTGGACCAACGCGCGGCTCCGTCTCCTCGAGGGCGAGCTATCGCTCGCCACATACCGACCGGCGGCGGACTGCTTTCGACGTGCCGTGGAGATCGCGGCGGCGCAAGGGGCTCTATCCCTCATGCTCCGGGCAGCCATCCGGCTCGCGCGGCATCTGCGTGCAGAGGGTAAATCCGCGGAAGCGTACGACACCCTCGCATCTCCTTACGCCTCGATCAGCGAGGGCTTCGACACGCCTGATCTTCTGGAGGGGCGAGCACTGCTCGACGAACTGCGATCGGAATGCCCCTCTGGCCATCGATGACGCGCCGGGAAAGGCGATCGGGCCGCTGCATCTTCGTTTCGAAGGCATGGCTTGGTTAGTGGAAGCCCCTTCGCTGCGCACCTTAAGAACTTCGACTATCGAAGACCAAACGTGTCCCCGTGTACGCCCGCAGGTATCGTTAAAATTCACTATAGGAGAGCGGTGATCGCAGAGGCGGTCAAGGTGCAAACCGGTTCATGCGTGCGATTTGATTTGCGCAAAGACGACGCGGTTGCGCCCTAGGATGTTTGATCCCAGGCTTTGATGGTGCATTATTTTCCTTTGAATGGAAGGAGGCACTATGGGCCAGGTTCTACACGGCAGCGCCACGACGACAGAGGCAATCCGTCGAGCAATACACAATAGTGAAGAGAGCCTGAGAACGCTTGCGAAACGCTACGGGATCAATCAGAAGACGGTCGCGAAGTGGAAGAAGCGCACATCCGTTGCCGATCTTCCGACCGGCCCGAAAGAACCGAAATCAACGGTTCTCTCGATTGAGGAAGAGGCGGTCATCGTGGCTTTTCGCAAGCACACGCTGTTGCCGCTCGATGATTGCCTCTATGCCCTACAGCCGACCATTCCACAGCTGACGCGGTCGTCGCTGCATCGTTGCCTTCAGCGCCATTGCATCGGGCGTCTGCCGGAGGTCGAGGGTGACAAGCCTGCAAAGAAGAAATTCAAATCCTACCCGATCGGCTACTTTCACATCGACATTGCCGAAGTC
>NZ_JBBNAN010000425.1:0-6259 GCF_037994405.1 Phyllobacterium sp.
CGGGCCAAAAGTCAGCGGTGAACTGGCGCGCTCCGGTATCATCGCCGTCGTACTCGCCAGCCTTGCCATGCTGATCTACATCTGGTGGCGGTTTGAATGGCACTTTGCGCTTGGTGCGATTGCCACGCTGATCCTCGATACCACCAAGACTGTCGGCTTCTTCGCGCTGATGGGGCTAGATTTCAACCTGACCGCCATTGCCGCGTTGCTGACGATCATCGGCTACTCGGTCAACGACAAGGTGGTGGTCTACGACCGCATGCGCGAGAACCTTCGCATCCACAAGAAAATGCCGCTGCGTCAGATCATCGATCTGAGTATCAACCAGACATTGGCGCGTTGTATCTATACATCGCTGACCGTCTTCCTTGCCATGCTTCCAATGGCAATCTGGGGTGGCAAGGCCGTGGAAAACTTCGCGCTGCCGATGCTCTTCGGCGTGATCATTGCCACAAGCTCCTCGCTCTTCATTGCGGCTCCCATCCTTCTGCTGCTTGGAACCTGGTGGGAAAAGAACCATGCGCATCGCATTGGTTCCAGCGAAAAGTCGGTGGCTCAAGGCTGATTGCCAGCCTTTCTTAGAGTCCAACGCTAACCATTTGCGGCGCAGGGAAAAAATCACATTTCCTGCGCCGCATATCGACGAAATCGGTTTGCAAGCCCTCCCCGGTACGCAATACTGCTGCGACAGGAGCCTGCCCGCAGGATCGCCATTTTTCATTCTTTCAACAGCTCACGAGGGGGAGACGCCGACATATGCCTCATGAAACGCCGCTGATTGCGACAATCGTCATTGGTCTTGTACTGGCCTTTATTTTCGGTGCGATTGCCAACCGTCTGCGTATTCCTCCCCTTGTCGGATATCTCGTCGCCGGTGTTCTAGCCGGCTCCCACACCCCCGGATTTGTCGCCGATCAGGAACTGGCGGCCGAACTCGCGGAAATCGGCGTCATCCTGCTGATGTTTGGCGTCGGCCTGCATTTCTCCCTGAAAGACCTTTTGTCAGTTCGTGCGATCGCCATTCCCGGGGCAATCGTACAAATCGTAGCGGCAACTTTGCTTGGCGCCGCCCTCGCATGGATTCTCGGCTGGAGCATGCAGGCGGGTCTGGTCTTTGGCCTCGCGCTCTCGGTCGCCAGTACCGTTGTCCTGTTGCGCGCCATGCAGGAGCGCCGCCTGATCGAGACGGAACGCGGTCGCATTGCTGTTGGCTGGCTGATCGTTGAAGATCTCGCAATGGTCCTGGCGCTGGTTCTGCTGCCCGCCATCGCCGGCGCGATAAATGGTGGCGGGGCAAATGACGGTGCGATAAATGCGGCCAGCGATCCCCTCGCTGCTTATCTCAATCTCGGCGTCGGCGGCGTCATCCTTCTGACGCTTGGCAAAGTTGCGGCCTTCGTCGCAGTCATGCTTATCGTCGGGCGCCGGGTCATCCCCTGGACCCTGCATGCAATCGCTCATACCGGATCGCGCGAGCTCTTCCGCCTTGCTGTTCTTGCGATTGCACTCGGTGTTGCCTTTGGTGCAGCAAAGCTCTTCGGCGTTTCACTGGCTCTCGGTGCCTTCTTCGCCGGCATGATCATGAGCGAGTCCGAACTCAGCCATCGGGCGGCGGAAGAATCCCTGCCATTGCGCGACGCTTTTGCCGTGCTGTTCTTCGTTTCTGTCGGCATGTTGTTCGACCCGATGACCATTATCAACGACCCGTTGCCGCTCCTTGCAACGCTCGCGATCATTGTTGTCGGCAAGTCGCTGGCGGCCTTCTTTATCGTCGTTGCATTTGGCTATCCGACCGGCACCGCGCTGACCATTTCCGCAAGTCTGGCGCAGATCGGCGAATTCTCCTTCATTCTGGCCGAACTCGGTGTGGGACTGGGCATGCTGCCCGAAGAAGGCCGCGATCTGATCCTGGGCGGCGCCATTCTGTCGATTCTCCTCAATCCACTCGTATTTGCCGCGGTGACCTATCTGAAGCCAAGGCTCGAAAAGCGCCTGCCGGCTGCGGCAGAGCCAGTTGCGGACGCTGGCGAGGCGGCGGTGGAGGAACCGGATGTCGAGGAGATCCAACCAACGACCCTTACCGATCATGCCGTACTGATCGGCTATGGCCGCGTCGGCAGTCTGGTGGGTGATGCCTTGAAGGAGGTTGGCAAACCCTTCCTGGTGATCGAGGACGCAGACAAGACCGTGGCGAAACTGCGTGACGAGAATATCGAGACGATAGTCGGCAACGCGGCCAATGGTGATGTTCTGGCCGCTGCCAATCTGGCCGGCGCACGTCAACTGATCCTCGCCATTCCGAATGCATTCGAGGCCGGGCAGATCGTCGTAAAGGCCCGCGCTGCCAATCCGGTTATCAGCATTCTGGCGCGGGCTCATTCCGACGCCGAGGTACAGCACCTGCAGGACCTTGGCGCCGATGCCGTCATCATGGGCGAGCGAGAAATCGCGCGCGGCATTGTAGCTCATATTCTTGACCTCGACGAACCGAAGCCCGAAGGCCAGCCCATTGACTGATTAATGACAAGAAAATGCATAAGGTGATGGGAATGGCAGGACCGAAAGAAGTATGAAGCTGAAGGATTATGTATGGCCGGTGATTGGGCTGGCTGCCGTCGGGATTTCCGTATGGCTCCTCTACAAGGAGTTGCGGAGCATCTCGCTGGACGACGTGATCCATAGTCTTTACGCCATTCCAACGCACCGCTGGATTCTGGCAGGGCTGTCATCGCTCGTCGCCTATGCGGCGCTTGCCGGTTATGATCGCATTGCGCTTTTGCACCTCCGCCGCAAGATTTCCTGGCTATTCATCGCTCTCTGCTCGTTCACCACCTATGCGCTTTCGCACAATATTGGTGCTTCGGTGCTGTCCGGCGCGGTGGTCCGATATCGTGCTTATTCCTCACAAGGCATGAGCGGACCCGAAATCGCGCTGTTAATTGCCTTCTGCTCGTTCACCTTCCTGCTCGGGATACTGACACTTAGCGCAGTGGTGCTCTTGATCGAGCCGGAGCTTTTGCAACGCTTCAACGCAGACCTGCCGCTGTCGTTGAGCTATATTCTCGGCTTTGGATCACTGGCAATCGTACTTCTGTATGTTTTTTTCAGTTGGCTGCATTTCAGGCCTTTGCGCATCCGCCGCTTTACACTTGAATATCCGCGACTGTCGGTCGTCGCGCAGCAACTGATCGTCGGCCCTCTTGAACTCATCGGCGCCGCCGCGATTATTTATTTCACGCTGCCCGCCGCCGGAAACCCCGGCTTCCTGGTCATTCTCGGTATTTTCCTCGTCTCGTTTTCAGCCGCGCTCATCTCCCACGCGCCCGGCGGCCTCGGTGTACTGGAACTGGTGTTTCTGACTGGCCTCCCCGACATGGATCAAGCAGACGTATTGGCCGCGCTGATCATCTTCCGGCTCTTCTATTTGCTTATCCCCTTCGCGCTGTCGCTCCTCGTTGTTCTGTTTTTCGAACGCTCACAACTATTGCTGCGTTGGTACAAGAAAGATGGCGATACCTAGGGTCAGGAGTGTTGATATGATCGAAATAGCGCCTGAAACGGCAAGAAGATGCAGCGCATGTTTCGATCCGGCTTTTCGCCGGATCGAAAAGATACATGCACAGCTTCATTCATTGGCGCATGGTCTCGTCCGAAAAGTCTGACAACTTTTCGGGACCATGCTCTGAGAGCTGCAAAGGGCGGGGTCTTTCCTCCGGCCGAGCGGTTCGCCACTTGAGATTGCGGCCGTTTCGACGTCCGCAGGATAGGGTCTTTTCGCCCGGTCACTTTGGAGCAAAGACTCGACAATGGATAACCATTGCCATCGCCTTTGCTCCGCTTATCGGAACGAAAAGCCTCCTACCATTTCGACCAGATTAATAGGTCCTGACCCTAACATGAAGCTGGTCCCGATTTTACGATAATCAATATTTCAGCAGCAATATTTTCCAGATTTCACGGACTTTAGTGCGCTATTCCTTCAAGGATGACCACCGCCGACCTATTTTAAGGTCGCTTCAGATTTTTCCTCCCAAGAAAATTTGTATGAAGGTGGCACTGATGACGACATTGATCATTCCAGGATATCGCGGCTCCGAAAAGGGGCATTGGCAGCGCCAATGGTTGGCCGAGGACGAGACAGCGCGCCTCGTCGAGCAGGACGACTGGGAAAACCCTGTCCTGTCGCAATGGCTCCATGTGCTCGAGGCGACCCTCGCCGAAACGCCCGGCGCCATTCTCGTTGCGCATAGCCTCGGCTGCGTGCTGGTGTCTCACCTTGCCAGCCGCCCATCGGCGGCCCATGTAGCCGGTGCTCTCCTGGTGGCGCCCGCTGATGCTGAGCGCATGGCCGTGCAGGATCCGAAATTTCGCAGCTTTGCGCCATTGCCGCGCCACAACCTCGGCTTCCCGTCGATCGTCGCCGCCAGCCGGGACGATCCGTACATGTCCTTCAACAAGGCACAAGCCCTTGCCGAAGTCTGGGGTTCTGGCTTCGTCGATATGCAATTTGCCGGGCATATCAATATCGAGAGCGGCTTCGGCTCATGGCCTGAGGCGCATATCCTCGCTGATTCCATGCGGCGGCCTCAGGAGGCCTTTCGCACGCAGCGGGCCGCTTGAGCCTGGGAGAGATCTGGCTCCATCCCAAGCCTGAACTGATCACTTGGAGTCTCGTGCACCAATATTGTCGCACGAGGCTCTAAACTAAATGGGCACCGGAAGTGCATCCGGTGCCCATTTTAATGCAATCAATCCTGAGCAGCGCTCACCAAAAACCGCGATGCTGCCAGCACCAGAGGAAATCTTCCTCCGTCCAGTTACGGTGCTTCTTGGCCGAGGCTTCCTCGCAATCGCGCTGCTTGGAATCGCGCGCATTTCGATCGAGCGTTTGGGCCGTAAAAATTTCCCGCCACAAGCGTTCAGCTCGATTAAAAATGCCTGATACTTCACTGTACATTGCGACCTCCATGAAACAATTCGGTTGCAGAGTGCAGTTGCCTTGTGGGTCAACCGATACCTGATGATGACGGCTTGAAATCATTTGTCAACAATCTCTACCAAGTTAATCGTGTAAAGAAGTGGCACCGATGAAACCGCCGACTTCCGGAAACTCTTAATGAATTATTATTTTTCAGCGCCTTACACGCTATTTTTAAGACATTTTTCTGCCGCAAAAAAACTCACTTTTTTAACATTTTTATACTAGAAAATGTCGCGCGAGGGACTATGACTGCACCACAACGGTAGTCAGGCAAACAAAATGATATCGCAAAAAGCCAAATATGCTCTGCGAGCGCTCGTCGTTCTTGCCAGGGCAGACGCCGCGAAGGCTCTCTTCATCTCGGACATCGCGGACGAACAGAATATCCCGAAGAAATTCCTCGAACAGATCCTGCTTGATCTGAAGCATCAGGGCATTGTCATGAGCCGCCGTGGCAAAATGGGCGGCTATCTGCTGCTCAAGCCAGCCGAAGACATCACCTTTGGCGAAGTTTTACGTCTCATCGATGGCCCGATCGCACCTCTGCCCTGCCTCAGCAAGATCGCCTATCGCCGCTGCGAGGATTGCGAGAGTGAAGCGACCTGCGAAATCCGCCACGTCTTCAATGAAGTGGCCAACGTCACGCGCGGCGTTCTCGACAAGACAACGATAGCCGATTGCCTCGTTTATGGTGACGACGGCAAGGTGGCCGAGATGCTGGATAGCTGACCAACTACCATCGGCTTTGCTAAGTAAAAACTGCCCTGCCGATCACTGGCGTCGACGGCACTGCCATCTCGCGCGGCTCCAGCATGCCTGCATGATAGGCCGCGTGCCCAGCCTCCGTTGCCTTGGCAAACGCACCTGCCATCCCCACGGGGTCGCCGGCTTTGGCAACGGCAGTGTTGAGCAAGATCGCGTCCAATCCCAGTTCCATCACAGTTGCCGCATGCGACGGACGCCCGAGACCTGCATCGACGATCAGCGGAATTTCCGGGAAATGGCCGCGTAAAGACCTCAGGGCATGCAAATTGAGCGGACCACGCGCTGAACCGATCGGCGCGCACCATGGCATCAGCACCTCGCATCCGGCATTCAGCAGCCGCTCGGCAACGACAAGATCATCGGTCATATAGGGAAACACCTTGAACCCGTCGTCGACAAGGATCCGCGCCGCCTCCACGAGGGAAAAAACGTCAGGCTGCAGCGTGTCGTGATTACCGATGACTTCGAGCTTGATCCAGTCGGTTGCGAAGACGTCCCGCGCCATCTGTGCCG
>NZ_JBBNAN010000426.1:0-2791 GCF_037994405.1 Phyllobacterium sp.
GGCTAGGACGGCGGTAAGGGTCAAGGGCCCCGTAGCGCCATAGTTGTCCACGACATAGCCGCCGACAACCGCGCCGATAGTGATAGCGACCTGGAAAGAGGCGACCATTAAGCTGCCCGCTGCCTCAAGCGCGTCAGGCGCCGCGCGGGACAGATTGGTCGGCAGCACCACGGGCGCCATGCCGAAGGCGAAGCCCCAAAGCATAGCGAAGCCGAAGGCAACGCCGATGTGCACGCCCCAAAGTACCAAAGCGAGCGCCGCAAACGCCATTAACGCGGCGGTGGCCGCGAGGGCCATGCGGATATTGGCGTCGGCCATGCGGCCACCGGCAATATTACCGATCACAGCGGCGATGCCAAACCCGAGCAGCGCCAGGGCAATCGGCCCGGTTGCAAGGAGCGTAACCTGTTCGAGGAAGGGGCGCACATAGACCGAGCCAGCAAAATGCCCCGTCATCAGCAAAAGGATAGCAAGCATGCCCAGTTGAATGCCACGCCGCCGTGTCAGCCGAAAGACATCGGCAAGACTGTTGCTTGTGCTTGCAGGCAGGGTCGGCAGGCTGAGCAACTGCAGCAGCATGGCAAGCGCGGCCAGCCCCGCTGTCACGGCCATGGCGCTGCGCCAGCCCAACCAGTCGCTGATCAATGCACCCATCGATGGTGCGGCAATGGTGGCGAGCGAGACGCCGAGGGTGACGATAGCCATGCCCCGACCTGTCGCATTGGCGCCAACCAGCCTCGCTAAGACGGCAACTGAAAGCGCCCAGAAAGCGCTGAGGGCGATGCCCAACCCGGCCCGACCTAACAATAATAGCCAGAAATCGGTCGCTAACGCCGCAAGAATATTGGAGCCGATCGCCAAGGCACTGAGACCAACCAGCACCGTCTTGCGGTTCAATCGGCCGATGAGAACATTGCTCAACAAGGCCGTCACGGCGCCGACGGAAGCGGTGGCGGTGACGACCTGTCCGGCCGTTCCCTCGCTGATACCGAGATCGCGCGCCATTGGCGTCAACAGGCCTGCCGGCAGAAACTCGGCTGACACCAGCGCAAAGCTGGCGGCCGCCATTGAAAGGACCGCGAACCAGGTGGCCGCGCTCCATTCGGCTGGCGCAGCTGCATCAAGGTCTATCACCGCGCCATCAAGCTGTAATGTTGTGTCCGTCATTGAAGTATCTCCAAGGTTTAGAGATCTTCATAGACGAGTCTTTTCGGATGATATGTGTCCTAAAATCCGAAATCCATGTCTATTCGTCCGGAAATTGTGCGACGCACAACGCCCGGCGAGACATTGGTGATGCGCTTGAACGCGCGAGCGAAGGATGCCTCGGATTCATAGCCCAAACGGGTAGCGACCTCAGCAACCGACATGCCGCTTTGCCCCAACAACTCGCGGGCAAGCTGCATACGCAGACGGGCGAGATAGCGTGCCGCGCCTTCCCCTAAAACAGCGCTGAAGCGCTCGGCGAAAATCGAGCGCGATTGGCCTGCTAGGCCGGCGAGGCTTTCGAGTGTCCAGTTATGGCCGGGGTCTCGGTGCATGGCTGCCAGGGCGCGGCCGATATGGGGGTCGCGGATGGCGGCGAGCCAACCGGTGGTCGGGGCTCCGGTGCAATTGACCCAGCAGCGGATGAGCCGCGCTGTGAGCAGGTCCGCCATTCGTGATAAGATGGTGGCGCTGCCCATCTGCGGTTGTGCGGCCTCCGCCGTCATAGCCACTAGCAAGGGACCAACGATCGGGTCATTGCCGGCCACATCGCAGCCCTTGATAATTGGCGGCATCAAAGTGACCAAGGGGTTAAGCGCACAGGCGCCCAAGGCCATGGAGCCGCAGAAAAGGGTGCTGGTCGCACCCGTTCCTTCCCGCACAAATTCGCAAACGTTGCTCCCCAACTTGGTCACCTGGCAACCTTTGAGCGAATCGCCCACAACATCCGGCGCGCTGGCCAGCCGATGGGCGATGCCTTGCGGCAGCAGCACCAGATCGCCATCGTGCAACTCCTGCCAGCCTTGCGCTTCGGTATGGATCCAGCATGGACCCTGGCTGACAAAGTGAAAACGAAGCAGCGGTTGTTGCGGAAAGGCGATGCTCCATGGATGTCGGAGCTCGCAGCGGCCATAGTTGACGCCACTCAAGCGAAAGTCTTGTAGGACTTCGCTTAGCGCATCCATTGGGATATGTGGCGGCGAAGACGGTCGGGACGAATGGTCAAGCATTTGGCTAATATAGATGCCGAGCGTCCGGCAGGCAAGTGGAGACGTTGTTCAATACGATCGCCTTTCCGCCACTTTCAGCACGAAGGCATCGCGAGGCGGCTGTCTTTTCCGGCATCCGCGTTGACCGCATCAAGTTCGTCGTTTTCATGATTTTCAGGCGTGACGGCTGCCATTAGCAGCATCCTTCTCTCCTTACGCCTCTCCTCCACACAGACCAACTCCGGCATGGGCTAAGAGCTCGACGCCATCGCTGCGGTCGTGCTCGGTGGAACTTCGCTTGCTGGCGGCGTCGGTACCAATGGTCGGCGCCATTCTCGGTGCGCTGATCATTGGCGTTATCAACAACGGCATGAACATGCTGTCGGTGCCATATTTCTACCAGCTCATTGTCAAGGGTCTCGTTATTTGCCGTCTGGCTCGACATTCGTAGCAAGGCGGTCCGAATTTAGATTGGATAAGGATTATCATTGCCAGATAATCCCAGTGGTCCAGCAGCCGAGAGAATAACGAGCGTAGCGCAAAACAAGAAGTGATCTCGTGCAGCGGAGTGTCTTGCGACTCTTGGGAGAGTTGTC
>NZ_JBBNAN010000427.1:0-11062 GCF_037994405.1 Phyllobacterium sp.
GATCCCGGACAGCGTCGCATTCCAGACGAAGCCCGCAATCGCGCTCGACCAGATCCGAGCCGCTCAAGCGGCCGGAGTTGCGCCCGGCGTGGTGTTGGCCGACGCCGGCTATGGCGCGGACGGCGCATTCCGCACCGGCCTGTCGGCGCTCGGCCTCGACTATGTCGTGGGCGTGCAACCGACACTCAGTGTCTGGCGACCCGGCGAGGAACCATTGCCGCCCAAGCCGTGGCGCGGAAAGGGGCGGCCAACCTCATTGATGCGGCGCAGCCCCGATCACAGGCCGATTTCGGTGAAAGCGCTGGCGCAGGAGCTGCCGCAGGAAGCGTGGCGGACTATCATCTGGCGGGAAGGAACCAACACCGACCTTGGCTCCCGGTTCGCCGCCGTGCGCGTCCGACCCGCCTCCAGGGACTACAATCTGACCGAGCCCCGTGCCGAGGAATGGCTGCTGATCGAATGGCCTGAGGGCGACGCCGAACCGCTCAAATATTGGCTGTCCACCCTTGCCGCCGACACCTCCCTTGAGCGTCTCGTCAGCACCGCGAAGCTGCGCTGGCGCATCGAGCGCGACTATCAAGAACTCAAGCAGGAACTCGGGCTCGGCCATTATGAGGGGCGCGGCTGGCGCGGCTTCCATCATCATGCAAGCCTCTGCATTGCCGCTTACGGATTCCTCATCTCCCAAAGGGAGACAATTCCCCCCTCAGCGCCGACCAAAACCAAAAACCGCCCGGAATCTGCCGTTCCCCAAGGTTACCGACCCCGCGGATCCCCCGATCCGACCAGAGCGACACGCGCCAAATTCGATCGCCACCGTCAGAAGGCACTTGACCGTCGCACTCAGTCGCAGCCTTACGCGATGTCCATGCTGCACCAGGACAATGCCTGCTAAAATCCACAAACTTGTGACGCAGTAAGACTAGAGCGCTACAAGCGCGCTCCCTTGCTGCTCCGATGGGTCTTGCACAGGCTTTGACCGTTGCGTTGGCGGGCCGCCTCCAAGGCAGCAAGGACGAGCCTCTGATTCCAATTGTGACCGGGCAGTAGCAGGAAGCCCTGTTCAAAGTAGGCATCAGGAATTCCCATCACGATCAAACTTCACTGGCTGAGCGAATAGGTTATCAGATAGTCTCGACTACCCATTGCCGGCTCAAATGGCGATTTGCGGTTACTGTTGCCGGCGATGTGCGGATCAATCCGTGATATCGTCTTCCCCTGAGGCGCCGCCAGGACGTAGATCGCGCATAACTCGCTTTGGCACGGGAGGTCGGATGGCGGGTCGGCTCTCCCCTGTAAGCCGATAACTCGTTCGTCAGTCATATCGCGTGCAACATGGTGTCCGCTCTTCGAAATGTGCGGCGGTGCCGTTCCTCTTGGTGGGAATAAGACACACTATCCAGAAAATCGGCGAGTGCGTTTTTGTCCTTTCAAATGATTTAAAACCAAAGTCTAGTAAGATCGCATTCAATGGTCAAAGTGCGCTTGTTAAAGAGACCCGACCTCCGTAGGTCCAAATAGTGGAGAGCCCCATAATTTGGTCTGATCGCATTTACCCGCAAATGCGATCAAGCAAACTCTCCTGCCAGCTCTATTGCAGCTGCAATTCCGAGGAGTCGTTCAATGCGGATGAACACAGCCATAGATCAGCTTTCCGCTCTGAAAAGCGGAGAGACCAGTTCCGCCGAACTGGTGGAGATCGCAATTGAGCAAATCCAGAGAGTCGACGGCGCGATCAACGCGGTCGTGGTCAAAGACTTTAGCCGTGCACGGAAAATGGCGAAGGCCGCCGACAAAGACCGGAAAGCCGGGACCGACCGACCTCTTTTGGGATTGCCGCTGACGGTGAAGGAGGCCTTCGATGTCGAGGGAATGCCGACCACATGGGGCCTACCCGGAAAGCACGTTCCGGCGGTCACGGATGCGGTCGTGGTTGAACGTTTGCGTACTGCTGGCGCGATCATCCTCGGCAAGACCAACGTCGCCACGATGTTATCGGACTGGCAGACTGCAAACGAAGTGTTCGGCGTCACCAATAATCCCTGGGGTAATGAGCGAACACCCGGCGGGTCGTCGGGCGGCAGCGCAGCTGCAGTCGCGTGCGGAATGGTGCCGTTGGAGTTTGGGTCTGATCTAGCAGGCTCACTACGGATCCCGGCGGCGTTTTGCGGCGTCTTCGCCCATAGGCCAAGCCACGGCATCGTACCGATGCGTGGGTTTGCACCCCCAATGGCGCCAAGGATACCAATCTCCCAGCCGATCGACCAGTCAACGCTCGGTCCAATTGCGCGGACGGCTGCTGATCTCAAGTTAGCTCTGGACGTCATTGCTGGCCCCGATATCCCGGACAGTGCCGCTTACCGGTTTTCTCTGCCCCCGGCGCGTCATTCGAAACTGAAGGACTATCGCGTGCTCGTCCTAGAGGAACATCCCCTCGTGGCAACCGCTAAGGATATCCGCGGGGTAATTGATAAATTGACAAAGCGGCTTCGGAGTGAAGGTTGCCACGTCGGCCACAATACGAGCGAACTTCCTGATATGATGGATCTGACCTGGACATTCTCGGCGCTGCTCATGTCGCTGATAGGCGCCGATATGTCTGAAGATGACTATGCCGCCGCTGCCGCGCAAGCGGACGGGAAGAAAGGTGGAATGCGTGAACACAGCTTGACCATGAGCCATCGTGATTGGGTGGTGCTTGACCGCCATCGCCAGACGCTCGCCGCAACTTGGCGCGACGCATTCCAACGCTGGGACGTCGTTCTCTGTCCGGTTACGCCCTGCACGGCGTTTCCGCATGACGGCCGGCCGTTTGAAAAACGCAAGCTCAACGTGGACGGATCGAAAATCAACTACGAGAAGATATCGTTCTGGACAACACTCGCGACCCCAAATGGGCTGCCGGTCACTACGATTCCAATAGGTTTGGATCGCGAAGGATTGCCGATTGGATTGCAAGTCGTTGGACCACGCTTGGAAGACTATACGTCTCTCGAGTTCGCAGATTTACTCGAACACCGATTGGGATATCGCTATGTCGCTCCGCCGACTCACTGAGGAACTCACCGTCGGACCTCTAAACTGGCATCCCGAGTTTTCGATCTGACGGCCGGTCGAGGACGAGCAAACTGCATCTTGCGGCATTATCGATGGATAGTTGTCACGCTCACGGCCATTGCGATCCCAATAGGAACTTGCACCCCCCAGTAGGGCCGCCGACAAAGCGCGAACTGCTGGCAAGGCGTTTGAGGCGCTGCCGAAGGACGGTATACTCATTATCTACGACCAGATCATCGATGACGAGCGGCGGACAAACGCCGCGGGGCTCTTGATGAGCCTCAACATGCTGGTCAGGACGCGTGGCGGTTTCTGCGTTTGTCCCGAAGCTGCTGCTGTTCTCGCCATCGGGCGTTATCCCATTTCATGCGAAGACCAAATATTGACCGGGGGCGTTGCCTGTGCGGCCAGCCGCATGAGTTCGGACTGGCGGCCGACGCCCGTTTTCATAAAGATATTCTTGACGTGTGTTTTGACAGTGTTCTTAGCGATACCCAACTCGTTGGCGGTATCGGCTAGTGTGTGACCCGCCAGTAAACTATTCGCAACCCTAGTCTCTGCCGGCGTGAACTTGAAGGCCGTGGCGAAAGTAATAGCGCCATGTTTTGCATCGGAACTTGCATCAATAAATATAGCCGCAACGGCCGTCGGCTGTAACCTTGTTCGCACATCGCCGCCGGTCATGGGCAGGACGTGAGCGAACACAGGACAAGGACTCGTATCCGTCAGCCGGATAGAAGTTCCGGTTCGGCCGATCTTGGTTTCGTCTTGAGCGGCGAGTTTGATCGCTTTTTGCAGCTCGTTGTTTGCCAATCGGGATTTCGCAATGAGCCTGCCGCCGTTGCTACCGATTGCACTTTCGTTACGGAGCAAGTCTTCTGCCGAACGGTTGGCGTGCAAAATCGTGCCGCGGTCATTCGTCAATATTACCCCATTGCGAAGCGCATCAAGCGTTTCTGCCATCTGGTCCCGCTCGAGAATGTGCAGATCAAGAACATTACTGATCATCACTGCACGGCGCAGATGCGGAAGCAGAATTATGCCATCTTCAATTTCACTTTTGGTGAGGATGCCTAGTCGGTTCTGCTTGGCAAGCACCAATTCAGAGAAACATGCGGGTGTTGAGACAAGGAAGTAATGCGCAACATCCACGATGCCGAGAGGTCGCAGACACTCGCGGACATACGGTGACCTGTCAAAATAGTGCTTTGGTATTTCGCGGGAAGCCACAAATGGCCGATCGAGCGAAGTTTGCAGCATGAGCCATTCGGTTAATTTTTCGTGGATCTCCGGAATGTGCTTGTTACGCTGTTCCAGCCAATACGGCTCCCAGCCTACGCTTCGATTGATCAGCACACGATCGCGCTGGATATCATTGAGCGACAATATTGCATGTTCGCAATTGAGCGCACTTGCCACTGCGGCAAGGGTGTCGTCCCACCGGGCCGGATCGAGCGCGCAGTCGTAGATTGATCCGATCAGTTCAGACAAGTCACGGTTTGAAAACGTCGTCACGGCTGGCCCCCGGAGCCACAAGCGTTTTAGCAGGAACTCAAAACTGATCGCGACTATCGGTGCAACACCATCGAGCCGCACTGAATATCATACTTATCTCCCCCAAATGGATGAAGCGCAATAGCTATATTTATGGAAGCCTGCCTCGCTGTGAAAACGCGCGACATCAAGCCCTAGACTCGTTAGCCAATTGGGGAACTCGCCATGCATCTGGGAGAGGTACAGTCTCGGTCTAGCGTTCAAAGCACTTCACCCATACGTGAAAGAACTCTCGATTTCCTATGGCTGGAACTTACCAATCGAAGCAATCTGCAGTGCGTCCATTGCTATACGGATTCAGGTCTCCCAATAGCGGCGACCGCGATATTCTCACAAGAGATGATTACGTCTCGATCATGGTTCAGGCCCGCGCGCTCGGCTGCCGCAAGATGCAGTTCATCGGCGGCGAGCCGCAGCTCAATGGCGATTTTCAGGATCTGTTGGTCAAGGCGAAGACGTTGGGGTTCGAATTCATCGAAGTCTTTAGCAATTTGACCCGGCTCGCTGACGAGACGGTCCAATACGCCGCCGACAACGGGATTTGCTTTGCGACGTCGGTCTATTCGAACGAAGCGAGCGGGCACGACGCGATAACCCGGGTAAAGTCGAGCCACACCCGGACCATGACCAACCTTAAAAAGCTGATCGGAGCAGGCATCGAAACCCGCGCTGCCATTATCGTGATGGATCGGCATAAGGACACGGTTAGCCAGACTAAGGATTTCCTTCTCAGGCTCGGTGTGGGGCATGTCAGTTCCGGCGAAATCCGCGAGTTTGGGCGCGGCGAGCAGATCCCAGCGCAGAAGGCCCGGCTTTCCGGCCTGTGTGGGCATTGCTGGTCTGGGAAGCGCTGCATCACACCCGATGGAGAGGCATATCCCTGCGTGATGGCCCGCCAATGGGCGTTCGGCAACGTGCTGGAGACCCCGCTCGCGGCGATCGTGGAAGGCAGCCAGCTCGCGGCAATGCGCGAAGAGATCTTCGAGACAGTCTGGCTGCCGAAGGTGGCGGCGGCCGGCGGAGGGACGGGTCCAGGGAAACGCAAGGGCGGCGGGAGTTCAAAGCAGCGCGCGCCGGAAAAGCATCCCGCAGAACCCATGCCTGCAGAGGAATGCCCGCAAAGTTGCACTCCGGATGCCTCGTCGTGCGGGCCTCTCAGCTGCCCGCAAAGCTGTGAGCCCGTAGAAGCGAGCGAGCAGGATCGTGCGGAAGGAACTATCGCTCGAGTTCCGGCATGCACATCGGCGCCACCGCACACTAATATGGCACATCTCGCAAGGAGCAACCGCCAGATATTAGACTGTTCTAAATGACCGCAGAGGCTCGATTTTTGAGTTCCGGACATTCGCGACCGCTCTTCATAGCGGACCGCCACCTGCCCGTCGGATCCGCCGGAACAGGCCTGACCCATGGCTTCGAAGCTGGCGCGGTTAGAGCGTCCGGGAGTTCACAATCACCCGCCGGTGACGGGCGAGATGGCAGTCTGGGTCACTGCCTGGCCGGCTGCGCCGAAGTCGCGGGGCAACGGGGTGAATAGACCCATGGGCAGCAATTCGCTGCTAACCAGGGCGAAGCTGCCGAAGGCAAGATAGACGACCGACAGCCAGCTCGAGGTAGACCAGGAGCGATCCAAGAGACTGGTTTGGGACATGTGAACCTCCGGAGAGCAAGGGGGCGCGGAGGTCGCGCGCCGGGTTACTTTTGTTTCGCCATTTCGGATCACAATCCGCGGGCAGTACCGCTTCGCCGGCTGACGATTAACCTGACCCATGGCGCTGAATGGAAGACGCTCATCAGCACGTACATGACGGTCATTCCGCTGAATGGTGAAGCATCTTGTGCGGCCAAGCAGATCATGTCCGCACCACCGGCAAAGGCCGTCAGCAGCGCCATGAATGCAAAGCTGGGCGCCGCCGCGAGGCATAACCAATCGGCAACGCCTCGCGATACCGCGTTGACGCCTGGGGCACCGGCATATCCGCCACCTGTAGTTGGCATCCTCTTTCCACGGCTGAAGTTGAGTGACATCGCAACGTCACCCCTGTCCGTACTCATTGTGGCGGCGGAACCACACGCCGGTCTCATTGCGCCCCAGGGGCGCGCGGTCGAGCCACTGATACATGCCCCAGAGACCGTCCACGCCGCGCGCATAGGTCGAATAGGTGTGGTAGACAACGCCGTTCTCAAGGACAAAAGTGCTTAGGCTTGGCCGATCACGCGAATAGGTCGGGGCATCGGTTCCGGACCTGGCCGCGAGGTGGGCGACCGGTTCCGGGACCGGCGTCATGTCCATCGCATGGCCGCCGTGCCGGTAATTGTAGTCGATGCGCCCCTCGCACTGCTGCTCCTCAGTAAACGAGACGTTGAAGTCGAAGTTGAAGTCTCCCTCGCGCGAGGATGCCCAGGGAAACGTCCACCCCATCCGTTGCTTGTACGCCTGCAGCTTCGCGAGGGGGGCTCGCGACATCGCCGAAAGCGTGACGTCGTGGTTCGCCAGATGGACGACGACGCCGTTGAAGCTGTCGGCGACCGCCGAGCAGGAGACGCACCCCGCCGTGTAGTCGGGACCGAACATGAAGTGGTAGACGAGGAGCTGCGAGCGCCCCTGGAAGAGGTCCACCAACGAGGCGTTCCCTTCATCGGTCTCGAAACGGTACTCCTTGTCGACCCGGACCCCGGGCAGTTCCTGCCGCCGCAGCGCCAGCTGATCGCTGCGCCGCGTCAGATCCTTCTCATCCCTCAGCAGATCGAGCCGCGCCGCCAGCCACTCTTCACGTGTTCCGGTCATAATATACGCTGTCATCGTTCTTCTCCTCGGTGGTCTGTCGTCCACCATTGCCGGTGCGGCGTGTTGCTTGCTAGTCCTGAATACATTAGGGCCGGATATCGAAATCATGGGAGTTACAAGTATGACGGGATTGCCATGGACTCGCTGATCACCGCTGCGGCACGTGCGCTCGCGGCAGGCGATCTCCTTGGCGCATTGAAGCGGGTCGCCCTGCGTGACGACGCGCCGGCGCTCGCCCTCAGAGGTATCGTGATGGCGCAGCTCGGCGATTTCGTTCGAGCAAAAGCACTCCTGAAAAGTGCCGCGCGCGCGTTCGGCCCGAGAGAGGCAGTAGCGCGGGCGCGATGTGTCGTCGCCGAAGCCGAGATCGCACTCGTCTCGCGCGACCTTTCCTGGCCTGCCAAGTCGCTCGACGCAGCGCGGGCGACACTGGAAGCGCACGGCGACGGCGTCAATGCCGCGCATGCGCGCAATCTCGAAGTTCGGCGCCTGCTGCTGATCGGCCGCCTTGACGAGGCCGAGCACGCGCTCGCTGCGCTTGACCCCGCGCCGCTCCCGCCTGCCTCAAGAGCTGCCCACGCGCTGGTGGTTGCAGGCATCGCTGTCCGACGCCTGGATACAAAGGCAGCCCGCGCTGCGCTCACGCGGGCCGAGCTAGCCGCTCGCCAGGCTGACATCCCTGCGCTGACAGCGGAGGTCGAAAGCGCGTCCCTCGTCCTGAATACGCCCGCAGCACGGTTGATCGGGCATGGCGAGGAACGTCCCCTGTTGCTCGAGGATGTCGAAGCACTGCTGGCCTCAGGGACTCTCGTCGTGGACGCATGCCGCTATGTTGTGCGTGAGCCAGGCACAATAGTTTCGCTCGCGACGCGCCCGGTCTTGTTCGCGCTGGCTCGCGCGCTGGCTGAAGCATGGCCCCGAGACGTGGCTCGGGGCACGCTGATCGCACGCGCCTTCGGAGGAAAACACGCCGACGAATCGCATCGCGCGCGGTTGCGGGTTGAGGTTGGGCGACTGCGCGCCGAGCTTGGGACGCTTGCTGACGTCAGCGCGACGAAGCGCGGCTTTGCGCTGGAGCCGCACCGCGCAGGCGAGGTCGTCATGCTGGCCCCGCCCGTTGAAGAGCGGCATGCCAATGTGCTCGCCTTTCTTGCTGACGGCGAGGCGTGGTCGAGCTCTGCCCTGGCGATTGCGCTCGGCGCCAGCCCCCGCACCGTGCAGCGGACGCTCGACCAGCTTGCAACGACAGGCAAGGTGCAGTCGTTCGGTCGCGGGCGAGCGCGTCGCTGGATGACACCGCCCGTGCCAGGTTTCCCGACCATCTTGTTACTCCCCGGTCCGCTGCCGAGTGACTAGTATGGACGTATTACATATGATTAGGATGCAATCATGAAACGCTCAGCTGCCGAAATACTTCGTGAGTATGGACCCTTTCCGGGGGCCGACCACGTGCATGGCGTCACGTTTGACGGTCAAAACGTCTGGTTTGCGTCCGGCGACAAGCTGAACGCCTTTGATCCGGCGAGCGGCAACACGGTTCGCTCGATTGATGTCGCCGCGCATGCTGGGACGGCTTTCGACGGTCAGCATCTTTATCAGATCGCCGAAGATCGCATCCAGAAAATCGATCCCAAGACAGGTAATGTTCTCGCCACGATCCCGACGCCCGGCGACGGCGGCGATTCCGGGCTCGCCTGGGCTGAAGGCACACTCTGGGTGGGGCAGCATCGGGGCCGTAAGATCCATCAAATCGATCCCCAAACAGGGGCGATTCTTCGCACCATCGAGTCCAAGCGCGTCGTTACAGGTGTCACTTGGATAGACGGTGAACTGTGGCACGGCACCTGGGAAGGTGACGAAAGCGACGTCAGGCGCGTCGATCCTAAAACGGGAGCGGTCCTCGAGAGGCTCGAGATGCCGCCTGGAACAGGCGTGTCGGGACTCGAGTCTGATGGTGGCGATCAGTTCTTCTGCGGAGGCGGAAGCAGCGGGAAGGTAAGAGCCGTCCGCCGTCCCAGGATATAATCCGTCAGATCGATGAGCGTTGCCCGAAAAGTGATCAAAGCGATTTTACCGATGCGCCACCTGGGTGGCGGGCAATATTCCCTTCGTCGGCCTATCCAAGCCGCACATGGTGAACTTGTCTGAGAGATTGGCGGCGGAAACAAATACATTGTTGAAGCAGCAGAGCGCAGCCAGTGCGCCTGACAAGAGCCCTGATGAAATCCGTCTCGCTCATGGTGGACTCATTAAAGGCCAGGTAGGATGACGGGTTTATTGGCGACAGCAACGGGCGTCCATCTGGAACTGTGCGTTATTACGAGTGCATCGGTCTGATGCCTGAACCCGCGCGGACTGCTGGCGGCTATCGGAGCTGTGGTGCCGACCACACACGCCGATTGTCATTTATCCGGCGAGCATGGGAACTTTGCTTCGGAATCGGGGACATCAAAGCGCTTGGCCTTAGCAGAACCGGGTCACATATCCTGCGCAGACATTAAGACGCTGACCTTGACCCACCTTGACGATGTTTGGGCCGACCTTCGCCGCCTCGAAAGCATCCTCACGAGAACGGTCGACCAATGTTCCGGGGCCGAGGCACCCATCTGTCCCGTACTTGATCTGCTCAGCGGCCCCCCTGACCACCTCAACAGGCACACCGTGGTCCAGGAGCTGACGTAGCTGGCGACGTGTTCCAAGTCGCAAATCTCTAATGAGATCGCTGCAGGGCCAATACGCCGGTGATTGAGCACAGCGAAAGGGCCGGAGTCCATGCAGCACCGACACTGAAGGTGGGGAAGAGCACGGACAATCATCACATCGGTGTGATCGTGTAACATATTCACGATTTCGGCGAATAGAAATTGATGAGCACACGTTCATGCTCACTGTTTTGAATGTCAACCCAACTTGAGAGAAGGAACGTGAAATGCCAGATCGCCGTCAGGTGTTGTTCTCGGCCGCGACAATTGCGCTGGGTATTGTGTTTACGCCAGTATCTTACGCCGCCAGCACGGCCGCATTTGTTCAATCCGATTTTGACGCAGCCAAGACCGCCGGTAAGTCCATCCTGATTGAAGTGACGGCACCTTGGTGTCCAACTTGCAAGGCGCAGAAGCCGATTCTGTCGGAATTGACGTCGGACAAAAAATTCAAGGATCTCGTCATTTACCAGGTAGATTTCGACAGTCAGAAGGACGTGCTTCGCAGGCTGAATGTCCAGATGCAGAGCACACTGATCACGTTCAAGAATGGCAAGGAGACCGGACGTTCCACCGGCGATACCAACAAGGCCTCCATTTCCCGTCTTCTCGACAAGGCAATCTGAGGTCATCGTGCTTGGAACAATCGGGTTTGCCGGGCTCGCAGGACTGGCGTCGATCTTCTCGCCTTGCGTTTTGCCAATTGTACCGCTTGTTCTCGGGGCTGCGTCCGCAGAAACCAGATGGGGCCCCGCGGCGCTCGCTACCGGGCTCGCGATATCGTTCACGGCAGTTGGACTTTTTATCGCCACGATCGGCTTTGTGATCGGGATTGATGCGACCGTCTTTCGGGCGGCTGCAGCCATACTGATGATTGCGCTTGGTGCGATCCTGATGATCCCGCCGCTTCAAATGAAGGTTGCGGTGGCATCCGGGCCGGTCACCAACCGGATCGGACACA
>NZ_JBBNAN010000428.1:0-2052 GCF_037994405.1 Phyllobacterium sp.
TACGGCAGCATTTACTGTTTTCCCGGCCGAGTTTGCCTGGGTAGGTCGGGAATACATTTTGCGACCCTTAGGTGCTAGCCCTGACACTAGGGTCAGGACTCACTAATCAGAGCCAGAAGATCACGGCCGCTGCTATGCATATGCTTGAGAAGAAGGTGTGGGCGCAGCGGTCGTATCGAGTGTGAATACGACGCCAGTCTTTGAGTTTTCCGAACATGTTTTCGATCTTGTGACGTTGCTTGTAGAACACAACATCATGCGGGATTGGGACCTTTCTGTTGGCCTTTGACGGAATGCAGGCGGTGATTCTGCGATCAGCCAGCGCCTTTCGAAACCAATCGGCGTCGTATCCTTGTCTGCAAGCATTGCTTTGGCCTTGGGCAAGGCTTTGAGCATAAGTGCGGCCCCTCTGAAATCGCTCATCTGGCCTTCGCTTAGCAACATGATCAAAGGTCGGCCCTGGCCATCGCACACCGCGTGTAGTTTCGAATTCAAACCACCTTTGGTCCGCCCGATACGTCTAGGAACATCCCCTTTTTTAACAGGCTGGCTGCCGTCCGATGTGCTTTCAAATGGGTAGCATCGATCATCAATTGTTCCGGCTTGCCGCGTCCGGCTGCGAGTTCGGCTAAGATTCGACTGAACACACCAAGCCTGCTCCATCGGATGAAGCGATTATAAATCGTCTTGTGGGGACCATATTCTTTAGGCGCGTCGCGCCAGCGCAATCCGTTCCGAATAACGAAGACAATACCACTGATGATCCGGCGGTCGTCCACTCGCGGAATACCGTGCGATAATGGAAAGTATGGCTTAATGCGGCGCATCTGCGCCTCAGACAACAGCATCAAATCACTCATGGCAGCGCCTCCTTGCGCAACCATTGAATCAATCCGTCGATGACGCCGCAAGCGGCAAATGCCACCGTCCCCTGTTGGCCCAAGCCAGACATCGGGGTAAACTGGACACCGTATTTCGCTTCTCCTTTGAGGTGGTAAGGTAGCGATGCCCGTCTCGGCTTACTTCAAGGCAGGTTTGTTTGTGGTCGCCGCGGCTGCCGCATTGTTCGCAGCGGCCGGCACGATCGCTGTCCCGGGCTTTTGGGCCTATCTCGCAATCTTCGCTGTCGTCATGATCGTTTCGTTCGCGGCGCTCGATCCGGACCTCCTGCGCGAACGCATGCGGCCGGGTGGCAAGAAGCCGCCGCTCTCGCTGAGGGTCTTCTCGCTCGTTCTGTTCATGCATTGGATCGTTGCCGGGCTTGACCGTGGCCGTTTCCATTGGAGCGACAACGTGCCCGATTGGCTTCAGGGCGTTTGCCTGTTCACGGTCGCGGCCGGCTACGCCCTTGCACTATGGGCTATGCGTGTGAACCGGTTTTTCTCCTCAGTCATTCGCATCCAGGCCGACCGCGGCCAGCACGTCGTCAGCACGGGGCCTTATGCCTTCGTCCGCCACCCTGGTTACACCGCTGGATTTCTGATCATAGCGGCGAGCGGACCCGCGCTCGGATCGTGGCTTGCGGCTGCGCTCGTTGTGCTCTTTAGCCTGCCGTTTCTGCTCTACCGCACCATCACGGAGGACCGAATTCTTCGCGCGGAGCTTGCGGGCTATTCGGATTACGCCGCGCGGGTCCGATGGCGGCTTCTCCCGGGTATTTGGTGAGAGCCAAACCTCCTTAGGAAGCGTGCTTCGAAGGTCGTCGCGGCCTGCCAATGCAGCCAATTTTTGCCGTGGTCCCTTAGGCTCACGTTTTGGTTCCGATGTCTGCAATTGGCGCGTGGCCTATTCCGAAAGCGATGGCTCTTGGCAGTTGATGCCAGATTAATAGGTCCTGACCCTAGTTGATACGTTATTGTCACAAGATGCATTGTCAGCGGTCATGCCAATCGCGGACAACATCGAGTACATCCGATCGCAGAAGAAGTGTTCGAGGACATTCTGAGTCGGGAAGCTATAGAAGATACGGAGCGAGCTGATCAACTAGCCGCGATAAATCGCAAGCTTGCAGATAATTACGCTCAGATCCGATCGTTTCGGTCGGAGCTCATT
>NZ_JBBNAN010000429.1:0-5134 GCF_037994405.1 Phyllobacterium sp.
AGCCCGACGCATCCGGCTCTGGCCCCTGAGGGCATTCCATCAAGTATCGCAGTCGCTTGCGGGCTATCTTCGCCGCGAATTCGCGGATGATGATGCCACGTTCTACAATGACGGGAAGCGCGGCCAGCGCCATGCCGATTGCCGCGATGCTTGCCGGGGCATTGGACTCCGTTTTGTCTCGAACCAGGCCGTTGTCCGGGTTTGTATCGTGCAGATAGTACAGCAACGTCGTGAACTGCAGCCGTCCCCAGTCTTCATCGGTCGGCAGCCGGTCGATTTTGGCGTGGGTTGACTGCATTTCGCGCATGATGCGAATTTGCCCTACTTCCTGGGCAGCTGTGCTTTGGCAGCCGCAACGATATTTTCGACGGTGAATCCGAACTCCTGTTGCAACGCCTTAAGGGGCGCGGAGGCACCGAAGGTGTGCATCCCGATGGTGTGGCCTTCGCGGCCGACGTAGCGCTCCCAGCCAAAGGTTGAAGCCTGCTCGATCGCCACACGGGCCTGGACGTCCTTCGGCAACACGCTGTTGCGGTAATCCTCCGATTGGCGTTCAAACAGATCCCAGGATGGCATCGACACGACACGAGAGCGGATGCCCTCAGCGACGAGGGCGGCGTGCGCCTGCGCAGCGAGACTCAGTTCGCTACCGCTGGCGATGAGGATTACCTCCGGCTTGCCCTCCGGCGGATCCGCGAGGATGTAAGCGCCGAATGCGACACCGGCCGTTTGTGCGTTTCTTCCCCTGTCGAGCGTGGGTAGTGGCTGTCGCGACAGGACGAGCACCGCTGGCCGGTGCTTGAGCTGCATGATGCAGCGATAGGCTTCGACAACTTCGTTCGCGTCGCCGGGTCTAATCAACGTGAGTCCGGGAACCGCACGCAGGGATGCGAGCTGTTCGATGGGCTGATGCGTCGGACCATCCTCGCCGTCGCCCATCGCATCGTGCGTCAAAACGAAAAGCGTCGGCAGCTCCATCAAAGCAGAGAGCCGGATCGCGGGCCGCGCGTAATCGCTGAAGATGAAGAACGTAGCGCCGAACGGGCGCAATTTGGAGAGCGCCAGCCCGTTCACTATTGCCCCCATTGCGTTTTCGCGGATCCCGAAATGGAGATTTTTCCCTCCCGGGCTATCGGCCTGGAGATCACCGGCACCGTCATACTTCAAGGTGGTTTTGTTCGAGGGACCCAAATCTGCTGAACCGCCGAGAAACCAGGGGATGTTCTGCGCGAGAACATTGAGTACCTGACCCGAGGCGTCGCGCCCGGCAATGCCTTTCTCATCGATGACGAAGGTCGGCAGGTTGCGGTCCCAACCCGCGGGAAGATCGCGCCGCTGCATTTGTTGGATTTCCAGAGCAAGTCCAGAGTGCTTCGATTTGTAGGCGGAGAAGAGTTCATCCCATTGGCGGTGGATCTGTCCTCCGCGCGCTCCTACACCCGCCGCGAAGTGTTCGACGACGCCGTCGGGGACCAGAAACTTCGCGTCCTCGGGCCAGCCGTACCCCCGCTTGGTAAGCCGGATCTCGTCGTCGCCGAGCGGCTCGCCGTGCGCTGCGGCGGTGTCCTGACGGTTCGGTGAACCGTAGCCGATATGGCTATCGAGGATGATGAGCGTAGGGCGACCCTTCGTCTGTCGGAACGTCTGCAGCGCATTCTCGATGCGATCGACATCGTTGGCATCGCCGACGCGCAGGACGTTCCATCGATAACCGAGGAACCTGACCGCGACGTCTTCTGTAAAAGCGATGCTGGTGCTTCCTTCGATGGTGATGTGGTTGTTGTCGTAGACCCAACACAGATTTTCCAGACCAAGATGGCCGGCAAGCGACGCGGCTTCCGACCCGACGCCCTCCATCATGCAGCCGTCGCCGCACACTGCGTAGACGTCATAGTCGAAAATTTCGTATCCCGGCTGGTTGTATCGGTCGGCAAGCCAGCGACGGGCAATGGCCATGCCGACGCTGGTGGCAATTCCCTGTCCCAGTGGTCCGGTAGTGGCCTCGACGCCCGAGACCAGGTGGTACTCTGGATGCCCTGGTGCCTTGCTGCCGAATTGACGGAACCGGCGAATGTCATCGAGCGTCACTGCCGGTCGTCCCAACTTCTCATAGTCGGCGTTGACGGCCTGAACGCCGGCAAGGTGAAGCACCGACCAAAGAAGCATTGAGGCATGACCGTTGGAAAGCACGAAGCGGTCGCGGTTGGGCCAGACTGGATCCATCGGATCAAAACGCATCACCCGATTCCAGAGAGTGTAAACCAATGGGGCGAGCGCCATTGGCGTGCCGGGATGGCCGGAATTGGCGGCCTGCACTGCGTCCATCGATAGCGTGCGAATAGTATTGATCGATAGCAGATCCATTTGCTCGTTGGTCATGTGCCTCACCTATGAGTTGCCTTTCGCTGCGTACGTTTCCAGCCATTTTACTCAGGCGACTGAGATACCGACCTGCCGGGCTCAACTCGGCGGCCAGATATGTCTGGACGAGGTCCCAGGCGACTTGCCGGATTCCTGTCCAATCTCAGTTCGCACCTAGCGATCCTGCCGCCGCGTGGTCAGCGAAGAATCAGGGCCCGGTCCTGGCGAACTCACCGGCCGGTATGGGCGCGACGGGCCACCTGGTCGGCGTCCGCGAGTATTTCGATCCGCATCAGGTTTTGAGCCGTTCCGGAACCGCATCTGCCTCAATTGGATTGTGCCAGTCTCCTGGGGGCAAGAGAGCGTGGACCTCGGAGGGGCCCCAGGTGCCGACGTCGTATTCATAGACCGGCGTGTTTGCCGCCAGCACCGGATCGATAATTCGCCACGCCTCCTCGACATAGTCCTCGCGCGCGAAGAGCGTCGCATCGCCATGCATCGCGTCCCCCAGCACCCGCTCATAGGCATCCATCTCTCCGCTTCGGGAATTTCGGCTCGCAACCAGTTCGGCCGGAAGCCCGACAGAATCATAGGCTGGAGACAATACCATCATGCCGATCGCAATCGTGACATCCGGGCTGATCCGAAACCGCAAATGGTTCGGCACGTCGTTGGTTGCCTTGTATACGGTGGGTGGGCGGCGCAACCGTACGAATACTTCGGTACATGTAACCGGCAGGCATTTTCCGGCGCGGATGTAGAACGGCACTCCCTGCCAGCGCCAGGAATTAATGCTCAGCCGCAGCGCAGCGAACGTTTCAACCGTCGAATTCGGTGCGACATCGGGCTCGTTTCGGTATCCGCGAAACTGCCCCCGGAGAATGCTCTTTTCATCGAGCGTGGGGATCGCCTTGAGCACCTTGACCTTTTCGTCGCGGATCGATTCGCTGTCGGTCCTGACCGGCGGCTCCATGGTCAAATTGGTCAGCACCTGAAACAGATGGTTCTGGACCACGTCGCGGGTGGTGCCCGTTGCGTCGTAGAACGCGCCGCGGCCCTGGATCCCAAAATCCTCCGCCATCGTGATCTGTACGCTCTCAACGTGGTTGCGGTTCCAAATTGGTTCAAGGAAGGCGTTTGCAAAGCGGAAGTAGAGCATGTTGTGCACTGGACCTTTGCCGAGATAGTGGTCGATGCGAAATATCCGCTTCTCGTCGAAGGTACCAAGCAGGATTGTATTCAGTTCGCGGGCTGACTTGAGATCATGCCCGAAAGGCTTTTCGACGATCACGCTAGCGCCTTTGGTGCATTCCGCCTTCGCCAGCTGCTCGACGACCATGCCGAACAGGGCGGGCGGGATTGCCATATAGTGGGCGGGCCGCTGTGCATTTGCGAGTTCCCTGCGGAGCGCGCGGAAGGTTGCGGGATCGCCGTAGTCCCCGTCAACGTAGCGCAGGAGCGCGGCCAGATTCTTGAAGGCAGAAGGGTCCAGGCCGCCGTGTTTTTCAAGGCTGTCCTGCGCCCGATCACGAAACTGGTCGAGGCTCCAGCCGGCGTTGGCCACGCCAATCACCGGCACGTCGAGATGGCCCCGCTTCAGCATTGCCTGCAGCGCCGGGAAAATCTTCTTGTACGCCAGGTCTCCGGTGGCGCCGAAAAAAACCAGGGCGTCTGATTGCGCCTCGCTCATTGTGGTCTCCTCTCGGGATCCATCACTTGCCGGTCGTCTTTTCCAGATGGCCGCCGAATTCATAGCGCATCGCCGACATAAGCTTGTTCTGGAAGTCTGCATCTCCGCGCGAGCTGAAGCGTTCGTAGAGAGCCGTGGAAAGGACGGGCGCGGGTATGGCTTCGTCTATCGCGGCCTTGATGGTCCACCGCCCTTCCCCCGAATCCGAAACCCGCCCAGCAAACTTGGCGAGCGCGGGGTCCTCGACAAGCGCGGCCGCCGTGAGGTCCAGAAGCCAGGAGGCGACCACGCTGCCGCGTCGCCAAAGCTCGGCAATATCAGGGAGATTGAGGTTGTACTGATAAAGTTCGGGGTCGCGTAGCGGCGTCGTCTCTGCGTCAATTTCGTTCTGCTTCGTGCCGACATCTGCACCGCGCAGAATGCTCAGACCCTCTGCATACGCAGCCATGAGCCCGTATTCGATGCCGTTGTGGACCATCTTGACGAAGTGGCCGGCTCCGCTCGGTCCGCAATGCAGATAGCCCATCTCGGCAGTGCCGATTGGATTCTCGCGTCCCGGCGTGCGGACAATTCCGCCCAAGCCCGGCGCCAGCGTTTTGAAGATGGGATCGAGGTGTTCGACTGCGGCTTGCGGCCCGCCGATCATCATGCAGTAGCCGCGTTCAAGGCCCCAGACGCCACCGCTGGTGCCAACGTCAATGTAATCGATGCTATTCGCGGCGAGGTCCTTCGCTCGCCGTATATCATCCACGTAGTAGGAATTGCCGCCGTCGATCAGTGTGTCGCCGGCCTCCAGATGCGGCACGAGATCGGCGATAGTCTTGTCGACCACGGCCGCTGGCACCATCAGCCAGACTGCCCGCGGTTTGGTAAGCTTTTTCACCAGGTCCGCGAGCGCGCCGGCACCGTCCGCCTTTTCCTGAATCAGCGCCTGGACGGCCTGCGGCGACCGGTCGAACACAACGCATTGATGGCCATTCTTGAGCAGCCGGCGCGCCATATTCGCGCCCATCCGGCCAAGTCCGATCATTCCGAGCTGCATGACACGTTCCTCGCTGAGTTGGTTGGTCAAAATCGATGCCG
>NZ_JBBNAN010000430.1:0-9400 GCF_037994405.1 Phyllobacterium sp.
TCGGCCTTTCGATCTGCCGCACAAATATTTCGACAGCCGCATCAAGGGAAGTCGCTGCCGCAAAGGCCGAATTCTTCTGAGCCTCTTTGACCATAATCCCGATGTTGACATCGGGATTGCGTCGCTCCTCTGCCGAATGACCAGTTCCGAACCCTCCCTGTGTATTCAGCAGGAACAAACCCCAACTGTCTTCAGCGACCGACAAGTGAACGTTTGGATCGAGACCCGATTCAGCAATTGCATTCGCGAGCGCCGCAACCTGTTGAAATTGGCCAAACCCCGCGGCCGCAAATGCGTCCAGGATTTTCTGCGCGACGGGTCGTCTTTCCAGCGAAATCGAATCCAGCGACAGGCAACGTGGATTGGAAATGGCTCTTCTGTTCGGTGCTGCATAACCGACCTCGCTGTACGCCCAATCGAGATGCCGCCTTGCCTTGTTTACCTCGTTCGCATCTGCTCGAGGTTGATCAGAGAGCTTTTGCCAAGCCTGCTCTAGACTGTCGATTTCCACTTTTTTGGTGTTTCGAAGCTCGGTCAGATCACTGAGGTATTTCGTCCAGTCCTCCTTCTCCGACGAAACCGACGAAAAATATTTTGCGAATCGGATGCGCTGCTCGATGTCCTGATTGAGTGCGGTATTGAGGAAAACCTTTACGTAGCTGTCTCGGAATTGCTGCGCCATATTCGAGACCAGCCGTCGCGAGCTGAAAAAGTGGAGGTATCGCCGCTATCGTAATGCCTGCGACGCACCATACTTCAAAACGTCGGCTGAAAAGTGCCCAGTTTGATCCTCAACCCTTTGAACTGAGTGCCAAATCCAGGACCTGACGCATTTGAGCAACTTTTTCGGGAGGTTTCTTGACCCTCGGAGGAGCCTTTACTGTGGTTTTTCCATTTCCAACAATGCGCTCAAGAGTGGTGACGAGGGTGCACTGGTCGTCATCAAATTCGCCATGGTGACGGGCAGTTGATACGCCGGCCGTCGGACTCACGATCCAGCGCTTCGAGTTCGGCTTCCAAAATGCAGCCGGAATAAGCTTTTTGACATCGCGTGCCAGTCCGAGGATCGGCGTCCCGTCGGGGCGTATAAGAGGGATCCGCGGCTTCACCTCGAATGCGCCACTGACCAAGTAAAGGAGCGATTTGTGATAGATGTTGGCGCAATAATCGTCCCGCTCGGTCGCATCGTCCAACGTATAGAGATCGAACGCCTCGATCGCGCCTGAATCGAGCATGGGCTTGTAGATGCTTTCGAACAAATCGAAGTTGCATGCAGGTGCCCACAGGGACAGGCTGGAGACGTTGACACCGTTCGACGTCAGATACGACGCCAAGTGTGCCTGAAGGATCGATCCGGCACTGTGACCGACTAGATGAATCTCATCGATCTTACCAGCAGCTTTCATCTGCAGAAGAAATTCGCCGGTCATGCGCGCGGCACCAGCCGCTTTCGTGGCCGCGAGAGTAGCGTTCTCTTTCATCTCGTCCCAGAGAGATTTGCCCCCAAGCAGGCGAGCGATCGGTTCGAGAGTATCGTCAAGGCGATCGAGCATGAAATCCTTGGTCGCATCGAGAAGCCCTTCAGTCTTTCGCCGCGACATGGCGTCTTGAAGGATGTTGCGGATAGTTGTCCAAGCGTCCGAGCGCCAGATGAAGGCCATCGGATAAACCTCTGCATCCAACGACGGTTTGCGGTAGTTTGCTGCGTACTGAAGCGCGGAGTCCTGGTCCACCAAACCGCCGTGGCAATAAAGTACGACGCGCTTTTTCTTCCAGGTCTTCACCCGTTCGGGAAGCTGCCGGCAAACAATGTCACGCAGACCCTCCTTTGTGAGACCGTATGCACCCGTCTCCGTCAATCTGCCGTCGTTGCCTGCCATCACGATATGGGGCCGCAATTCTGCGTAGACAAAGCTTTCATAACTGCGCGGAGCTTGCGCCCGCATGCGTGCAGCAGCTCCGGGCGTGCTGATGTCGATGGGCACGCCGAGCCTTGCCACCCAGACATCACTGCTGTTCTCCAGCCAGTCGGCATAGCCGAGACGGGCGAGACCCCTGCTGCCCCAGCCCTCGCCCCAAGAGTTTTGTATCCAGAACCCTTCGCGGTCATATCCGACGATCGCGAAGGCATGGCCGCCGACAACGTTGGTCGAATACGAAATCTCTTTGTCGCCGGTCTTGACCTTCATCCAGCCTTCATGGACCCTGCAGGTTGCATACAAAATGCCCGTTTCGGCGATCGCCGAGTGCATGCTCACGAGGTCCTTGTGGTTCACCCGGAAGTAGGCCCCCAAGGGACGGTTCAAAGCGTCGGCAGCATTCACATCATCAAGTTTGCGGTTGTCGTCGAGCCAAAGCCTGCTAGCGCAGACGCCGTGCTTGTGCCAACCCTTCATTGCTCCGCGGGCGCTCGATCCCTCATAATCCTCCCCGGGCCACTCGTCGTACCGCTTGGCCATGACATAAAGCATCTTGGCACTCACCTCGTCGGCCTCATGTTCGGAATTGAGGAAGCGCAGCAGGTAGTTCACGACAGTCGCCAAGCCGTATCCGGTGCAGGCACCTTCCCGGCCTTGGTCCAGCACCGGAATTTGAGCAGCCCGATAGCGGTCCAGATCGGAGGTGGGCATCACCTCGACAAGTGTCGGAATATACATCTTGTCGCGAAAATCCACGGTGTCCGGCATCGCGTCGAAGACACGCTCCGCCTTCTTTGCCTTCGCAACTTTCGCGTTGGCTGCTTTTGCCTTGTCTGTCGTCGCCTTGATCGTCGTTGCCCTGGCCACAATCACACCTCCTCCATCGGTAAGAATCTCACATGTTCGAAGCTTCAGTCTCCCGTCACTTGCGCGCAGTAATCAGTGAACACCCTGACATTTTCCATGTATTGCTGCGCCCGCGGGCCACTTCCGTTGTAGGCCTTGATCGCCAGCCAGAGATCGCCGTGGGTGCTGTGCAGCTTTTCGTCGAGTTCCCCGCAACACCGGGCTAGGCATTCTCCGAAGTCGTACCATTTTCTTTTCCTCGAAGAAGGCGCGGTCGGTCTTCACGTGCTGCAAGTCGAACTGGAAGATGCCGTATCCCTTGTAGACCCATTGCTTGTCAGAATAGCCCTGAAGCCGACGCGTGATGTTCGCTTCTTCGATCAGCATGTCTGTGGATTCATCCCCGTATTTTTCTAGAAACGCAGCCGTGTTCTTTGGGAAGGCGGTGCGCTCTGTACCCGGATAGTCTCCACTGGCATCAAACACACAACGAGCGATGATGGTTTCAGCATCCATGGAGCCAGTCCACTGGAGCCACTTGTACGCGGTCTCCTGGCACACGATCGCGCATAGATGCTTCAATCTGTATTGTTTTCCGGCAACCGCAGCCCTTAATCGGTCGCCGTAGCTGTCCATCATCCAGATCGCCGTCTTTATCGCTGATGACCGCGAGATCGGTAGGGAAGCCGGCTCCGCGGCCGCTGTCGCAGCCATGAACGCTCGATCGAGCTCAGCAACGATCGGAACCGCGGGATCGGGGTCGACGACTACCCACGCGTTGTCGATCTTAGTCATCTCTTCACGACGGAAGGCGTCAGGCGCGAAATCCCGAAGACGATCCAGGATTGCGATCACCCGCCCGCGCGAGTCCCAGAAATCCATCGTTTGGTCTTTGGTCACCGCTTTAGTGGGGTTGAAGCATCCTATGCTGGACAGGTAGAGATTGGGCGGATGTGCCGGGTGGATCAGGATGCCGACGCGCCTCCCCGTCCCTTCCAATCGAACCCCCGGCATGTTCGCTGCGCCGGCGGTATGAGTGTCCTCACTGTATCCGATCGATCGATAACGCCCGAATTGCGTCCACAGCGGATAACGGCCTTGCTCGATACATTTACCGTTGCCTGGGCGACTGTTGTCGCCTGGGCCAACACTTTCACACATGTTGCCGGAAATATCATCGAGCGGAATGCCGTTGATGTAGGCTTGATAGGTCCCGTAGCTCCGTTTCTTGGTACCGCTTTGCTGGGTCCCGAGGTGTCTTACCAGCAGTTCCCAGCCTTCCCCCCTGATTGCCATAGATATGCCCTCCCGAAGTGTAACAAGCAAAGACATAGTTCGGCGATTGCAGCCGAAGGCGTTCTTCGGGTACACAAAGATTAATTCATGCTTTTCGTCGTATTGCCCCATTGCACAGTGGTTTTTGGTCGATGCAACGGCACTGTTTGATGACTATCTCAAGTCTAAATTTTTGTAATCATACTTTTTACTCTTGTTCGCTGAAATATGAAACACGCCCAAAAGAATGTACCCGCACGCGACTACCAGAATATTTATGCGAGCTGTGAGGCTGACGATGCGGAAGGGCTTCCATCGGATCCGATCAAAGGCTGATGATCGGAGACACAAATGTCCGCCAATGCGATGCCAAGACCTATCTCGACTATTAACTGCAGGAAGAAATCGAGAGCGACGACTTCGGGAAACTGCGCGATATTGGCTCAAGTTGAATTCAATGACCAAAGGAAAGTACCATGATTGTTATGCTCGCATTTCTTATCGGTATTGTCGCTGGCCTGCGTGCGATGACGGCACCTGCTGCCGTTGCCTGGGCTGCCGCACTCGGTTGGTTTGACGTATCACAGACGCCGCTAGCATTCATGGGCTATCGTTGGACGCCGTGGGTCTTCACAGTGTTTGCCATCGCCGAGTTCGTGTCAGATCAGCTTCCATCCACCCCGTCCCGCAAGGTGCCGTTGCAGTTCGGCGCTCGCATCGTGATGGGCGCGCTGGCGGGGGCAACACTCGGTGCAGCCAGTGGTTCTCTCGTTGCAGGCCTGATAGCCGGGATCATTGGTGCTGTGGCCGGAACGTTCGGCGGGGCGGCAGCCCGGGGCCGGCTTGCATCGACGTTTGGTACAGACTTGCCAGCGGCCCTAATAGAAGACGCAGTGGCTGTCGTGGGCGCGTTCCTGATTGTGGCGAGCTTGCTATGAGAAACTTCGACGCCACGGGCAAGACCTTCGCCCCCATCGAGCGCCAGTTCGTCGGGGTAAACAAGGCGCGTTACCGGACGCTTACGGTTTATGATCGCTGGATGCCACAGATCCTTCCGGTTGCCCGGGCCTGACCGTCCGGAAGGATCTGTCGCATCTATCTCATGGGTTAGGTGGAGCACGAGGTCGATCATTGCTCTAAGGGAGGCGAGACAACCTTGCGGATGTTCCTGGAAGCTGGCACCCCGATGCGGCCAGCGCCAAGCCGGAGTGATTTGGAACTGATTAAGGCTGATCAGAGCAGTCAAATCATTGCTTCAATCAGGAACGGTCCGCGTCGTCGGAGGGCGCTGGCAAAAAGATCGGAAAAATTGCTGACAGGTTGTCGCTCGCGCCGCCTCTACGCCGAGGCCCCGTGCCAGAAAGACCCAGTCGAGTGCCGGATGATCGATGTCCAGCATTCGTCTTGCATTCGTTCCCACCGTCTCCACGCCGACGTTCCGCATCTCGGCGTGCAGGATGGCATAGCCGCGGTTGGAGAAAATGATGGTAACGACGTCGAGGTTTTCCCGCGCCTGTGTCCAAAGCCCCTGAACCGTAAACATGGCGCTGCCGTCGGCCTGCAAGTTAACGACCTTCCGATCAGGGCATGCAATGGCCGCGCCCGTCGCCAGCGGAATGCCGTCGCCAATCGCTCCGCCTGTCGTCATCATGAAATCATGGGGAGCGGCACAAGCGGAAAGGGCAAAAAATCGTCGGCCTGAGCTGATTGCCTCCTCGCAGACAATGGCATTCTCAGGAAGCCTCTTTGCGATCATCACCGGACCGCATCATCAGTCAATTGCCCCACCGGATCCTGTTCATCCAGCGTTGGGCTTGTTTGCGGCAAGGCCCGCGAGCTTGGGATGCCGAGCTCATCGCGAAGGGCTTCGAGCGCCCCTCCCAGATCCTCGCCGTGGGCCGCAAGGATGTCCACCTTGCAGCTGGGGCGGGCAAGCCGCCCCGGCTTACCGGGATAGGCAAAGAAAGCGACAGGTTCCGATGCGCCAAGAAGCACAAGCACATCGATATCTTTAAGAAGGTCCAGCGCAGCGTCGATTGGGTAAGGAATACGGATCGGGGCGACACGTCCCACACCGCGCTCCATTCGTGCCACCAGCACTTCGCTGAACAAAAGGTACATTTCCAGCAACCGCGATTTGCCCTGCGATCTTTAGTAGATCGGCCGACGACGATGCCGACACGCCCGGGAGCCTCACGTATGGCTTGCGCGATCCTGCGTACCCTATCCGGATCAATGGCAGATGGCGGCGGAAGGATGATCTTACTCGGCGTTGCCGCGTCAACCGATCCCCAGGCCGCATCCGCCGGCAGGATCAGCGTTGCAATACCGGGTGGTGTCAATGATGCTCGATAGGCAGCCTCCGCTCCGGAGGCGACATCCGCAGGGCAATCCGGCGAACCCAATGAGACATCGCAGCCGCCAAACCCTCGATATCGGAGGTGAGAGGCGCGTCGAGCGGAAGATGGTAGGAAGCATGATCGCCGACGATGTTGATCATTGGAATGCGCGCGCGGCGGGCGTTGTGAAGATTGGCGAGCCCGTTCGCCAAGCCTGGCCCGGTATGAAGCAACGTCGTGGCTGGACGGTCGGTCATTCGAGCGTAACCGTCGGCCACCCCGGTGACTACGCCCTCGAAAAGACCAAGCACGCAGCGCAGCTCGGGTTTGCGATCAAGCGCCGCGACAAAGTGCATTTCCGATGTCCCGGGGTTCGCGAAACACACCCTGACATCATTGGCCAACAGGGTGTCGCAAAGGGTATCCGCTCCATTCATTTTAGGTTCGCTCCCTACCTGTTCCACTCTTGTGCAAGCTCAGTGATAACCCTTAATGCAAAGTTGGCATCGTCCTCGGTCATGCCAAATTGCCCAGCCTGGAAGCGAATGGCCACCCGGCCATCGACACGCGTTTGCGTCAGATAGATGCGGCCATCGTCGTTGATGGCTTTGACCAAGGCAAGGTTATGGGCATCGAGGTCCGCAGCGCCGAGGTGCCGGAACGAAAACAGCGAGAGCATCGGCTTGGTCACGATTTCGAAGTTTGGGTCCTTGGACAGCTGTTCGGCAACCTTCCCGGCCCATGCGACATGATTGCGGATCATCGATTTCAGGCCGTCAAGCCCGTGAAAGCGCAGGAGAAACCAGAGTTTCAAGGCGCGGAACCGCCGCCCGAGCGGGATTGTCCACTCCGAATAATTGATGATGCCGTCGCGGCCGTGGGTCTTCAGAAATTCCGGATGGATCGCAAGGGTGCGAACGAGGTCTTCAGGGTTGCGGATGAAGTGCGCCGAGCAATCGAATTGCGCGCCCAGCCATTTGTGCGGATTGAGGACGACGGAGTCGGCCTCCTCGACACCAGCCCAGAGATGCCGGAATTCCTCGCAGATCATGGCCGAGCCCGCCCAGGCGGCGTCCACATGCACATAGAGCCCGCGCGCGTGCGCAATTCGGACGACGTCACTGATATCGTCGCAAGCGCCGACACTGGTGCCGCCTGTGCAGGCGATGACTCCAGCTGGCAGATATCCGTTCACCTTGTCTGCAATGATGGCTGTCTCCAGAGCTTCGTGGTTCATCCCCCGGTTTTCGCCGCTTACCGGAATGCGAACCAGGTTCGCCTCACCGATGCCCGACACCCAAATGGCGCGATCGATCGAGGTATGAACTTGATCGGACGCGTAAATGCGCAGCTTGGGGCCAGCGGCGAGGCCGGCTTTGTTGCCGTTCCAGTTCAGTGCCCGCTCGCGCATGACAAGAACCGCCGACAGCGTGGCCGAAGAGGCCGAATCCTGGATGACGCCGGAAAAACCGTCAGGAAGACCGATCGCCTGGCGCAGCCAATCCAGAACTTTCGTCTCCAGTTCGGTTGCCGCTGGCGAAGTTTGCCACAGCATGCATTGCGCGGCCATCGCCGTTACAAGGTATTCCGCAACAACCGAAACCGGGGCGGAATTGGCGGGGAAATAGGCGAAAAAACGCGGGTGCTGCCAATGGGTCATGCCCGGCAGGACGATCTTCTCGAAATCAGCGAAGATCGCCTCCATGCTCTCGCCTGTTTGCGGTGGGCTGGCAGGTATTTGAGCGCCAATATCTCCGGGTTCTGTCTGCGCTCGAACCGGGCGGTCGCGAAGAGATGCCCGGTAGGCAGCCCCCCACTCTGCCGCCTTCAACGACCACTCGGCGAAGGTCGCTTCATCCATTTTCCGGTCCCCCACTCGGCATCGCCCGTTCTCTTGCTGCATCCTGCCCGTCGACGAGAACCCAATCAAGTGCATAGATATTAGCGGCGCTTGCAGATGGCTCGCTCAGCCCGCAGGCAAGCGCACGAGCTTACCTAGTCAGCGACGCCCCAATGTGTTCAACAAGGCTGGCGGCCTCCTCGGCGATCGCCAATATTGTGCCTGACTTCCGCGTGGAGGCGAAATCCAACCCGGCGAAATAGATGCCGGCGATGGCAGCGACGCCCTCCTCATGCAGCGGTTGGCCCATAGCATCGAGCACGCCAGAAACCCGCACCCAACTGAAATCACCTTGAAATCCGGTGCACCAAATTATGCTCGTTATGCCGGACCCGGTGAGTTCAAGCGAGCGGATGGGCGGATTCGGCAGACGCGCCGCAACGATCTCGGCCGGATCAGGCTCCGCCGCGGGGGCTTCGGTCCCAGTGCGCGCAATGTATTCGTCGATATGGCGTTTGACATTGGCGGAGGCCTCATCAGCAAAGCGGAGGTTCTCCTCCAGATTGTCGGCGAAGGAGAAATGGCTAACATGCTCAAGGTCCATGAACCGCCCCAGCAGTATGACACCTTTGGCGCTGAGGGATTGAAGGCTTATCGTATGGACGGCCCCAAGCAGCGCTCGCGCCGGAATCCGGCCCGAAGGCTGAATCAGCTCCTTTCGCGGCACGTCGAGGAATCCACTCCGCACGAGCCAGATCAGGATGTCGTGACCGCGGTAACGCCGTGACAGCCGCCCCGTCCGGCTGGTGGCAAGGAAAACAGTTCGTCCCGCTTCTACCAAGTCCTCGGCTATTTGGCCGCCCGATTGGCCGCTTCCCACCACCAACATCGCCCCACTTTGGAGATCGGCTGCATTGCGGTAGTCGGAAGCATCGACCTGGCGAATGTCACTTGGCAACGCGGCTGCAATTCAAGTTGCCACTTGCGATCACCACGTTCCGCGCCCAGAGCGCGCCGCTCGGGGTTGTTATGCGGTACTCGTCGTTCCCTTGCCCGCCGGCAAGCTCGGTCACCGGGGTGTCCAGTTTGACCGAGAGGCCGCTCCGCTGGCGCAGTCCTCCAGAAGCGCAAGGAACTGGTCGCGCGTCAGTTTACCGTCGGGTTCTGAACCATTGTAGCGG
>NZ_JBBNAN010000431.1:0-2758 GCF_037994405.1 Phyllobacterium sp.
GCTTCGAGGAATTCGGGACGGCCGGCAATGCATCCGCGATCCAGGCGCTACCCGTTTCGGAGATGGCGAAACGTTATCAGTCTGGGAAACTGGATCCAAAATTCGGTTGAAGGATGCGCGGGGTAGACGCGTGGGCGCAATTCACGTTCACGGTGTTTTTGCCCGCGCTTCATTGATCCAAGGCTCGGTTGCAACATGGCGGGTACTCCTCCGCCCATCAGCACTCTGCCTTATCCTCCGCCATGAACGGGTAAGCGTCCGGCCGAGCAGCCTTTGAGATTTTGCCCAAAGCAATGAAGTTACGTCGCTAATTCCGTAGTTAGCGGCGTAACCAGGGTGAGCTTATTGGGGCCGGCCGGTGTCTGCGACACCGATCTGGCAGCCTGCGATGACGTGAAGAGGAGAATTCACCATCTTCAGAATCAACCGCCGCGCCTTGCTTCCCAACGCCGGCAGCGCCGTCATCGCCTCGACGGTTGCCGCAATGGCTTTCGCCGCAGAGCCACGATGCCGGGACCGGGAATCGTCCTGCGTTTTGCGGGCGCTGATCAAGACCATGGGAAAGATCGTTTTGACCGTGTTTCAGACGCCAGCACAGCATTCAGTTGTTTATCTTGGACATGACACCACCCTGGAATGTCGCCCATAAACCCCATAGGCGGGGCATGACGTGGCGGGATTCTCGTTATGGCCATAAAGCGACACTTGGTTGTACTTCCGGTTCCAATCGACCCGCGGCTAGCTTGAAAGGCTATGAAAAGCTGCTCGGGGGACAGGTGCTCATCGATCTGGACGCCATCCAGAACCAGGATCAAACAGGGCCCGCTGAATAACGTGACAAGCCCGATCTTGCGCCTTATAATTTTTTGTTCGGACAAGGGGGGTGCACGAGTACGACCGAGAGCAGACGCGAGGGCCCACGATGAGCCAAGATCTGGAGAGCATCGCAGCGGTGCTAGTCGCCAAGGGGAAGGGTATTCTCGCGGCGGACGAGACTGTGCCCACTTTGACCAAGCGGTTCGATGCGCTCGGAATCCAGTCCACCGAGCAAAGCCGGCGCACTTACCGTGAAATGCTATTCACCTCCACGGGCGCGGCCGAGTTCATCAGCGGCGTCATCATGCACGACGAGACCATCCGCCAGAAGAGCTCCGGCGGGACGCCGTTCGCTCAGGTTCTCTCCGGCCAGGGGATCGTTCCTGGCATCAAGGTCGACACCGGCGCGAAGCCTCTTGCCGGCTCTCCCGACGAGAAGGTCACCGAAGGGCTTGATGGACTCCGGGATCGCCTCTCCGAGTACCGCGGTATGGGCGCCCGCTTCGCTAAGTGGCGGGCGGTCATTCGCATTGCGGACACGCTGCCGAGCGCCGCTTGCGTGAGTGCCAACGCACACGCCCTAGGGCGATACGCCGCTCTCTGTCAGGAGCAGCATCTCGTGCCGATCGTCGAACCGGAGGTGTTGATGGACGGATCACACACAATCGAGCGCTGCGAGGAGGTCACTGGCTTGGTCCTTCACGCCGTGTTCCGTGCCCTCTTCGAGCAGCGTGTCACGCTGGAATTCATGCTGCTTAAGCCCAACATGGTGATCGCGGGCGAGGAGTGCTCTCGTCCGGTTACCTTGCAGGAGGTCGCAGTCGCCACGCTCCGCTGCTTGCGCCAGCATGTGCCCGTGGCGGTCCCCGGCATCGTGTTCCTGTCGGGTGGTCAGAACGACCGGGTGGCCACCGCCCACCTCAACGCCATCAACCGACTGCCCGGGCCGAAGCCCTGGAAGATTAGTTTCTCCTACGGGCGCGCCCTCCAGGAGCCGGCGCTGGAGGCGTGGCATGGCCGCGACGAGGAGCTGAAGATGGGCCAGCAGGCCTTTTACCACCGGGCTCGCTGTAACGGCGCCGCTAGTCTCGGGACGTACACCGATGAGTTGGAGGCGGCATCAGTGGGCTCTGGTAGTCCGCCGCATCGCGGCCAGTCAGGCGACAACTGATGCGTCCCATCGGCGGTCGGAGCGGACTCGATATGTACGTCATGAACGACCTCGACCGCTCCATGAGGTCGGCGACGTCAACGACCGCCTGCCATAGCTGGAGCTCGAGCCGCATATTTCAAGCAGGCGATCCGCGACAAGCTGATCGAGCACAAGGAGTACATCGCTCTACACGGCGACGACATACCCGAAATCACGGGCTGGGCGCGGGGAGAGGCAACGGCCTTGGGAGAGAGCTGCGATCGACGAAGGCTGACAACGTCTAAGACAGGAGGGCTGGACGTGAAAGTATTCGTGATTAGGCATGGGGAGACCGAGTGGAGTCTGAGCGGGCAACACACGGGCACAACAGAAGTCCCCTTGACTGACAACGGACGACGACAGGCGGAACGGATGCGGCCAGTGTTGGCTAGGCAGACGTTCGCGCTCGTTCTCGTGAGCCCGCTGCAGCGTGCGCGGGAGACTTGTGGCTTGGCGGGCCTCGGCGACGGGGCCATCATCGACTCAAGCTTGATGGAGTGGAACTACGGCGAATACGAGGGGCTAACGCCCCAGCAAATCCGGGCAAAGCGGCCGGACTGGTTGATCTTCCGGGATGGATGCCCGGGCGGCGAGACGCCGAGGCAGGTGGCTACTCGTGTGGATCAAGTCGTGGCCCGGGCGCGGGCTGCGGGCGGGGACGTTGCCCTATTCGCGCACGGGCACGTCCTGCGCGTGCTTGGGGCGCGATGGATTGGGCTGCCGCCGCGTGCCGGACAGCATTTTCTCCTG
>NZ_JBBNAN010000432.1:0-1765 GCF_037994405.1 Phyllobacterium sp.
ACGGCACCGGCGATGCGGTCGAACCAGGCGTCGAGTGCAGCGATCACCTCCTTCGCCTCGGTCGACTCCGACAACTCGGTGAAGCCGCGCAGGTCGGCATAAAGCAGGGCCGCCCGGATGGTCTCACCGGGCTCGCGCCGCAAACGGCCGGCAAGCACCTGCGCCGCGCTGCGCCGGCCGAGGTAGGTCGTTAGCAGCACAGCAAGCGTCGAGCGCGTGGCCAGCAAGGCAAGCGGCGCAGCGGCAAAGCGCGCAACCTCACGCAGCAGCTGCGATTCGGACTCGCTGAACGGCCGGCCCGCAGTCCAGCCAAGGACGGCGCCATCAGACGCGCCGCCGGCGAAATCCTCCTGCACGACACCGGTGCCGAGCCCGGCCAGCCAGTTGCGAGCGACATGGTCATGCTCGGGATCGGCAGGCCTGGCCAAAGCCAGCGCCTCTATCACTCTTCCTGTATCGGCGCGCCACAGCCAGGTGCGCCGCTCGATGACCGGGTGCGGCGCCGCTTGAGTGAGCGCACCACCGGTCAGCGGCACACCGTCGGCGACGAGCCGTGCGGCGAGAGCCGTCAGGAAGGCGTCGCCGTCCGGCACGTCAATCGCCTTGTCGACCAGGTAGGAAAGAGCGGACGGCAGTCGCATAACCGCCATCATGCAGCGATGTCAGACCTCTGTCACGAGATTTTGTTTCTTGCGCGTTATCTCGATTGGCTTACATTGCGCCATATCCGGAATGAAATTGCGTCCTTAGCTCGAAGGAGATGGCGATGACCGAGACACTTCGCAGTGAGATCGAGATCGCAGCCCCGCAGGCAACGGTCTTTGCCTTCCTCACCGATCCCGACAAGATCCTGCGCTGGATCGGTACGAAGGCGACGGTCGAGCCATATCCCGGCGGCATCTATCTCGTCAGCATGAACGACACGCACACTGCCCGCGGCCAGTTCACGGAGGTGATCCCGGTCCACCGCCTGGCCTACAGCTTCGGCTGGGAAGGAAACGAGAATGTGCCGCCGGGGTCGGGCCTGATCGAGATCGACCTCGTCGAGAAGGACGGAGGCACGCTGGTGCGCTTCACCCATGGCGGCCTCCCCGATGAGAAGGAACGCGCCAACCACGAAAAGGGCTGGAACCACTATTTGCGCAGGCTAGCCCTAGCCGCGGCAGGCGGCGACCCGGGACCGGATACCCCTCTTGATGCGTGAGGACCCGGAGATAATCGCGACTGTGCAGCGACGTTGACCGGCGGCGGCCGAGCGACTGCTCGGTATGGCCTCTCCGGGCGCCCGAGTGCTTCAATACTGGTCGTGCTGGCGTACGCCACTCCATCGAGAGTTCGTTGACTCCAGCGTTGATGCTTGATGGCGTTTACCGCAATCTGGGCAATATCACCGGGCGTTTATGTGACAATACTTGTGTAACTCTGTCTCAAACATGGGAGACCGCTGTAGCTGAAGTTGCCAGCAGCTCGGTTCGGTGCTTGATGGCCGCCGTGGTGGACGTCACAAGCTGATTGGGGAAGCTATTTGGGAGCGATGTGATAACAGCTTGTGCCTGTCGTTCGGCGTTGGCGGCGATGTCTTCAAAGATCGCCCGCATCGCCGTGGTGCCGACACCAGCGAGATCCGCCGTCTGCATGAAATGTCGTGGCATTATCTCGTGGATGGCATGGGCCGTTCTTTCCCGCTGACATCGCCAGCTTGAGCTTTTTGCGGGGAATCTGATCTGCGTCGAGGCTCGGCTGCGCGGTCACTACATCGTAGAGC
>NZ_JBBNAN010000433.1:0-16639 GCF_037994405.1 Phyllobacterium sp.
TTGATAAGCTGTTCCGTAATATTATTTTATATTAGATAGTTATGATATCTAGGTGTATTCCACTCTGATCAATACTCAAAATGATATCATGATAATTATATTCGTCACACGCAACAATACATATAAATTTTAATAAATACTTATACGAATATTCGCGCGCACCGCTGTAGATATGCTTCACTTTTTGTGGACGACACCGCAGAAACTATTGCAATACCTCTGTACGAAAGTGGATATCGGCACGTGGGTTGTTGTCCTAAGGTAAATCAGTGAGATCTCCGCGGAACGATCGGCTCGCGGCTCAGGCCCTTTTCCGAAAGTTCGTCGAGATAGGCCTGCCAGCGCGTGTCCCTGTTGCGGCCAAGGTCGATCAGATAATCCCAACTGAACAGCCCCGTATCGTGCATGTCGTCAAAGACAATGCGGACCGCGTAATTTCCGACTGGCTCCAGCCTGATGATCTCGACATTCATTTTACCGGGCACGGTAACCCGTTGTTCAGGGGAATGTCCCTGCACTTCTGCTGACGGAGAGGCAACCCGCAAGAGTTCTGCTGCAAGCACATAGCTTTCGCCATTGTCGAAGGAGACCGTCAGCGACCGCCGATCCTTGCTCACACGCAATTCTTTGGGCCAGGCATTTGTCATGGTGTATAATCCTCGTTTGCGCACTTCTGTAAGCCCCGCTCATGAAGGCTGCAAGCGGTCACTGACAGAGTTCGGAAATGCTCGCTTGTCCTGGTGACTGGACAAGTGTTTGCCGGCATCCTATCTCTGGAGGAGGAGGAAGCCCTTTGGACCACGTGGCATTGCTAGACAGAACAACATCACAACCACCAATGATCGATCCATTCGGGCGAACGATCAGCTATCTGCGTGTTTCCGTGACGGATCGCTGCGATTTCCGCTGTACCTATTGCATGTCGGAACATATGACGTTCCTCCCCAAGAAGGACTTGCTGACTCTCGAAGAGCTGGATCGGCTTTGCACGACCTTCATCGAAAGAGGCGTGAAAAAACTGCGCCTGACCGGTGGTGAACCGCTTGTGCGCAAGAATATCATGCATCTGATTGGCGAACTTTCCCGTCACTTGCAATCCGGCGCACTTGAAGAGTTGACGCTAACCACCAATGGCTCGCAACTGGCGCGCTATGCTCACGAGCTGGCTGGCCACGGCGTCAAGCGCATCAATGTTTCGCTCGATACGCTTGATCCGGATAAATTCCGCGCCATCACCCGCTGGGGCGATTTCAACCGCGTCATGGAAGGTATTGATGCCGCACAGGATGCCGGCCTCAAAATCAAGCTGAATGCCGTCGCCCTAAAGGGTTTCAACGATCACGAGATTCCGGAAATGATCCGCTGGGCACATGGGCGCGGCATGGATCTGACGCTCATCGAAACAATGCCGATGGGCGAAATCGACCTTGACCGCACCGATCAGTACTTGCCGCTGTCGTTGCTTCGAGCAAAGCTCAGCGAGCAATTCACCCTGGAAGATATCGCATACAAGACCGGCGGCCCTGCCCGCTATGTCGAGGTGAAGGAGACCGGCGGCCGCGTCGGCTTCATCACCCCAATGACGCATAATTTCTGCGAGAGCTGCAATCGGGTTCGCCTGACCTGCACTGGTACACTCTATATGTGCCTCGGACAGGAAGATGCCGCTGATTTGCGCGAACCGCTGCGTGCATCGGAAGCCGATGAACTCCTGAACAATGCCATTGATGAAGCTATCGGCCGCAAGCCCAAGGGCCATGATTTCATCATCGATCGCCGGCACAATCGCCCGGCTGTCTCCCGCCATATGAGCGTTACCGGCGGCTAATCCGTCGTTTGCCGTTACAAACATTCCGAATGCGTTGAGCGACGCAGGTTGATATATCAACTTATGCGATTCTGGAGGAGAATCGCAGCACTCATTCGGAAATGACGATCTTGGCGCTATCTCCCAATTTGCGTGGCAGTTTATACATGGCCATCGGCATGGCCAGTTTCACGTTCAATGATGCGACGGTGAAGTTTGTCGCCGAGCACATGAATATGGGTCAGGTCATGCTGGTGCGCGGATCGATCGCCACTGTGCTGATCCTGGCTCTCGCCTTGCACAAGGGCATGCTGATACCGCTGCGCGAAGCACTCCATAAAATGACCATTCTGCGGGTTATCGGCGAAGTCGTCGGCACAGTCAGCTTTCTTGTCGCGCTCGTTCACGTCCCGCTTGCTTTGACATCGGCGATCCTGCAGGCATTGCCCTTGGTTGTAACCATGGGCGCGGCCATGTTTTTTGGCGAGCCCGTTGGTTGGCGGCGGTGGGTCGCGATCTTCGTCGGCTTTGCCGGCGTGCTCATCATAGTAAGGCCCGGCAATGATGGCGCGAGCCCCTATCTCCTTCTGATCATTATCACCGTCATCTTTGCCGCGCTCCGTGATCTCGCAACCCGCAAAGTACCGCGAACCATTCCCGTTCTCATGATTTCCGCACTGACGTCAGTGGGCGTTTCACTGGCTGGAGTGGCAATGATCAGTCCGCTTGGTGGCTGGACCCCGATGACGCTGACAAATACGTTGCTTCTTACGCTTGCAGCCTGCTGCGTCATCATAGCCTATCATTTTATCATCCTCGCAATGCGTGAAGGCGAAATTTCATTTGTTGCGCCTTTCCGCTACACCAGCCTGATCTGGGCGATCCTTCTAGGCTTCCTGTTCTTCGGCGATCTTCCCGACCTCCCGATGATCATCGGCTCTATCATCGTCATTGGCAGCGGGCTTTACACGCTCTACCGTGAGCGCATTGTTGGCCGCATGAAACCAGTGGCGCTCACGGCGCAAGCGGCAACAACATCGCCTGATGGAGTGTAATGTGCGGATTGCAGGCATAATCCTGGCAGGTGGGCAATCCCGCCGCATGGATGGAAGAGACAAGGCATTGTTGCCCTTCGGCGATCGGCGCCTGATCGACCATATTCACGAACGCCTGTCGCGCCAGATCGACACCATCGCGTTAAACAGCAATGGCGATCCGGGGAGCTTCAGAAATTTGCATGTGCCGGTAATACCCGACGACATCGCCGGCTTTGCCGGACCGCTCGCCGGAATTCTGGCGGCAATGGAATGGGCCGACAATCAGGCAACACCTTTCTCGCACATCCTGACTGTGGCGACCGATACGCCTTTCTTCCCCGATGACCTTGTCCACACGCTTCGCCACTCGATCGCCGACACACCTGGCCATATAGGCGTGGCCGCCTCCGGCAACAGACTGCATCCGGTGTTCGGGCTCTGGCCGGTCGTTCTGAAGTCCGATCTTCGCCATTGGCTAAGCGATGACAAAAATCGACGCGTCCTTGCCTGGATCGAGGGCCATCCTCACAGCATTGCGGAATTTCCCATTGTTACGACTCAGATGGGCGCATCCTTTGATCCATTCTTCAACATCAATACGCCGCAGGATATTGTCGACGCACGGCAAAGATGGATTACGACGCAATGAACGCCAAGCATCGCATTTTCGGCATCACTGGCTGGAAAAATTCGGGAAAGACCACACTGACGGTCAAACTCGTCAGTGAACTGACGCGGCGGGGGTGGAAGGTTTCGACAATCAAACATGCCCATCACGATTTTGATATTGACAAAGAGGGGACGGATTCCTGGCGCCATCGGAAAGCCGGCGCAGGCGAAGTCGCCATTGTCTCGGATCAGCGTTGGGCACTGATGCATGAACTGGCGGCCGAGAGCGAACCGACGCTCGCTGATATTATTGCCCGTTTCGCCCCATGTGACCTTGTGCTGGTCGAAGGTTACAAGCGCGAGCATCACAAGAAAATCGAGACCAGGAGGCGAGAAGGCAGATCGGGGGAAGCCCTGGCTCCAAATGATCCTACCATTGTAGCGATCGCCAGTGACTACGCCATATCGGGGGAGCCAATTCCTGTCTATGACCTCGATGATGTTCCCGGCCTGGCAGATCTGATTGAACGCCAGATGGGGCTTTCCCGATAGGCGCGCCAGAAAATAACGTTTCAAGCGGAACGTGCGCAACAAAAGTATATGAGGCAAAATAATTTTGTGGTTTTGCCCTTTGGATTCGTTCGGTGACGCACGATTCTCGGTTGCATTTGGCCGAAAACTAGTGGGAATATCCGTGCCAGTAGCAGTGGAACACTGCGACTTGCCCGGAAGGCTGTCCAAAAGAACAGGGGAACAGCCGGGCCATAAAAGAGAGGTTCAAATAAATGCGTATCACCAAGCGTCTCGCACTCGCGATTTCCGCTGCGGCCCTAGCCTTCACTATGGGTGCGGCCCACGCAGAGGACGCCCTCAACCTGACAATCGCGTCCGAAGGAGCTTATCCGCCCTTCAACAACCTGACGCCGGATGGCAAGCTGGAAGGCTTCGACATTGATATCGGCAATGCTCTTTGCGAAGAAATGAAAGCCAAGTGCAAGTGGGTATCGCAGGACTGGGACGGCATGATCCCGGCGCTGCAGGCTGGGAAGTTCGACGCGATCATTGCGTCCATGTCGATCACGCCGGAGCGACTGGAGAAGGTCGACTTCTCCAAGAAGTACTACAATACGCCACCCGCTATCGTCGTGCCGAAGGATTCCGATATCAAGGATATCACCCCGGAAGCGCTGAAAGGTAAGACTCTCGGCGTTCAGGGATCGACCAGCCATTCCAACTTCGCCGAGGCCAAATATAGCGGCTCCGATATCAAGATGTACCCGACCGCTGACGAGTACAAACTCGATATCTCGAACGGTCGTATCGACGCCGTCATGGACGATGTGGTTGTGCTCGGCCAGTGGCTCGATAGCGATGCCGGCAAATGCTGCAAGCTCCTCGGTACGATTACGCCCGACCCTGCAATTCATGGACCAGGCGCAGGCGTGACGGTCAAGAAGGGCAATACGGCCCTTGCCGACAAGTTCACCACGGCCATCGCAGCTATTCGCAAGAACGGAAAGTACAAGGAAATCAACGACAAGTACTTCAAGATCGACGTCTACGGCGGCGAGGATTGAGCCGACCGCGCTGACTTGATAAGAAATGTAGATGGCGGCAAGCCGCCATCTACGCCATGAAATTCAAAAAATGACGGGCTGGCTTGAAAAAGAGCCTGGGGAATAGCCCGCAAGACACGAAAGTTGCCTATGGAAGGCTCAATAGCGTTACTTGGTTTTGGCGAAGGCGGATGGGGCCTGAGCATCGCCAGCGGTGTTCTCGTAACCGTTAGTTTGGCACTCGCAACATTGCCGGTCGGACTTGTAATCGGCTTCTTCGTTGCGCTCGGCAAACAATCGTCGGAACCGTCGGTTAAGCTTGCCGCAAACATGTACACAACGATTTTCCGCGGTTTGCCCGAACTGCTCACCCTGTTCGTGGTTTATTTCGGTGCGCAGATCGGTATCCAGAAGCTGGGCCAACTCCTCGGTTACGACGGCACGATCGAGATCAATTCATTTATTGCCGGCATGTTCGCGCTTGGTGTGGTGTTTTCATCCTATGCGAGCGAAGTGTTCCTTTCGGCATTTCGCGCCATCCCGAAAGGCCAGTATGAAGGCGGTTACGCCATTGGCCTGTCGAACGGTCAAACGATGCGCAAGGTTATCCTTCCGCAGTTGATCCGTATTGCTCTTCCCGGCCTCGCCAATCTCTGGATGATCCTGCTCAAGGATACCGCGCTTGTGTCTGCCATCGGACTTGCGGATATATTGCGGCAGACGGGCGTTGCCGCACGCGTCACAAAACACGCCTTTCTCTTTTATGGCACGGCCTGCATGATTTATCTCATGCTCGCCATCCTCTCATCCTTTGTTATTGACGCCATTGAACGCCGGTCGGCAAAGAGTGGAGCAAAGCGATGACAGAAAGTTTCATCAATGCGCGAACACCAGCGGTCTTGCGTCCGCCAGCACCACCCAGAAGATGGACCCGAACACGTGTGATCGGCCATCTGCTCGTCGCCATCTGGGCCGCACTGATTATTGGGCTACTCGTTTATCTTTACAGTGCATGGAACATCGAGCTCATAAAGAAATACGGACCGACATACCTTAGTGGACTGAAGACCACGATCGGCCTTGTTGGTTCCTCGATCGTACTCGGTTCACTGATATCGATACCGGTAGCCTTGGGCCGAATGAGCAAGAACCGCATCGCTTCATCGATTGCCTATGCCTATGTCTATTTCTTTCGGGGAACGCCGCTGATTGCGCAGGTGTTTCTGATCTACTACGGCCTCGGATCGTTCAAGACGCACCTCGAGGCGGTTGGGCTCTGGGTGTTTTTCCGCGACGCGTGGTATTGTGCGCTGTTGGCATTTGCTCTCAATACGGCGGCCTACCAGGCTGAAATATTGCGTGGCGCCATTCGCAGTGTGCCACTGGGGCAATGGGAAGGTGCGGCATCACTGGGCGTTTCCAAGTTCGTTACCTTCTGGAAGGTTATTTTACCACAGGCCTTGATCGTAGCGTTGCGGCCCTACGGCAACGAGGTGATCTTGATGATCAAGGGTTCGGCAATCGTTGCCCTTATTACCGTCTATGATCTCATGGGCTATACGAGACTTGCTTACTCGCGAACCTTCGATTTTCAGGCTTATCTCTGGGCAGCAATCATCTATCTGATTTTGGTGGAAATTCTGCGCCATATCTGGGATTGGTTGGAGCGGCGTATCACACGCCATCTGATACGATAGAAACAAATCCACCGAAAGCTGTACCATGCTGAAGATCTGGGGCCGGACAAACTCGAACAACGTCAAGAAGGCTCTCTGGGCTGCTGAGGAAGTCGGCGTCCCATACGAAAATATTCCAGCTGGCGGGGCATTCGGGATCGTATCCGATCCTGAGTATCGGGCGAAGAACCCCAATGGATTGGTTCCGACGCTGGAAGACAAGGATCTGGTGCTTTGGGAGAGCAATACGATCGTTCGCTACCTTGCTGCGCAATACGGTCAATCGACACTGTATATCGATGATGCCGCGGCTAGGGCCAAGGCAGAAAGGTGGATGGACTGGACAACATCTACGCTCGCCACCCCTTTTCGGGATGTCTTTTGGAATATTGTCCGCCTGACACCCGACAAACAGGACCGCGCGGCCAAGGAAAAGGGCATTCAGGACTGCAGCAAATTATTTGCCATCGTTGATGCGGCTCTCGCTTCGCAACCTTATCTCTCAGGCGATAAATTCGGTGTGGGCGATATTCCGCTAGGTTGCTTCGCCTATGCCTGGCTCGAAATGCCTATCGAACGACCCGATCATCCGCACCTTGTGGCCTGGTATGAACGCTTGACGCAACGCCCTGCGTTTCAAAAGGCAGTGATGATCCCGCTTACTTGAGCGGGATTTGATTTGTCCTAGGGTCAGGATCTATTACTAGGATCGAAATGGCGCCCTGAAACGGCAAGAAGATACATGCGCAGCTTCATTCATTGGAGCATGGTCTCGTCCGAAAAGTCTGACAACTTTTCGGGACCATGCTCCAAGAGGCGTGAGGGGCGGGGTCTTTTCCCCGGCCGAACGGTTCGACACGTGAGCTTGCAGCCGTTTCGGCGTCCGCAGGATAGGGTCTTTTCGCCCGGCTACGTCGTCGCAAAGGCTCGACAATGGATAAACATTGCCATCGCCTCTGCTCCTCGTATCCGAACGAAAAGCCAAATACCATTTCGAGCAGATTAACAGGTTCTGACCCTAATCTCTTGGCTTCAAACGCCACACGCCTAACAGGCCGTCCTCGTAGCCCTTCTCGTCGGTCGAAATGGTGATTGCTTCGTCATTGGCCCATTTCTGCGCAAAGTCACGATAATTGGCCGAGAAGACATTTCCTGATTGGCCGGTCGTCTGGATATAGGTGGAGCGGTTCAGATCAGCGAGATCGAATAGACCGCGATAGCTGGTCCCATGGGTTATCCGGTACGGATTGCTTTCGTCGGTGAACGACGACTTGCCACGATTGAGCGCAAAAGCACCGCCTGATGCTGGCACCGTTACATTGAACAGCTGGTCGAGCGGGCTGACTTGCGAAAACGGCCGATGTGCCCCGTAGGCATAGTGCAACGACCCCCAGTTCCATTTCGATCGGTCCGAACCCAAGCGCGTATCCAGGTCCTTGACCGCATCGCCAAGCGCCAAAGCGAGAATATCGCTGCAGCTTTCTTTCTCCGGCGTGCGCCGATCATCGCACCAGTCGCGCGCCGGATTTGGTCCGAGCCAACGCAACATGGCGTCCACGTGGCCCTGCCAATAGGATGGGAAGGCATCACCAAGATCATCTTCGAGAATTCGCTTCGTTGCCATTCTCAGCCAGGCATTGAACAGCAACGGCTCGATGCGCGCGCGGTCTTCCACAAAATCCCACGAATTCAACTGTTTGAGGATGTCCAGATCCACATCGCTGCGGCCTTCCACCAGCTTGAGCATAATTGGAAGCAAGGCGGCATAGCCATTTTCGTACGCATCACCTTGCACCTTGCGATTGGTTTCGAGTGTTTGCTGGCTTGCACCATAAATGAGCGTCCTGATCCTCTCAAAGCGCCAGGGCTCATCCCAATCGAAGGTGAGGAAGTGCGGGTAATTCGCATCGACTATCTTTGTATTGGCCGTCGCCAGTACACCTGCCGCAGGATTACTGGTTCGCGGTAGTTCGTCGTAAGGAAGATAGCCCTTCCAATCATAAGTTGCATCCCAGCCCGGAGACGGCGCACGGCCCATGATCTGGTTGGCCGGGTCACGCACAGGCACCCTGCCCGGTGCGATCAGGCCGATATTGCCTTCAACATCGGCGATGACGATCGACTGCATCGGTGTAACGAAATCGCGCATTCCATTCTGAAAATCCGCGAGGCTGGCAAAATCCCAAAGCTTCAGACCCGCAGAAATCGTTCTGTCGTCACCGGCCAGAGCCGTCCATGACAATGATGCAACCGTGCCATCCGGAAGATAATGATCGAGGCCGCGATAATCTGCGGGTAACACAGGACCATGACGTGTGACCAACCGGTCGAAATCGACCGTATCGCCGCCTTTGACTTTGATCGACACGCTCGTCTTCTCAAATGCCTGAAAGCCTTGCGGTGTCTGATATTCATTCGGGTTACCAGGATTGATCCTTTCGACAAAGATGTCCTGAACATCCGAGCCAGTATTGGTGAAGCCCCACGCCACCTTGTCGTTTCGACCGAGCAGGACCAATGGCGCGCCCGGCAAGGTCACGCCGACGAGGTTCTTTGACGAACCATCAGCATTCTTCACCTGAAGGTGCGCGAGATACCAGATCGCAGGTGCGGAAAGTCCGAGGTGCGGATCATTGGCGAGGATGGGTTTTCCGGTCTCGGTTCGCGCACCACCCACAACCCAGTTGTTTGAAGCGCCGGAAGACATGATTTCATTCAGTGACGCATATTGCCGTTCGTCCTCCACGGCGCCTGCTCTGAGCGTCCCGCTTGGCAAGCCAAGCACCTGCCGCAGATCCGGCAAGGGCGGGGGTGTGTCATCCATCACTGGCGGTTCCAAATCGGTGATCTCCGCATCGCTCATGCCAAGCCGGGCAAATTTCAAGCGCAACACTTCGTCATCGATGTTGGCAGCAAGTGACACGGACATCAGTTTCAACGTCACGATCACGTCGGCTGCCGTCCACTTTTCTGGCGCATGGCCGAGGATCACGAACTCAGGTGAATATTTGGAGCCGAACGTGGGCCCCGCGCTATCAATGAATGCGTTGATCCCATGTACATAGGCGTCGATCTTCTTGCGGTCCGCATCATCGAGCGATGCCACAGAGCTTTCGGCCGATTCGTAAAGGCCGATCGACCGGATGAAGCGATCGGTGAATACGGTCTTGTCGCCGAAAAGTTCGGACAAGCGGCCCTGCCCCGCCATCCGGTTTATTTCCATTTGCCAAAGGCGTTCCTGCGCATGAACGAAGCCAAGGGCCGTCAGGACGTCCTCAACAGAACTGCCGCTGATATGCGGGACGGCATTCTTGTCGCGGGTGATCGTCACTGGTGCAGACAGCTCCGCAAGGGTCATCTCGCCGGTTGCCGGCGTGACCGAGCGTGCGAGCCAAACGTAACCAAGGACCGAAGCGAGTAACGCGATGGGGATGAGGGAGAAAACAATCCACAATAGGCCTTTGATGATCCGCCGCATTGTCCTAACGTCCCCCGATCCGGATACTCAACACAATGTCCTATCTGACAGAGGAAGCTACGCAATGGCAACAGTCGCTTTTATTGGTCTTGGCGTCATGGGATACCCGATGGCGGGTCATCTCAAATCACGCGGCGACCATGACGTTACGGTCTTCAACCGTAGCAGCGAGAAAGCAAAAAAGTGGGCCGAGCAGTTCAAGGGCGCTTATGCACCAACTCCGAAGGAGGCTGCAGCAGATAAGGATTTCGTCTTTTCCTGCGTCGGCAATGACGATGACCTGCGCTCGGTGACGATCGGTGAGAATGGTGCTTTTCATTCAATGAAGAAAGGCGCGATTTTTATCGACAACACGACCGCCTCCGCTGAAGTTGCGCGTGAACTGGACGCGGAGGCCCGCAAGAAAGGCATTCATTTTCTAGATGCTCCAGTCTCAGGCGGGCAGGCCGGTGCCGAAAATGGCACACTCACGGTCATGGTGGGCGGCGAGCAAGCTGCATTTGATAGAGCAAAGCCTGTCATCGAGTCCTTTGCCAAGATGGTCGGCCTGATGGGCCCTGCGGGGGCTGGGCAATTGACTAAGATGATCAACCAGATCTGCATCGCCGGCCTTGTCCAGGGTCTCGCGGAGGGCATTCATTTTGGCAAGCGCGCTGGCCTCGATATCGAAAAGGTCATCGAAGTTATATCAAAGGGTGCTGCCGGTTCGTGGCAGATGGAAAACCGTCACAAGACCATGAATGCCGGAAAATATGATTTCGGGTTTGCCGTCGACTGGATGCGCAAGGACCTCGGCATCTGCCTCGCAGAGGCCGATCGCAACAACGCCAAGTTGCCGGTCACTGCTCTGGTCGATCAATTCTATAAGGACGTGCAGACCATGGGCGGCAATCGTTGGGATACATCGTCGCTTCTAGCACGTCTGGAGAAGTAGCAAGTAGCCAGAAGGACCCGGTCTGGAAGGTTTCAGGCCGGTTCCTTCTCAATGCTCATATAATCGAGCGGGAGTTCCGTTGTATATTTGATCTGCTCCATGGCAAAAGCAGACGATACGTCACGGATATCGATCTTGGTGATGAGGCGCTTGTAGACTGCGTCATAGGCGGCAATGTCCGGCACGACGACCCGCAGGAGATAATCCACGTCGCCGCTCATGCGATAGAATTCAACCACTTCCGGGAATTCCTGCACAACTTCTGAGAAGCGCTTCAGCCATTCATTGCTGTGCGAACCGGTGCGGATGGAGACGAAAACGGTCACCCTCGTATTGACCCGAACCGGGTCCAGAATGGCGACACGGCGCTGGATCACGCCATCTTCTTCCAGCTTCTGGATGCGGCGCCAGCAAGGAGTTGTCGAAAGCCCGACTTTTTTGGCGACATCAGCCACCGCAAGCGTTGCATCTTCCTGAAGGAGGCGAAGGATTTTTCGGTCGAGTCTGTCCATCTTTTGTCATCCTTTACTGCGCCGCGCGTCCTTTGGGCACGCAAAGGACGCAGTAACACTTTGAATCTTCGCATAGTCCTTTCCAAAACCAATTCCTGTTTTGGGGTTACGCGTTGGAATGGGATACTTTATGGTCCGATAATCAATGAGCGTACAAGAAAATTATTCCAATCTTTTCAAATATCAAAAAAATTTCATCCTGACAGCTAGGAAATTAGAATTCTGACCTTCTCTCGCAATATAGGGAGAACGTTCTCCGCGAACCATGGATTCTTCTTCAACCAGACGTTGTTGCGCCAAGAAGGATGCGGCAAGGGGAGAATGGATGGGCCGGCGTCCGCTTCGAAATACTCGCGCCAGCTACGAACGGTGTCCGTCATATTGCCTCGACGGCGGCGCCCGAGATGATAGGCCTGCGCATATTGGCCGATCGTAAGGATGAGCTCGATCTGCGGCATGGATTGAAACACACGGCCATGCCACGTCTCGCGACATTCACGCCGCGGCGCCAGATCCCCGCCATGCGCGTCATAACCTGGAAAGCAGAACCCCATGGGTACGATCGCAAATTTATCCGGGTTATAGAATGTCTCCCGATCGACACCGAGCCAATCACGCAACCGGACTCCGGAAGGATCGTTGAACGGCAAACCGGAGTTGTGTACGCGAATGCCCGGCGCCTGCCCACAAATGACGATGCGGGCAGTTGAAGAGACGACGCAGACCGGATTGGGCTCGTCCGGTAAGGGCGGACCATAACGCGGCGCGTCCCGGCAAATCCGGCATGCTTTTATTCCGGCCGACAAAGCAGCGAGAGTTGGCGATGAGGAAGACACGATCAGGCCTTGGCGCTAGGCCGGCTCGATATGTCGGCATGCCAGCGTCGGAGACTGACGAGCTCCTCCGGAATCTGGATCTTCGCCGGCTTCAGGAAATCAATACCCACCAGCAGCGTGATGTCGGCAATCGAAAATTCCCTGCCGGCGATGAATTCATTCCTCGCGAGCTGGTCATCCATGATTTTCATGTAAGCCACGGCTTTGGGACGGTTCGCCTCACCCCAGGCTGGCACTTGCGGTATCTCCCACTCGACCATCGCCGGGTGCGTATGCCGGAAGGCTGCAGTTACTGCAGCGAGGAGATAAAGCTCGACACGCCGGTTCCACATTTCGACCTGTGCCTTGCCGACTGCGCCCCTGCCGAACAATGGCGGTTCCGGATAGAGCTCCTCGAAATAACGTGAGATTGCAACGGATTCAGTAAGCACTGTGCCATCATCGAGTTCGAGTATCGGCAGGCGCTGGAATGGATTGAGCGCAGTGATCGCTGCAGATTTGTGTCCCATGGCCGCCATATCGACTGGTACCAATGGCACTTCGATGCCTTTCTCAGCCAGGAAAATGCGCATGCGGCGCGGATTGGGTGCGCGTCCACCATCGTACAATTTCACCAGAGTTCTCCCAGTACGCGATTCATCCAGTCGACAAACTGATCGACCAAGTCTGCCGACCGATTGGGTTGTTGTTGCGGCGGTTCACGCAACGCCTCCTGTTTCTTCCGCCACTCCTGAGGTGCCTCGAACGCCCCGGCCCATAGTCCTTTCTTTTCGCTACGAGCTTGCATTTCGGCATCATGATAATCGCCATAAGCGATCGCTTGTCCAGTCTGGACCATCGCGCGATTGAGGTTCTCGTTACCGATGAAGCAAGTTGCGAGGCCGCGATTATACTTGTCATGGCCGTCGCTGGCACATCGCACCTCCCTTCCCCCAATCAGCCGGATCAAAGCCTGCCGTGAGGCTTGGCCGCAAGGGCTGAGCGCCGAAGCAGTGCCGCAACTTTGGGTAAGTTCCGGTGCGTCTATGCCCTTTAGCCGAATATGGTTGCCGGCGATCGAGATCGTATCGCCATCAATGACATAGGCTTTGCCTATGAGAGGCTCCAAGGGTTCTGGCTTGTTGAGCTTGGCCACCAACAGTGCCACCAAGGCAAAGAAGATCGCCATCAGCACGAAATCCAACGCTTTACGAGCAAACGAGCGTGGCGCCGATGCCGGACGCCGCCATCTGCGGCGATATCTTTGATAACTCCCTGTCATCGACGATTCACGGAAAAATGGTGCCTCACAAATAGCTTCAAGTCTCCAGAATCGATTCGATTCTTCCCATTCGATTTGATGCTCTATTAATCATTTATGAATAGGCTTGCGCTGCAATGCTGCCACAAGTGCAGATCTATGGCCATCTGGAACGAGGCGCATGGCATTACTCGACGCAACCAGTGCAGACAAGAATATCGTTGATCGCCGCAAGTTGCCGCGCAACAAGGATCTGTCGGCTGTTATGCGTGGCGCCCGCGACCGGTTGATGGAACGCACCGGCATCAATCATTTCGAACGCGAACTGTTGTTCATGCACACGCGGGCTCTCATCGTAAACGCGGCAACGATCCCGCTTTTGATCGCCATGATTGCCATTATCGGTGCCATCTCGGGCTTTGGTAAAGGCATTATTTTATGGGCCGCCCTTACAATTTGCCTCTACGCCGTCCTCGGGCTTGTAGCGCGCCATCTCGCGAAACAAGGAATTGCCAACGAGCAAATAAGGCAATGGCAGCTGATTTATCTCGGTGGTCATTTCATCACAAGCTTGGGTTGGGCCTATTTCGCCTATCTCGATTGCGCAAGCTGCGGTATCGGCCTGTTCCCAGTTGTCAAGGCTGTGGTGCTCATCCTCGCCATGGCTATCACAGCGATCGTTTCATCGGCTTTGCGAGCAGCCATCCTGGCTGCTTTCACACTGCCGGTAATTACCTATACGCTCCTTGCATCCAACCACCTGGATAACCCGCTTCTGGCAATCATGGTTGTGATGCTCTTTGCCGGCCTCGTGTTTTTCTATCTCGTTGCAGCGCGGCTAAACCGATCCGTCGCAGTTACCCTGGCTCTCCAGGCAGAGAAGGATGCCCTGATCGCCGAGCTAGAGACGGCGAATGCCATGTCCGACGAAGGCAGACGGCGAGCAGAAGAAGCCAACCTGGCCAAGTCGCGCTTCCTCGCCTCGATGAGCCATGAGCTGCGCACGCCGCTCAACGCCATTCTTGGCTTCTCGGAGGTCATGGCCAAGGAAGTGCTCGGCCCTATCCAGAATGGGACATATCGCGAATATGCCAGCGACATTCACGCGTCAGGTGAACATCTGCTCAATTTGATCAATGAGATTCTCGATTTGAGTCGCATCGAAGCCGGTCGGTATACGATCAATGAAGAGCCGGTGCTGCTGACCGACATTGCCAATGAATGCATCCATATGATGAACCTGAAAGCCCGCAACAAGGACATCAGTCTCATCCCGCAATTCGAAACGGGGATGCTGCGGCTCAAGGCCGATGAGCGTTCAATCCGCCAAATTCTGCTTAATCTCATGTCCAATGCTGTGAAGTTCACCCCACCGAACGGCAAGATTTATGTCAAGGTAGGATGGACAGTAGGCGGCGGTCAATACATCTCCGTTCGCGACAACGGCCCCGGAATTCCTCCTGAGGAAATCCCGGTTGTGCTTTCGGCTTTCGGTCAGGGATCGATCGCGATCAAGAACGCCGAGCAGGGAACTGGACTTGGCCTTCCCATCGTACAAGCCCTAGTCCATATCCATGATGGCGACTTTCATCTCTTCTCCAAACTGCGCGAGGGTACCGAGGCACTCGCAACATTCCCCCGCAGTCGCGTCATCCAGAGCACACGTACAAAGCTGAAAAATCCTGCACAGCAACGAGCTGCGTAGAACACTAAAGCTAAACAAACAGGCCCGCTTTTGCGGGCCTTTTCCTTAATCGCGATTGCTGACACCCGCTTGGTCGAATGTCGCCATGCCACTGTGGCACAACGCTGCCGCCTTGACGATGCCTGCCGCCAGCGCGGCACCCGTACCCTCGCCTAGCCGCATGCCGAGATCGAGAAGCGGCTTCTTGCCGAGTTTCTCCAGGACCTTGCGATGGCCCGGTTCTGCCGACACATGACCGAACAGGCAATGGTCAATCGCTCCGGGATTGGCCGCATGCAAAATTGCCGCCGCAGCCGTTGCAACATATCCATCGACAATGACCGGAATCTTTTCGATGCGCGTCGCGAGAATGGCACCGGTCATCGCCGCAATTTCGCGGCCACCGAGACGCCGCAGAACTTCCAGCGGATCTTTCAGGTGTGATGCGTGCAGCGCGACTGCGGTGCGAACCGCATCAGCCTTGCGCTTCAGGCCTTCACTGTTGGCGCCGGTGCCGGGACCAACCCAATCTTCCGCCACTCCACCATAGAGCCCGTGGAAGATAGCAGCAGCAATCGTCGTATTGCCGATGCCCATTTCACCGATGCACAGCAGATCGGTCCCGCCAGCAATGGATTCCATACCGAATGCCATTGTCGCGGCGCAGGTTTTTTCGTCCATCGCTGCTTCTTCGGTAATATCCGCAGTCGGATATTCGAGCGCAAGATCAAAGACCTTCAGACCGAGATCATGAGCGATGCAGATCTGGTTGATGGCAGCGCCACCGGCGGCGAAATTCTCGACCATCTGCGCCGTGACAGATGAGGGATAGGGCGAAACTCCCTTGGCGGTGACGCCATGATTGCCAGCGAACACCGCAACGAGCGGACGTGTTACCTGCGGGCGTGAACGTCCGGTCCACGCGGCAAGCCATTCGACAATCTCCTCCATGCGTCCAAGGGCACCCGGCGGCTTGGTCAGCGTCGCATCGCGCTTGCGCACGGCGGCGATAGCAGCCTCATCAGGTCCGGGCAATGTCTCAATCAGAGTGCGAAAATCGTCAAACGGCAGGCCAGTGGTCATGATATCCCTTGCAATCAAGTCTTCATGGCAAATAGGTCGTAAACGCACGAATGGGGTCGAAATGGTATTTGGCTTTTCGTTCGGATACGAGGAGCAAAGGGACAAGAAATGTTTATGCATTTTCGAGGCTTTGCGACGACGTAGCCGGGCGAAAGGACCGTATCCTGCGGCCGCCGAAACGGCTGCA
>NZ_JBBNAN010000434.1:0-11567 GCF_037994405.1 Phyllobacterium sp.
AACATACGAAAACAGCGACCCCGTCCGATCATCCCCACCGCGCATCCAAATCAATCCTATCTGTTGCACCATCAGGGAATCATGCCGCAAACCCAAAAGCCAGAGAGTTTTTCAGCAGCCTGCTAGATTGCAGCCGCCATTTCCTGGAGTGTCTGGACAGTACGCCAGTTGCGCGCAGTCAGCGGCACCTTCAGCACCCTGTCGAGTGAAAGTGCAAGCTTCGACGTACCGAAGCCATCAGGTGTGTAGAGATAAAGCACGCGGTTTCTAAGCGTGAAACTCTCTGTGTCACCAGCCTTGGCTTCAAACTCTGCAAGCGCAGCATCGGTCGGATCATCGTCGAGAATGACCGCGTGCAGGGATTTCGGATTCGCGCCGGCCTCCGGATATGGGTTTTTGGCAATCATGCAGTTCCACTCGTCAATGTTGCGAATAGATACCCGCGATTCAAAACCGAATGTCGTCGGAAATAGCGAGGAGATGGTCTCGCCAACACGGCGCGCGGTTTGATTCGATGTCAGAACCAGATTGCCGCTCTGGATATAGGATTTGACATCCGCGAATCCGGCTTTGATCAGCACTGTCCGGAGCGTTTCCATCTTCACAACCTTGTTGCCGCCAACATTGATGCCACGCAAAAGCACGATGTAGGTCGTCATGGCATCTCCTTCTCCAGCCGGTCGGCCAACTGTGCCAGTTTGAGAACTGTATTCCAATTGCGCGCCGTAGTGGTAATTTTCAATGTCGATTCAATCTTTCCGTGCAATTTTGATTGAGAAGCGCCTTGCGGCGGGTAATAATAGAGCACGTTCCCGATGATCTTGAATTGTTCGGGCAATCCAATTGCCTTGCGTTCCAGAGCCTCGACAGCTTCATCGTCCGGCTCCTTCTCCATGACGAAAGCATGTAGCTTATTGCCTTCAAGGGCTCGCTCCGGGAAAGGATTATTCGCGATAAGCTTTTTCCACTGAGTTTTGCTGACGATCATTATCGCTTTGGAAAATGCAAACTTTTCCAATGCAATAGCCGCAACTTTTCGGACGATTTCCTTTGGCGTTACGTGCGAAGTCAGAACCACATTGCCGGTATTGATATATGTCGCAACGCGCTCAAACCCGTTCTCGATCAACGCTGCTTTCAGCGGTTGGACAGGCAGCAACGTCGCCCCGCCTACACCTCGAAACAGAATGATGTAGGTTGTGTGACGCCCCATACCGCCTCAGGACCTGACGCCAAGAATGCGCTTCCACAGCGTTCCGCCAATCCGTTTGCCGACAACAAAATATGCAACGATCAGAAGGACAGCGACAAGTGCGGGCCACCCACTAAGGGAGAAGCCATTTTCCGTCAAACCACCCAGAAGCTTTGCGACTAGAAAACCGAAAATGAAGAAGGCGGTAATGAGATCAAGAATGAAGGCCAGAATGATGCGCCAATGTGCCGTCGGCTGTTGCACGTCGTTCATCAGAACCCTTCCTTGTCCAAAATCAACTGAAAGCAATCCTACATGCGATCAAGAAGGAACGGCAACCCTTAGTTGCATTCAAATGATCAACCCTGCGATCGCTTCATTCTCGGTGATGTCCTGATAGGCCCAGCCTGCCTCGTCAAATCGCTTGAACAGGATATCGAAATTGACCTTGTTCTTGGTTTCAATACCGATCAGCACAGAGCCGAAATTACGGGCCGATTTCTTGAGATATTCGAAGCGCGCCACATCATCCTCTGGTCCAAGCAGATCGAGAAAAGACCGCAAGGCACCGGGCCGCTGTGGAAAGCGGAAAATGAAATACTTCTTCAAACCCTCATATCGCAGCGACCGTTCCTTTAGTTCAGGCAGCCGTTCAAAGTCGAAATTACTGCCAGAGATGACCAGAACGATCCGTTTGCCCTTGATATCGCTTTTCTTGAAATCCTTGAGCGCATCGATGGCAAGTGCACCCGCCGGCTCTACCACAATGCCCTCGACATTGAGCATTTCCAGGATCGTTGAGCTCAAGCGATTTTCCGGAATCAAAGTGACAGAATCTGCCGTGAAGCCCTTGAGAAGCTTAAAGTTTTCGCGTCCAATCTCCGCAACCGCCGCGCCATCGACGAAATTATCGACGGTGTTCAGCTTGACGCGCTTGCCCGCTTCAAGACTGCGCTTCAGGCTTGGCGCTCCGGCTGGTTCAACGAAGCGAAAGCGGGTTTCCCAGCCAAGATCAGCCAGATAGCGCGTAACACCGCCGGAAAGCCCGCCACCGCCGACCGGCAGGATCATCAGATCCGGTTTGCGCTTGTCAGGCAGCTGCGCGGCGATCTCGTGCGCCACGGTAGCCTGCCCTGTAATGATATCCATGTGGTCGAATGGCGGCACCATGACCGCTCCGCTTTCGGCGGCATAATCCTGCGCCGCGGAGTAGCATTGGTCGAAAATATCGCCGACCAGACGAATTTCGATGAAATCTCCGCCAAAGCTGCGTGTCTTGTCGATCTTTTGCTGCGGGGTCGTCACCGGCATGAAGACCACACCCTTTTTGGCAAAATGCCGGCAGATGAACGCAAACCCCTGCGCATGATTGCCGGCCGATGCGCAAACAAAACTGGAATTCTCCGACTTGTGCTCGTTCAGATAGTGCGAAATGAAGTTGAAAGCACCGCGAATCTTGTAGGAGCGTACCGGCGACAGATCTTCGCGCTTAAGCCAGATTTGTGCGCCATATTTATGTGAGAGGTAGTGGTTTAGTTGAAGCGGCGTTTCCGGAAACAGGACGCGCATCTTTTCCGTCGCGCGGTCCACGGCCTTGATGAATGCGGTCATAGGAACAGGTCAACCTTCTCGAATGTTCTGACATCGATAATACCGACATCCGAAATGCGCAATTCCGGTATGACCACCAGCGCCAATAGCGAATGCTGCATATAGGCATTGTTGAGGCTGCACCCCATCGCCCGCATCGCGTTGACGAGTTTATCGGCCTTTTCCGCAACGATCTCCGCACGTTGATCGGACATGAGGCCTGCTATGGGCATTTCCACGAGGGCAAGCTCGCGCCCCTTGGAAAACAGCACCACGCCACCCCCGACCTGACCCAACCGGTTCGCAGCCTTGGCCATGTCTTCCTTGTTCGTACCGACAACGATCATGTGATGGCTGTCGTGAGCGACCGTTGAAGCCATGGCGCAATCGAGGGTATAGCCAAAGCCGGAAACAAAGCCATTGACCACAGCGCCGGTCCCCCTGTGACGTTCAACAAGGGCAATTTGACAGACATCGTTTCGCCGATCCATCTGAACGATGCCGTCCGATACGGCAAGATCTGCCTCCAGTGCTTTGGTCGGCGCCTGGTTTTCAATGACACCGATCACCCGCGCAGTGACATGCTTGGTGGGTTTGGGCGCCTTGATGTCGAAATCCCTGGCACTCAGCTTCTTGCCAAGCTTGATGGTGTTCTTGGCGAATGATGGATAGTTGTATGCAGGTATGTCCGTGACAAGTTTGCCCTTCTCGGCGACCAGCGATCCGCGTGCATAAACGCGGTCGATCGTCAGATTCGGGAGATCCGACACAATCAGGAAATCCGCCAGCCGGCCGGGAGTGATGGAGCCGATCTCCCGTTCCAGCCGGAAATGCTGTGCCGTATTCAGCGTCGCCATCTGGATGGCAGTCACGGGCTTCAACCCTTGCGCGATCGCATGACGAACCACGCGGTCCATGTGGCCATCATTCACCAGCGTACCGGAATGGCTGTCGTCGGTGCAAAGAATGAAATTGCGTGGATCAACCCCCTGCTCTGTCACCGCCTTGATCTGGCTGGCGACGTCGTACCAGGCCGACCCTAGCCGCAGCATCGCCCGCATGCCTTGGCGCACGCGAGCAATGGCGTCTTCCATGCGCGTGCCTTCGTGGTCATCTTCCGGCCCTCCCGCCACATAGCCGTGGAAAGCTCTGCCAAGCTCAGGCGAGGCAAAATGCCCGCCGACAGTCTTGCCAGATTTTACGGTCGCATCGATCCCTCCCCGCATCGTTGCATCATTATTGGCGACGCCCGGAAAATTCATCACCTCACCAAGTCCAATAATATTCGGCCAGGTCATCGCCTCTGCGACATCTGCGGGGGTAATGGCAGCGCCAGCGTGCTCCAACCCCGGGGCAGAAGGAACGCAACTTGGCATTTGCACATGCACATTGATAGGCATGGCCAGCGCCTCGTCATGCATCAACCGCACACCCTCGAGCCCCAGAACGTTGGCGATCTCGTGCGGATCGACGAACATTGAAGTCGTGCCATGAGGAATGACCGCGCGCGTGAATTCGGTCACAGTGACCATCCCGCTTTCGACGTGCATATGCGCATCGCAAAGCCCTGGCACGAGATAGCGACCGCCTGCATCGACAACCTTGGTTTTTGGCCCAATGCAATGCTCTACACCATGACCGACGAAGGCGAATCGCCCCGCGACGACCGCGATATCGATGCCCGCGATGATTTCTCCGGAATAGACGCTAACGAGGCGGCCATTGCGTACCACAAGATCCGCATGGCTACGGCCCATGGCCACATCCACCAGCAAGGGCGCAGATTCCGTCCACGTTGCCGGTTTCTTCCCGGCTTTTGTTTGTTTGCTCATCACGTTACCTCTGGTCGATCGTTCGGTATGACCATGCATATACGAAAAAGGACGTCGCGGCCTTTGTTCACGGCGCAATTGTCAAAAATATTCACGAACCCCATGAATTGCTTGACATACCATCCATGCTTGCGTCCGATAGAAGGAATGCTACGCGCCGAAATTGGCGCTGCCAATATCTCAGGGACAAGATATTGGCAGCAGCGTCGGCAAAGATGCGTTCTAGGTGTTTTCGGGCATTATTCTGGGAGGAATATTAATGCACAAACTTCTCCTTTCGTTGGCTGCAACGGCGGCTTTGGCTCTAATTTCCAATGCTGCAAATGCTGAGGGTTATCCCGAGCGCAGCATAACGATGGTCGTTCCTTTCGCCGCAGGCGGCCCGACGGATACGGTAACCAGGCTTGTCGCTGAATCAATGTCCAAGGACCTCGGCCAACAGATCATCGTCGAGAATGTCGGCGGAGCTGGCGGTACGCTCGGGGCCTCGCAGGTAGCGAAAGCAGAGCCAGATGGTTATACGCTACTTCTCCATCACATTGGCATGGCAACGAGCGCTACCCTTTACCGCAAACTGCCTTACGACACGCTCAATGCGTTCGAATATGTTGGTCTCGTTACTGACGTTCCGATGACCATCGTCGCCAAAAAAGACTTCGAACCAACAGACCTCAAAGGTCTCGTCGAATACGTCAAGACCAATGCCGACAAGGTTACTCTCGCCAACGCCGGAATTGGTGCAGCCTCGCATCTCTGTGGCATGCTGTTCATGAGCGAAATCAAGACGCCGCTGGTCACCGTTCCCTACAAGGGCACTGGGCCGGCCATGACTGATCTTCTCGGTGGGCAGGTTGATCTGATGTGCGACCAGACAACCAACACGACGAAGCAGATCAAGGGTGGCACGATCAAGGCCTATGCAGTCACATCTGCCAAGCGGCTGGACGCACTTCCTGATCTTCCAACGGTCGCTGAAGCCGGCATGCCCGGCTTGCAGGTTGGTATCTGGCACGGCATTTACGCCCCAAAGGGGACCCCCGGCGATGTTACGCAAAGACTTTCAGCATCTCTGCAGAAGGCGCTGAAAGACCCCAATGTCGTCGCGCGTTTTGCCGAGCTCGGAACCGTCCCTGTAACCGAAGCGGAAGCCACACCCGCGGGGCTCAAATCAAAGCTCGAGAGCGAAGTGACGCGCTGGAAGCCGGTCATTGAAGCTGCCGGTCAGTATGCCGATTGATCAACACAGGTCATGACCGTAAGACAGAACTATAAATGGCCGTAGGGGGACGCATGAAATCGTTGAGCTTCAGTTCGCGCGACCTGATTTGTGGACTGCTTTTCATTGCTGTTGGCCTGTTCTTTGTCATCCAGGCCTATGGTCTGGAACTTGGAACTGCCCTCCGTATGGGACCAGGGTACTTTCCGTTGGTCCTGGCGGGGATGCTTGTGCTGCTCGGTATCATTGTCATCATTCAGGGCACGCAGGTGGAGCATGAGCCGATGGGGCCAATCGCATGGCGCGGCCTGCTGTTCATACTGCCGGCCCCAATCTTCTTCGGCCTGACCGTCCGCGGATTGGGATTCGTCCCTTCCCTGTTTCTTACCGGTCTTCTGGCGGCTTTTGCCAGCAGCAAAATGCGTCCAGGCATGGCTCTCCTCCTCGTCGGCGGGCTGACGCTCTTTTCCGTTATCGTCTTCAGCTACGCACTCGGCCTGCCGTTCCGACGTTTTGGCCCCTGGCTCGGACAGTGAAGGCGCAACATGGATCTTCTCAGTAACCTCGCTCTGGGCTTTGTCACCGCGGCTTCACCCTGGAACCTGTTGTTCTGCCTAATTGGCGTCATTCTGGGGACCCTGATTGGTGTACTGCCCGGCATAGGTGCAACGGCGACCATTGCCATGCTGCTGCCCATCACGTTCCAGCTCGAGCCGGTTTCATCGCTGATCATGCTGGCGGGCATTTACTACGGCGCACAATATGGCGGCTCAACGACCGCGATCCTCATCAACATGCCCGGAGAATCTTCGTCGGCTGTGACGGCGATTGACGGTTATCAAATGGCACGCAAAGGGCGCGCGGGCGCCGCCCTTGCTATTGCCGCCATAGGCTCCTTCTTCGCCGGAACAGTATCGACCGTTCTCGTCGCAGTGTTCGCGCCACCATTGACGACCATCGCCCTGAAATTCGGTTCAGCCGAATACTTTTCCCTAATGATCGTCGGCCTCGTTTCCTCCATCGCGCTGGCACATGGCTCAGTGGTCAAGGCGCTCGGCATGGTGGTTCTAGGCCTACTTCTCGGACTTGTAGGCACCGATATCTACAGCGGAACGCCGCGATTTATTCTCGGCATTCGCGAACTCTCGGACGGATTGAATTTCGTCGCTCTCGCTGTCGGTGTATTCGGAATTGCGGAAATCCTGCGCAATCTCGAAAACGAGCACGAGCGCGATGTGATGATCAAGAAAGTGACCAACCTCTTGCCAAGCCGCGAAGACTGGAAAGCAATGATTGCCCCAATCCTGCGTGGCACAGCGATTGGCTCGGCGCTTGGCATTCTGCCCGGCGGCGGCGCAATTCTTGCCTCGTTTGCGTCCTACACGGTCGAGAAGCGCATCTCCAAAACGCCTAGTGAATTCGGCAAGGGCGCAATCGCCGGTGTCGCGGGACCTGAGTCAGCCAACAATGCCGGCGCTCAAACATCGTTTATTCCGATGCTTACGCTCGGCATCCCGGCCAACCCGGTAATGGCGTTGATGATCGGCGCGATGATCATTCAGGGCATTGTTCCAGGTCCCAACGTCGCGACCGAGCAGCCCGCCCTGTTCTGGGGCATCATAGCTTCGATGTGGATTGGCAATCTGATGTTGATTCTGCTCAACCTTCCGTTGATCGGGTTGTGGGTGAAGCTACTTACCATTCCCTATTACATGCTGTTTCCAGCCATCATCGCATTTTGCTCGATCGGCGTTTACAGCGTCAACACCAACGTCTTTGATCTCTACGCAGTGGCTTTTTTCGGCCTCATTGGCTATGGGCTGGCGAAACTGCGCTGCGAACCCGCGCCTTTGCTCCTCGGCTTTGTTCTCGGCCCACTACTGGAAGAGCATCTTCGCCGGGCCATGATCATGTCGCGAGGCGATCCCACGACCTTCCTGACCCGGCCAATAAGCCTTACGCTACTGCTCCTCGCAGTGGCCGTCCTTGTTGTCGTACTGCTACCCAGCATCCGCAAGAAACGCGATGAAGTCTTCGTTGAGGACTGACGTGTCCCAATCTCATTGAGCCGGGATGAGAACGTAGCTCACGACCTCTGTCCGATCGGGGTAATATTTGTAGCTCAGGGTCACATGCCTGATGTTTCCAGGCGGTGATGCCACGCCAGCACCATTCATCAGACTCAGCACGACCGGGTTCATGCCCTCGCCGAACCATACAAAAAGGGCTGGAAAATGGATGCGCGAGACCGCATTTGGCATTTCCAGATGCACCGGATTGATGGAGTTGTCGAAAAGACGCAGATTTCCCGGCAATTGTGGCCCATCCGATACGACAGTCCGATAATTGCCTTCCGCCCGCGTAACGGCAAAGAGCTTGGCGTAGTCCAGCTGGCCAATGGAAGGAGCCTTGCCATCCCGTGCGTACAGAATATTCACTGCCAGTGCGGGGATTACGACAAGGCCACAGATTGCGCCGACCACAGCGAAGCGCTTAAGCGGTAAATCAGAATTGATGTATCGGCCGAGGAAGATTGCAAGAAACAACGGCCCGAGAAAAAGCACCGGCTGCAACCAGCGATCCTTAACCTCTGCCGCACCGCTGACAAGAACGCCGACGAAGACGCAGCCCAATGCCAACAACAAGACTCTGGCCACGAATTTTTCGCCATCGCTCCAGTCCGCCTTCGGCGAAATCTGTTCTCCACGGCTTCTCCACCACGCGACCGCAAAGAAGACCAGCGCAACCCCCGCGAAAAGCACGCTGTTGAGGAAAAGCTTCCATTCGCCGTGAATGCGGCTGACAAGAAACTGGCCGCCTGCATTCATTTCGAACTTGTGAGTCCGCGCCAGCAGATTTTCAGTATGGGATAGCGCCCAAAGACCGGTCGGGGTTACTGCAATGACAAACGCAAGCAACGTCAGAACGGTGTTACGGGAAAGCAAAACCGAGCGATAGGCCGGTATCGAAAAGCCAGCTAAAATCAGTCCGATGAGAAAAAAACTTGCATTGAACTTGCCAAGCAGGCCAGACGCGATTCCAAGGCCGAGCAAAATCGCCGAATGCCACGAACGCGATTTCATGTGCCAGGTAAAGGCCAGAAACGCCCAGGCGCAGCCAGTCGTTCCACCAACGGAATGTGTAAGGGTACGCTGGGATTCCCAAGAAATCTGCGGCAGCATGAATATGCCAAGCATTCCAGCAGCTGCAACGGCCCGTGAGAGACCGAGCAAACGCGCGCCGAAATACACGCTGGCGAACAGGCTAGCCAGCATGCCGAACTTGATCAGGTAGATCGTAAAGAGGCTGACGCCAAGAACATCGCCTGCCACGCTGTTTATCCACGTGTAGAGCGGGGCTTGCGAGCCGCCATAGCCCCACTGCAGCGCGCCGACATAAGCAAGCTGCTCGGCGTCATCAACACCCGCACCGTTGGAGATCGCCGTCAGAAATAAGACCTGAAACGCAAAATACAGCAAAACGAACAAGAGCGCCGGATTTTCCGATGCAAATGTTCTGATCCTGCTCACAGGAGATTTAACCGAGATGGCAGGCATTGTTTTCTCACACCGTTAAGTGTGCCGCTTTTATTCGAAGTTGAATTCCAAATCCACCCGTCCTCAATTCGGGGCCGGCGCGACCAAAAACGGTGGGATTGCATGTTCATGGTGCGGACGGCGGGGGTCGAACCCGCATGACCTATGGCCGAGGGATTTTAAGTCCCTTGCGTCTACCAATTTCGCCACGTCCGCGCGCTTTGCTTTTCAACGGTAAAAGTCGATCAGTCAATCGTTGTTTTGTTACACCTGGGCATCAATTGACAGGCAGCCTTTCACACTTTGAAATGGCTTGCGGCGGTCTCACTGGGCAATTACGGTCGCCTTCCCCGATAGGAGAATCTGATGACGAACGAAGTCGTGACCGCCGCCATGCTTGCGATTGGCGATGAACTGCTGTCCGGCCGAACGAAGGACAAAAATATCGGCCACCTCGCCGATATTCTGACCGCAGTTGGCATTGATCTCGAAGAAGTTCGAATCGTACCAGATGAGGAAGATCGAATCGTTGAAGCGCTAAATGCGCTACGCATGCGCTATGACTACATCTTCACCTCAGGAGGAATCGGTCCAACCCACGACGACATTACCGCCGACGCGATTGCCAAGGCGTTTGGCGTTCCTTGTGAGCACGATGCGAAAGCAATGAAGCTTATGGGCGACAATTATGCTGCGCGCGGACTGGAGTTTACCGAGAGCCGCCAGCGCATGGCGCGCATGCCACGCGGCTCGATTCATATCGACAATCCTGTCTCGACGGCACCTGGCTTCAATATTGGCAATGTCTATGTAATGGCAGGCGTCCCATCTGTCTTCCAAGCCATGCTCGACAATGTGATTCCCACCTTGAGGGTTGGCAAACGTCTGATGTCCCGTTCGGTAAATTGTCCCTTTGGCGAAGGTGCTATTGCCGTTCCGCTGCGCGAAATCCAGGCGGCCCACCCCGAGACGATCATAGGCTCCTACCCAAAATACGAGAACAACCGGTTTTCCACCGAGCTGGTGATCCGTGCGCGCGATGAGCAAAAACTCATTGCAGCCGAGACAGCCGTCAAGAAAATGGTTGAGCAAATAGCGGCTGCGACAGCAGTCCGATGATTACGTTGATTTTGGACAAGCTGCGGAAACTACAAAGCATTTGTTGCGCTTAAGGGGTATAATGAGTTCAGATGCATCCTGGGATGCAACAACCGATGGAGGCCATTATGGCATTTCGCACGATCATCGCCTTTATTCGCAGCGAACGCGAAGCAAGAAGGGTCATAAGCGCTGCAAAGTTGATCGCCTCCTCCAGTGATCGAACCCATATTATTGGTCTCTATACCATCCCCTCGCCCATTGTTTACGCAGATCCAACCGGCTTTGCCGATACAACCCTTTTCGAAGCGCACGAACAGCGTCACAAGGAAAACTCGGAAGCGATCACGGCTCTTTTCAATGCTGAAATGGCGAAGGGGACAATCTCCCACGAATTTCGCATCGTGCGCTCTGAAAGCAGCAGTCCTTCGGCCGGAGTTACGCAGAGCGCCTTGCGTGCCGATATCATTATCGCTGGTCAGCCGGACCCTAACGATCCCGATAGCGTCAATGACGTGACCGATCCCTTGGTGATGGAAAGCGGCCGGCCCGTGCTGTTTGTCCCCTATAAGACGCCGGTGCCCGAGAAGATCGATCAGGTTGTCGTTGCGTTCAATGGCAAGCGCGAAGCGTCTCGCGCCGCATTCGAATCTGTACCGCTTCTGGTCAAAGCGGAAAGCGTTGATGTGCTTTGGGTCGACCCGAAGAAATCCAATGACCCGAGTACCGATATCCCCGGCACTCCCCTTTCTGATGCACTGCGCCGTCATGGCGCCAATGTGAACCCCCACATAATTGAATCGCACGGCGAGGCCACGGACAAGGTGTTACGGCGCTGGATTGCACAAAAGAACGCATCACTCTTTGTTATGGGTGCCTATAGCCAGTCGCGCTTGAAGGAATGGGTCTTCGGCGGCGTAACCAGTTCAATTATGGCGGACATGCCCTGCCTGACGCTGATGTCACGCTAGAGCGCCGTCCCAAAACGTTCAGAATCGCACCTTTCTCACCGTGACGGCCCGCAAGCTGCGCAAGTCGCTTGCCATGAACCGGCTTTTCCCGCTATTGCGAAATGCAATCCATGCGGAATTTCCGCTGTCTTA
>NZ_JBBNAN010000435.1:0-6132 GCF_037994405.1 Phyllobacterium sp.
CAGCTGTCACCGGTATAGCCCTGCATCATCGACTTGATGCGGCGCTCGGACATCACCTTCTTCGCCTCGGCCTTGGCTTCTTCGGCTGCGGCCTCTGCGTCGGTGTCCTCGAACAGGGCTGATGCCGCACTTACCTCGGTTTCCGCCTGGTCCTTGGCGCGTTCTTCATAATCACGCTTGAAAGCCGTTGATTCTTGGGCAACAGCGGCGACTGCCGGTTTTGCAGCGAGTGCTGTTGCCGTACGGCTGGCGAGGGTCGTGACATTTGATGACGCAGTTGCCTTCGGCGCGCTGACGACGCCTGTTCCCGCTGCGCCGCTAAAACCCTTCGGATCGGCCTTGTTCGGCGAGACGACCTTCAGGGACGCGCCACGTGTCAGACCCTTGGAGACCGGTTCGGCCTTGCCTTCGGAAATACCGCGACCAAGCGAGGTATTGGAAAAATCCGACTGATCGACATGAGCGAGGTCGTGACGGCCCAGATAGGAGACGGCGAGTTCGCGGAACAGGTAGTCGAGGATCGATGTCGCGTTCTTGATCGCGTCATTGCCCTGAACCATGCCCGCGGGTTCGAATTTCGTGAAGGTAAAGGCCTCCACATATTCTTCGAGCGGCACGCCATATTGCAGCCCGAGCGAGATGGCGATGGCGAAGTTGTTCATCATTGCCCGGAACGCTGCGCCTTCCTTGTGCATGTCGATGAAGATCTCGCCGAGCCGGCCATCGTCGAATTCGCCGGTGCGCAGGTAGATCTTGTGGCCGCCAACCGTGGCCTTCTGGGTGTAGCCCTTGCGGCGGTTCGGCAACTTCTCACGATCGTGGACGTATTTTTCGACGATGCGCTCGACGATCTTTTCGGTGACCTGCACGGCGCGGGCGGCGGCAGGAGCTTCGATGAGCGTCTCGACTGCATCATCCTCATCCTCGTCCTCATCGGCGAGCAGTGAGGCGTTCAGCGGCTGTGACAGCTTCGAACCATCGCGGTAAAGCGCATTGGCTTTCAGTGCCAGCTTCCAGGAGAGCATATAAGCAGACTTGCAATCATGGACCGTTGCTTCATTCGGCATGTTGATCGTCTTGGAGATCGCACCGGAAATGAAGGGCTGGGCGGCGGCCATCATGCGGATATGGCTGTCGACCGAAAGATAACGCTTGCCGATCTTGCCGCACGGATTGGCGCAATCGAAGACGGGGTAATGTTCCTCCTTGAGGAAGGGCGCGCCTTCGAGGGTCATTGCACCGCAAACATGGATGTTGGCTGCTTCGATTTCCTTCTTCGAGAACCCAAGTGCCGGCAGGATCTCGAAGGAGATATCGTTGAGCTGCTCGTCAGTGAAGCCAAGCACATTCTTGGCGAAGTCTTCGCCGATCGTCCACTTGTTCACTGCAAACTTGATGTCGAAGGCCGACTTCAATGCTGCGTTCAACGTGGCGATGATCTCGTCGGTAAAGCCCTTGGCCTTCAGCGAGCCGGGATTGATACCAGGCGCCTGATTGAGATTGCCGTGGCCAACAGCATAGGCCTCGATCTCGGCGATCTGGCTTTCCGAGTAACCAAGCGTGCGTAGAGCTTCCGGAACAGCGCGGTTGATGATCTTGAAGTAGCCGCCGCCGGCGAGCTTCTTGAACTTGACCAGTGCAAAATCGGGTTCGATACCCGTCGTATCGCAATCCATGACCAAACCGATCGTGCCGGTTGGCGCGATAACAGTAGCCTGTGCATTGCGGTAGCCGTGCTTTTCCCCGAGCTCGAGCGCTTTGTCCCACGCAGACTTCGCATGGGTGACCAGGTCCTGATCCGGGCAGTCGGTGGCAATCAGCGCAACCGGGTTGACAGCCAGGCCTTCATAGCCCTGGTTATCGCCATGCGCAGCGCGGCGATGGTTGCGAATGACGCGCAGCATGCTGGCGGCATTGGGTGCATAGCCTGGAAATGTACCAAGTTCCTTGGCCATTTCCGCGGAGGTAGCATAAGCGATACCGGTCATGATGGCAGTGAGAGCACCGCCAATGGCACGGCCTTCGTCGCTGTCATAGGGTATGCCGGAGGTCATTAGCAGACCGCCGATATTGGCATAACCGAGACCCAACGTGCGGTATTCATAGGAAAGCTTGGCAATTTCCTTCGAAGGGAACTGGGCCATCATCACTGAGATTTCGAGAACGATCGTCCAAAGACGGGCCGTATGCTCATAGCGGACGACGTCGAACGTGCCATCCTTGCCACGATAGGTGAGGAGGTTGATTGAGGCGAGATTGCAGGCCGTGTCGTCAAGGAACATGTATTCCGAGCACGGATTGGATGCGCGGATCGGACCGGCGGCCGGACAGGTGTGCCAATCATTCATCGTCGTGTTAAAGTGCAGACCCGGATCAGCCGATGCCCAGGCGGCATAGCCGATCTTTTCCCAAAGATCGCGGGCTTTCAGCGTTTTCATCACCTTGCCGTCCTTGCGGGCGGTCAGGTTCCAGGTACCGTCGCTTTCGACAGCGCGCAAAAATTCGTCCTTGAGCGAAACGGAATTGTTGGAGTTCTGGCCGGCAACAGTCAGATAGGCTTCCGAATCCCAATCCGTGTCATAGGTCTTGAAGTCGATATCCGTATAGCCTTGCTTGGCGAACTGGATGACGCGCTGGATGTAGTTTTCCGGAACCTGATTCTTCTTGGCCGCCTTGATCTCACGCTTCAGCGCTGGATTCTTCGTGGGCTCATAGCAATTGCCATTGTCGGCCTCGCAATTGACGCAAGCCTTCATGATGGCTGTCAAATGCTGCCTGACGATCTTGGAGCCGGTGACGAGAGCGGCAACCTTCTGCTCTTCCTTCACCTTCCAGTCGATATATTCCTCGATATCCGGGTGATCGACGTCGACGACAACCATCTTGGCAGCACGGCGGGTCGTACCGCCGGATTTGATGGCGCCGGCGGCGCGGTCACCGATCTTCAGGAAAGACATCAGACCGGACGAGCGGCCGCCGCCGGAGAGCTTTTCGCCCTCGCCGCGCAAATAGGAAAAGTTCGAACCCGTACCGGAGCCATATTTGAACAGGCGCGCCTCGCGGACCCACAGATCCATGATGCCGCCTTCATTGACCAGATCGTCGGCAACGGACTGGATGAAGCAGGCATGCGGCTGCGGATGCTCGTAGGATGATTTGGATTTGGTCAGTTTGCCGGTGTCCGGATCGACATAATAGTGACCCTGGCCCGGACCATCGATGCCATAGGCCCAATGCAAGCCGGTATTGAACCATTGCGGCGAGTTAGGTGCAACGCGCTGGGTGGCGAGCATGTAGGCAAGCTCATCACGGAAGGCGAGGGCGTCAGCTTCGCTATCAAAATATTTGCCCTTCCAGCCCCAATAGGTCCAGGTGCCCGCGAGACGGTCGAAAACCTGGCGTGCATCCATTTCGGAGCCATAGCGCTCTTCGCTCGGCAGCGCAGCCAAGGCTTCTTCATCTGCTACCGAACGCCAGAGCCAGGAAGGAACAGAGTTTTCCTCAACCTTCTTCAGCTTGGCCGGTACGCCTGCCTTGCGGAAATATTTCTGTGCCAGAATATCGGCGGCCACCTGGCTGAACTGGGCCGGAACATCGATATTCTCCAGGCGGAACACGACAGATCCGTCCGGGTTCTTGATCTCACTGGTCGCTACACGGAATTCGATCTCCGCGTAGGCTGACTGGTTCTCTTTGGTAAATCGCCGTTCGATCCGCATCTGTCTCGTCCTTGTCCCTATATATAGTGTCCCTTCGGCGCCATGTGAAGTGTTGCGCGCCTACGAACACAAATCCGCCTATCCGGTTTCAATGGCTGAAACCGGCTGCTTCACCCTGGCCCGTCATCGCTGCGGTTCCCCGCCTCATTTCCGGGCCTGGCGGCCCTTTTTTCTGACGCCTGTCGTGTGATTCATCGTTGATGAGAGTGTCACACTATCTGGTACTTAATGTATGTGCAAACACTAAATATTGTGTTAAAGCCCTATTTACCCAACAAATATTTGCCTGTGCATATCCAGATTTTTCCTCCCAGGCACAGTTCTTCGAAGGCATGCGCCCATAGGGCACAAGCTCCGGAAAACACAGCACAAACTGGAGAAGAACCGGCTACAGACGCTCCGGTCACGCTACAAACGCAACGCCGGAGACCATAAAAAGTGACTCGCAGGCGAGCGTCAAGAAATAGTTTTTTACATATTTGTGACCGCAATATCTTGTGTGTCACAAATGTGGATAACGGGGAGAAACGTGTCCGGATGTTTGCAAACGGTGAGGGCGCGGAGCTCGCACGAGCGTCCCGGCAAACATTATGAGCGTTCAACTAAATCTTGAGGCGCCTTCGCCGCTTGCCCAAACCGTCAGCTAGCGAATTGCGACCAGCGCAGGATCAAAATTCGAAATCAGCGCTTTCAGTTCCGGTTCTTCAACCCGGCGTGCCGACTCTTCAACGCTGAACCATTCGAGCCGGCGTTCACCGCGCTCAGGCCAATTTTTCTCTTGGTGCGAAAACCGCATAGGAAAGACATCGACAACGAAATCGCCGGTTTCGCCGTCATACATATCGTTCTTCTCGTATGTATAGATGCCGATGGAGAAGGGAGCGATGTGGCCACGTGCACCGGCCTCTTCATAGGCTTCAGTGCGGGCGGATTGAGAGAAGGTCTTGCCAATCTGCGGCCAGCCTTTGGGCAGCACCCACCTCCCGGTACCGCGGCTGGTGATCAAAAGAATTTCAGGCTGGCGCTTTTTGACACGATAGACGAGCGCCGCAACTTGGCGAATCTTGCCATCGGGCATTTCGATTCGCTTGTCGGTCACAATCTCGTCCTGGTAGGTTACGTTCAAGGCTCCACTCATTCTTGATCTTATTATTCCGTTATTGTGGACCGATTCGTGGAAACCACAATCATTCACGCATTACTGTCCTTTGCCTAAATGCGACTTGTGACAATTTTTTGAACAGCATTGCAAAAAAATCACTTAGTTCACCGTTTTCTCGCAAAGATCGATGCGAGCGGCTGCGGCTAAGAGATAGCTGGAAAGGTTCACCAGCAAAGGATAGTCTTTATCCCATCGTTAAGATCGGAGACGCCATGGTATCCCAACGATCCGCGTTTGAAGAAGCCCCGCCATTTCCCGATGCGTCGGCATCGAAGGATCAGAATGTCAGTGTTATCGCTTCCTGCGTTTACGCGAACGGAAAGCGGATTGCTGATATCGCGATCGATGATGCGGGCACCTGGAAAAACCGCGAAGGACATGTTGTCTGGATTGGTCTTTTGGAGCCTGACGGGGAGCTGCTGCACCGCGTTCAGAAGCAATTCGGGCTGCACAGCCTAGCAATCGAGGATGCCGAGCATGCACATCAGCGTCCTAAACTGGAACAATATGGTGACGCAATCTTTGTTGTGGCACGAACTGCTCAACTCATCGATGGAAGGGTCGCGTTTGGCGAGACGCATGTTTTTCTAGGAAAGGGCTATATCGTCAGTGTTCGCCATGGGGCTTCGACGTCCTACACGCCAGTACGCAAGCACTGGGAAACGTCGCCTTACGCGTTAGCAAAGGGCGAAGACTTCATCCTCTACGCCATTCTGGATTTCATCGTGGATAATTATATGCCTGTATTGGAGGCGATCCATGATGAGGTCGAATCCATTGAGGATCGGGTTCTAACCAAGCCAATGACCAGCAGCGATCTGGAGCGGCTATATATGTTGCGCCGAGATCTTTTGCGTCTGCGTAATGCGGTCGGGCCGCTGGTCGATGTCTGCGGGCGCCTCAGCAATACGGACTTGCCGCAAATCCAATCCGCGATGCAGCCGCTCTTCCGGGACGTTACCGATCACGTTCGTACCGTTCAGGAGAAGATCGATGGATTACGCGAAGTTCTCGCCTTTGCCTTTGAGGCCAGTTTGCTGGTCGGACAAAGTCAGGAAACGGTTATTTCCAAGCGTCTCGCAGCATGGGCGGCGATATTGGCGGTACCAACGGCGATTGCCGGCATCTACGGCATGAACTTCAAATATATGCCCGAACTTGATTCCCCAAATGGCTATTATTGGATCATGGGCCTGATGGCTTGCGCGTGCCTGATACTGTTCTGGCGGTTTCGCAAGAGCGGGTGGCTAT